>JBLNCV010000032.1:0-3117 GCA_050260975.1 Syntrophothermus sp. | reverse complement strand
AGAACTAAAACCGGTTTGCCGAGGCCAGGAGCCTCCTCCTGAATCCCGCCGGAATCCGTGAGCACCAGATAGGCCATTTTCATCAGGTGGGCCATGGCTTCATAGGGTAGGGGGTCGATGAGGAACACCCGATCATGCCCGCTCAGAATCGCATTGGCCACCTGGACAACCTGTGGGTTGCGGTGGACCGGGTAGACCACCGCCACATCGGGGTAACTTCCGGCCAGATCCCGCAGGGCCAGGCAAATCTGCTCCAGGGGGGCGCCATGGTTTTCCCGCCGGTGTGCGGTAACCAGCAGGATTCTACGGCCTTGCCTGATGAGATCCGCCAACCCCTGGTCCGTAAAGGTGTAACTTTTATTCACAGTCTCCAGTAAAGCATCCACCACCGTGTTCCCGGTGACAAAGATCGATTCCGGCGGCGCGTTTTCCGCCAGAAGATTGTTTTTGGCCAGAGGTGTGGGTGCAAAGTGCAGATCGGCAAGCACTCCGGTCAACCGCCGGTTGATCTCCTCTGGAAAAGGCTGGTATTTGTCGTTGGTGCGAAGCCCGGCCTCCACATGGCCCACGGGGATTCGCTGGTAATAGGCCGCCAGCGCCGCCGCAAAGGTGGTACTGGTATCGCCGTGCACTAAAATGAGGTCCGGTCTATCTTTGGTTAAAACTCCCTCCAGCCCTGTCAACGCCCGCACGATCACATCGGAAAGAGACTGACCGGGCTGCATGATGTCCAGGTCATAATCCGGCTGAATTTCGAACCACTCGAGCACCTGGTCCAGCATCTCCCGGTGCTGGGCGGTAACTGCGACCCTCAAAACAAAGGAGCCAGGATCGCTCTCCAGCGCCCTGACTACCGGCGCCATCTTGATTGCTTCCGGGCGGGTGCCAAAGACGCTCATTACCCGCAAAGGCCGGTTAGCCACCCAATCACGCCCCTCAATGCCGTTTATCCCTGGCGGGCGGCTGTTTTAGAATGCCTAGCCGGTCCGCCACCGTAAAGAAGACCACCAGGCTGAGCGCCAGCAGCGCCACACCGAAAAATGCCGGCACACTCGCCAGAAGCACTGCATCCACGCCCAGGCAGATACTCACCAGGTAGACCAGGAGCACCGCCTGGCGCTGGGACAAACCCAGCGCCAGAAGCCGGTGGTGCAGGTGGCCTTTATCAGCCATGTAAATTGGTTTGCCGTTATGGAAACGGCGAATTATCGCGAACACTGTGTCGAAGATCGGTACGCCCAGAGCCACCGCCGGGATGCTGAGCGCGATGGTGGCCGCCCCTTTCAACGCACCCTGGATCGATACCGCCGCCAAAACGAATCCCAGGAACATGCTTCCCGCATCGCCCATGAAGATCCGGGCCGGGTTGAAGTTGTATCTCAGAAATCCCAGAGCCGAACCGGTTAACGCCACCGTATACAGGGCCACCGTGGCCTGTCCTTTTTGCAATGCCACAAAAAAGAGCGCCGTGGCGGCAATGGACGATATCCCGGCCGCAAGCCCGTCCAGCCCGTCAATGAGGTTGAGCATGTTGGTGATTCCCACTACCCAGAGCAAGGTGAGCGGTATTCCCCAGAGGCCCAGGTACAGCATCCCGCCGCCGGGATTCGTAAGAAATTGAATGCGGATCCCGGAAGCAATCAGGACCGCCGCGGCCACAACCTGGCCCAAAAACTTGAGTTTCGGCGATAGACCCACCAGATCGTCGACGATTCCCGCCAGAAGAATCACCGTTCCGCCCAGGATCAGTCCTGGAACGCCCTTTCCACCCCAGCCAAGAAAGCCTAACACCGGAAGAAAGAAGGCAAGGTAGATCGCAATGCCGCCCCAGCGCGGGATCGGCTTATTGTGCACTTTTCTGGCGTCAGGCAAATCAATTGCCCCACAGCGGACCGCCAAGCGGCCCACCAGGGGCGTCGCAAGCAAAGCTACCGTCAATGATAAAAGAAACACCGCCAAAAGGAGGTAAACAGACACTTCTTATTACTCCCCCGTGCCGCATCCCCGGCGAAACCCCATAATATCTTGAATATCTCTTGCAGGCCTTGCCACATCTTACAAAGCCTTACCCCTATTCTACGCCCTGGACAACCCGTTGTCAAATCTCTCCACGGTCACCCCGGCGGCGTCAAAAAACGAACGGGCCATCTCATCCGGATACTCCCCCTGGTAGACGACCCTCTTGATGCCGGCGTTGATCAGCATCTTCGTGCACAGGATACATGGTTGATGCGTGCAATACAGCGTGGCCCGGGCCAAACTGACCCCGTGAAGAGCTGCCTGGATAATCGCGTTTTGCTCCGCGTGAATCGCCCGGCACAACTCGTGACGCTCGCCCGACGGGATGCCCAGTTCCTCCCGCAAGCAGCCCACATCGATGCAATGCGGGACACCGGACGGAGCCCCATTATAACCGGTGGATAGGATGTGTTTGTCCTTGACCATCACTGCTCCCACCTGGCGCCGCAGGCAGGTGGAGCGTTTGGCCACCAAGCCCGCAATTTCCATGAAATACGCGTCCCAGGAAGGACGTTTGTACCTGGTAAGCCCATTCTCCTTCTTCTCTTGCGCCGTTTTTGCCGGCAGCTCCATGCCGGACCCACCTTCCTCCGCCACCGCCTACTTTGTCCCGAACAATCGGTCCCCTGCGTCCCCCAGCCCCGGCACAATGTAGCCGTGGGAGTTCAACCGCTCGTCCACCGCCGCCACATAAATATCCACGTCGGGGTGGGCCGCCTGTACCGCGGCAATGCCCTCCGGAGCGGCAATCAGGCACATCAGCTTGATATTGCGCCCGCCCCTCTGCTTGATAAAGCCGATTCCAGCCACCGCCGAACCGCCGGTAGCCAGCATCGGGTCGATCAGGATCAGGTCGCGTTCCGCTACGTCCGGGGGCAGCTTGCAATAATACTCCACTGGTTTGAGCGTGTCGGGATCGCGGTATACCCCGATATGGCCCACCTTGGCGGTGGGAATGAGCTTGAGGATCCCGTCGGTCATTCCCAGGCCGGCCCGCAAAATGGGGACAATCCCCACCTTTTTTCCGGAGATTACCTTGCATTTGGCCGGCGCCAGCGGCGTCTGGATCGTGACCTCCTCGAGGGGCAGGTCCCTGGT
>JBLNCV010000031.1:0-11742 GCA_050260975.1 Syntrophothermus sp. | reverse complement strand
GGCGCACCGGCATTTCCGGGATCTGCCGGAGTATCTGGTTCCGGGGGATGTCCTGGTACTTAACGATACCAGGGTGATTCCCGCCCGTCTTTACGGTATGCGCCGGCGCGTGGCGACCCCGCATGCCGGTAGACGCGCCGGAACAAATCGGGAGAATTCCGGCACGGAGGACCCCGGGGTAAAGGTCGAGGTTTTGCTTCTTAAGCGCCTCGCCGGCAACATTTGGGAGACTCTGGTCAGGCCGGGCCGGCGAGTCAGAACCGGGGACGTGCTGAGCTTCGGCGCCGGGGAACTGACGGCGAAGGTGGCCAACAAGACCGAAGCGGGCGGCAGGGTTTTAGAGTTTGAGCACGAAGGCGTTTTTGAAGAGATCCTGCGACGGATCGGGCAGATGCCCCTTCCTCCCTACATTACGACGCCTTTGAAGGATCGGGAACGTTATCAGACCGTCTATTCCAGGGATGAAGGGTCCGTAGCGGCGCCCACCGCCGGATTGCATTTCACTCCCCGGCTTTTGGAGGAGATCACGAGCCGTGGGGTGAAGATCGTTTATCTCACCTTGCATGTCGGTTTGGGGACTTTTCGCCCCGTTCAGGTGGAAGAGATCGAAGCGCACAAGATGCATGCCGAATTTTACACCGTAAGTTCCGAGGCCGCGGCGGCCATCAACGCTGCCAGAAAGGCCGGAAACCGGATCTTTGCGGTTGGTACCACCGCTGTTCGCACCCTTGAGACGGTGGCTTCCGGTACGGGGGAGATCATGCCGGGCAGCGGCTGGACGAGCATCTTTATCTACCCGGGTTACCGGTTCAAAGCGGTGGATGCCCTGATCACCAACTTTCACCTGCCCAAATCCACGCTTTTGATGCTGGTAAGCGCCTTTGCCGGGCGGGAAACGATCCTGGCCGCGTACCGGGAGGCCGTTACTCTGGGATACCGGTTCTTCAGCTTTGGAGATGCGATGCTAATTCTTTAATGAGGATGGAAACCTTTGGAAATCGACTTTGCATTTGAAGTGCTCAAGGCTTCGGAGAAGACCAGAGCCCGTCTCGGGCGTCTGCACACCCCCCACGGCGACGTCGAGACACCGGTCTTTATGCCGGTGGGAACGCAGGCCACCGTCAAGGCCATGACCCCGGAAGAACTTGTCTCCATCGGCACACAGATTATCTTGAGCAACACTTACCACCTTTACCTGCGGCCCGGGCACCAGTTGATCGCCCAGGCCGGCGGGCTGCACCGGTTCATGCACTGGGACCGGCCGATTCTCACCGACAGTGGCGGCTTTCAGGTCTTCAGCCTGGGCGATCTGCGAAAGATTACCGAAGAGGGGGTAACCTTTCGTTCGCATCTTGACGGGTCGGAGCATTCTCTGGGACCAGAGCGGGCGGTGGAGATCCAGGAGGCCCTGGGTTCCGACATTATCATGGCTTTTGATGAGTGCATCCCCTACCCCAGCGACCATGCCTACACGGAAAGTTCCACCGAGCGCACCACCCGCTGGGCCAGGCGTTGCCAGGCGGCCCAGACCCGCCGGGATCAGGCGCTCTTTGGCATTGTCCAGGGCGGTTTTTACCGTGATCTGCGGGAGAGAAGCGCCCGGGATCTGGTGGAGATGGACTTTCCGGGGTATGCCATCGGGGGATTGAGCGTGGGCGAGCCGCCCGAGACCATGTACGAAGTTTTAGAGTACACTGTGCCGCTTCTGCCGGAAGAGAAACCGCGGTATCTCATGGGGGTGGGTTCGCCGGACTACCTGCTGGAAGGGGTGGCCAGGGGGATCGATATGTTTGACTGCGTCCTGCCCACCCGGATTGCCCGCAACGGGACAGTCTTCACGCAAAAAGGCCGCCTGATCGTGCGGGATGCGGCCTATGCCGCGGATTTCGGCCCGCTGGACCCGGAGTGTGATTGCTACACCTGCCGTAATTATACCAGGGCTTATATCCGCCATCTCTTCAAGGCTAACGAGATTCTCGGGCTGCGGCTGGCCACCCTGCACAACCTCCACCACTTGCTGGCATTTATGGAAGAGGTCCGATCGGCGCTCCGGGAAGGCCGTTTTGAGGAGTATTACGCGAAAAAACGGCACGAGGCCCAGCACCTGGCCGCTGAAGGGCGTAGATGGTGAAAATTGAGCCGCAACTGAGCAGTGTAAAGCAGTTTTCGAGAAAGTACCAAACGGCAGAGAGGATTTTTTGCTCTGTTGTGGAATAATAAGGGAGTGTCCCGGGACGTGCCCGACCTGTACTTACGGGTTAACCATCTCCGCATGAACGAAAGCGCCGGGATCAACAACTACCGGGAGGGGAAGAAATGTTAACTTTGCTTACCGCCGCGGCCCAGCCGGCATCTACTCAGTCGTTGACCCAGCTTTTTCTGCCTTTTATCATCATGCTGGCCATCTTCTACTTCATCTTGTGGCGCCCCCAGTCCCAGCAGCAAAAGAAACGCAAACAGATGCTGAGCGAGCTCAAAAAGGGCGACCGGATAGTGACGGTGGGGGGCATTCACGGGGAGATTACCGGCCTCAAAGATGAAGTGGTGACAGTACGGATTGCCGATAAGGTGGAAGTCAAGCTTTCCAAGAGCGCTGTGGGCCAGGTCCTCGGCAATTGACACCGTGCGGGAATCTTTGTGCAAGGGCGAACTTGGTGGTTCGTCCTTTATTATGTCGTGGCGCGGCCTCGCATCCCTTGTTTCTTGACGCGGCGCCAGCCTGTAACGTATTGGTGTCCGGTTTGCGGGGGAGATTATGTGCAGGGCTGTTGTACACCGGAGGTTGGTTTGTTGACTCTGGCAACGTCACTGGTTACTTTGAAGGAAGTAAAGAAGAACCCGCTGGTGGATGTGTATATTCACAAGGCCAATGACCATCTGGGGGCCATGGGGTATACCGAGCACGGGCATCGCCATGCCAATCTGGTCTCCAGCATCGCACACAACGTCTTGACCCGCCTGGGATATTCTGAGAGGGAGGCGGAACTGGCGGCGATTGCCGGTTATCTCCATGACATCGGAAATGTGGTGAGCCGGGTGAATCACGCCCAGATCGGGGCGGTTCTGGCCGGGCGGATTGTGGCCGATATGGGGATGGAGACCGCCGAACTGGCGGCGATTCTTGGGGCTATCGGCAACCACGAGGAAGACCAGGGGGATCCGGTGAGCACCATTTCCGCCGCGGTAATCCTGGCCGACAAGACCGATGTGCACCGGACCCGGGTGCGCAACACCGATCTGGCCACGTTTGATATCCACGACCGGGTGAGCTATGCGGCGGTCTACTCGTTTTTGAAAGTGGAACCGGAGGTCCGGGCGGTTACCCTGGAAATTACCATCGAAACCGAGATCTGCCCGGTTATGGAGTATTTTGAAATATTTCTCACCCGGATGATCATGTGCCGCCGTGCGGCCGAATTGCTCGATGCGCGCTTCGGTTTGCTGATCAACGGAGCTAAATTACTTTAATTGACAACCTGATTGCGAAACGCTATAATGGGCTTGTGTGCTTTGTACAACGATACTTTTCGGTGCTTAGGGGGAAGATTGATGAGACGGGAGAACCTCTGGAGAATCCTCGGCGTGTTGTTGGTTACCGCTTTGGCCGGGGTGGCTCTCTACTTCTTGCCGCTGAGACTCGGGCTTGATCTCAAGGGCGGCGTGCACGTGGTGCTCGAGGGCCAGGACACCCCACAAATCAAGGTCAATGAAGATGTCATGCAGAGAACCAAGAACGTCATCGAGCGCCGGGTCAACGGCCTCGGGGTGGCCGAACCTGTTGTGCAGCTGAAGGGTTCCAACCAGATTATCGTGGACTTGCCCGGGATCCGGGATCAGCAGAAAGCCATTGAAGTCATCGGTAAGACCGCTCAGCTGGAATTCCGGGATCCACAGGGGAATGTGGTGGTAAGCGGCGCCCAGCTCATTGAGGCGCGGCTCTCCCAGGACAGCTACGGCCGGCCGGCGGTCTCCTTCCGGCTGAACAGCGACGCGGCGGCCAAGTTTGGCGCGATGACCACCGCCAATATCGGCAAACAGGCGCCGATCGTTCTGGATAACGAAGTGATCTCCAACCCGGTGATCCAGGGGGCCATTACCGGCGGGGAAGGCCAGATTACCGGAAACTTCACCATGGAAGAGGCCAAGCACCTGGTAACCTTGCTCAACGCCGGCGCCTTGCCGGTCCCGCTCAAAGTGATCGAGAACCGCAGCGTCGGCCCGTCTTTGGGGAAAGACGCCATCGATGCCAGCGTCCGGGCGGGAATCATCGGCGTCATCCTGGTTCTCTTGTATATGTTCCTGTACTACCGGGTGCCGGGCCTTTTGGCCGATCTGGCGCTGGGTGTCTATGTGGTGCTTTTAATGGGGGCGCTGGTGACGATTCACGCCACCTTGACCCTGCCGGGCATCGCCGGTTTGATCCTGTCGGTGGGCATGGCGGTGGACGCCAACGTACTGATCTTTGAGCGAATCAAGGAAGAACTCTTGGCGGGCAAGCACCTGCGGGCCGCAATTGATGCCGGTTTCCACCGGGCCTTCAGCAGTATCTTTGACTCCAACGTTACCACCCTGATCTCGGCGATTGTGCTCTTTATCTTTGGGACAGGCCCCATCAAGGGTTTTGCCGTGACCCTGTCTCTTGGTATTATCGTGAGCATGTTTACAGCCATCGTGGTAACCCGGTTGTTCATGTCACTTCTGGTGGACCGCGACCCGGACAGGTACGTCAGGCTCTTTGGAGTAAGGGGGTAAAAGGAGATGTACTTTTTAGATAGTATCAAGCTGAATGTCATCGGGCACAAGTACCTGTGGCTGGGGATCTCCGGGGTGCTGTTGCTCATCGGCCTCGTCTTTTTGATGACGGTGGGCCTGAAACCCGGCATTGATTTTACCGGCGGCACCATCCTGCAACGGACCTTCGAACAGCCGGTGACGGTGGCGCAAGTGCGCCAGGCCCTGACCAAGGCCCCCTTGAGCGAATTGGATCTGGGCAGGGGTTCTTCGATCCAGCGCTCCGGCAATACGATCATCATCAGGACCAGACCGCTCTCACCAGAGCAGGAGAGGCAAGTTGACGCCGGCCTGGAGCAAACGATTGGCAAGCTCGTCAGGGAGAAGAGCAGCACCGACACCGTCGGGCCGGTAATCGGCCGCGAACTGCTTGCAAAGGCCTTTTGGTCGGTAATCATCGCTTCGGTGGGTATTCTCATCTACGTGGCGATCCGGTTTGAATTCAAGTTCGGGGTGGCGGCGATCATCGCCCTCCTGCACGATGTTCTGATGACCATGGGGCTGGTGGCCCTCTTTGGGCGGTTCATGGGACTTGAAGTGAACAGTCCGTTTGTGGCGGCGATGCTCACCATCGTCGGTTACTCCATCAATGACACCATTGTGGTCTTCGACCGGATCCGCGAGAATTTGCGGTTCCGCAAGAAGGAGACCTTTGAAGAGATCGTCAACAAGAGCATCAACCAGACCCTGGCCCGTTCCATCAACACGGTGGGGACCACGTTGGTGACGGTGCTCGCCCTCCATTTGTGGGGCGGCGCCACCCTGCGGGAGTTTACGCTGACGCTGCTCATCGGGATTACCTCCGGCGCTTATTCATCCATCTTCATCGCCAGCCCCTTGTGGGTAATCTTCAAGGGCTCGGAGCAAAAGAAGGCGTTGGCCGCCAAGGCCGCGCGTTCATAAGCGCCGGATCGATACCAAACCATGCAATGTACAAAGAAACCCTTGTAACCAAGAGAGACCTCCATTGGGGGTCTCTTTTTCTTGACTTTCTTCCCTCACTATAGTAGGATCTTCTGGCAAGGTATGGCATTTCCGTTTGGAAAATGGTATGTATGAATGAATTGGAAATTGGCATGAATAAATAGGAAGGCGTTGCCAGATTTTAGTATCGAGGAGGGAGATCATGTTGGATTTTGTGAAGAAGCCGTTGTCCACCGCGTTGGGCCTGGCTCTCCTCACAAAGGAGAAAGCGGACGAGGTGGTCAAAGACCTGGTGAAGCAGGGCGAGATGAGCAAGGAAGAAGGGCGGCAATTCCTGGAAAACTGGGCCAAACGGGCCGAGGAGGAGAAGGAGGAGTTACGCCAGCGGATTAACGCGGAAACCAGGCGGATCTTGGAAACGACCGGCATTGCGACCCGGGCGGATGTGGAGCGCCTTGAGGCCCGGATCCGGGAGTTGGAGGAACGAGTCTCACAGCTTGAGTCCAGGGGCTGAGAGCCCGGAGGTACGCCGGTGCAGTTGGGAATGATCGTCCGGCGGTACCGGCACATCAGACGGTACCGCCGGATTGCGGAAATTCTGTTCAAGCATGGCTTTGGCGCTTTAATCAGCCAGTTGGATCTGGGACGCCGTATTCCCTTTTACCGGTGGCTTCGCCGCCGGCAGGAACCCAAAAAAGCCCGGCTCTCCTATGGGCAGCGCCTGCGAAACGCCCTGGAGGAGTTAGGTCCCACCTTTATCAAATTGGGCCAGCTTTTAAGCACCCGGCGGGATCTTCTTCCGCCCGAATTAGTGGACGATCTGGAAAAGCTGCAAGACGAGGTCGCCCCTGTGCCCTTTGCGGAGATCAGGGCACAGGTGGAACGTGAATTGGGGGCGCCGGTGGAGGAACTGTTTGCCTCTTTCGTGGAAGAACCTTTGGCTGCGGCGTCCATTGGGCAGGTACACCGGGCTGTCCTGCCGGGCGGGGAAGAGGTTGTGGTGAAGGTGCAACGGCCGGGGGTGGAAGCGCTGGTCCGGACAGATCTGGAGATTCTCCTGGATCTGGCCCGCGTGGCTGAAGACCGGTTTGAACTGGGCGCCGCCCGGCCGGTGGCCGTTGTGGAGGAATTCGCCCGGAGCATCCGCAAAGAGCTGGATTACCGGACGGAAGCCCAGAATATCGAGCGTTTCCGGAAGAATTTTGCGCAGTCGGCGACCGTCGTTATTCCCGGGGTGTACTGGGCCCTCACCAGCCGGCGTGTCCTGACCATGGAATACATGTCAGGCGTGAAGGTCAGCGAGATCGATGCTCTGGCCGTGCAGGGGATCGATCGCCGGCACATCGCCCGTATCGGGGCCGAAGCGTTTATCAAGCAAGTGCTCATTGATGGATTCTTCCATGCGGATCTCCACCCGGGGAATATCTTTGTCAGGCCGGACGGCAAGATCGCCCTGATCGATTTCGGCATGGTGGGCCGTCTGGATGATGAGACTCTGAAGCAGATCACGGATCTGTTCCTGGCAATAATTGAAAAGAATAGCGGCCGCGTCGTCAAAGGGCTCATCGGCCTGGGGGCGGTGGAGGGGAACGTCGGCACCCGCGAACTACGAGTGGACATCGACGGGATGCTGGAGAGCTACTATGACAAGCCGCTGGCGGATCTCCAGCTGGGGGAGATCATCAACGAATTGCTGACGGTCACCCGCCGCCATGGCATCCGTTTACCGGTGGATCTGGCGCTTTTGGGCAAAGCAATGGTGACCATGGAGGGAGTCGGGAAACAACTCGACCCGTCTTTCAATGCATTTACCGTGGCCCGACCTTTCGCCGCGGAATTGATTAAAAAGCGGTTACACCCGCAAAATGTGGTGCGGCGTTCCACGGATGAGCTCGGCCACCTTCTGGAGTTGTTGCGGGTGCTTCCGCAGCGGATGGACGCCATTTTGGCCAAGGCGGGCCAGGGCGAGCTTGAGGTGCGGATCCAACCGGGCGGCCCAAATTATGACCGGCGGACCAGGCGGATGGAGACGGCTTCTAACCGGCTGTCACTGGCGGTGGTGATCGCCGGGATGTCCATCGCCGCTGCGATCTTGATTGGAACCAGGGCCGGCCCGCAATTCAGGGGTGTCTCTGTTTTGGGAGTGCTGGGCGTTCTTTCGGTAGGTTTTCTCGTGACATGGCTTTCTATCGGCATCTGGCGGTCCGGACGCCTGTAGCATGTATGGCATGTATGACCCAGGACGGAGGATGGCTTAAGAAGCATAGAAAGGGAACGGCGCACTATATTTTGGGGGTGGACAAACCTTGCAAATTCGGCTTATTCTGGCACTGGCCTTTGCGATTGTTGTGGCGTTGTTTGCCGTGCAAAACGCCGCGACCGTGGAAGTCAGGTTTCTGGCCTGGCATTTCAGGACGACTCTGGTGATTGTCACCCTGGCTTCCACCGCCATGGGAGCGCTGGTGGTGGGGCTTTTGGGGCTTTTCAAGCAACTACGGCTTGGCTTTCGTTTGCATGGCACCGAGGGGCAGGTGAGCCGCCTCCAGGAACAGCTCGCGGAGGCAAACCGGGAGAAGAACCGGCTTGAGGCGGAGCTTTCGGCCTTGCGGGGGAGTCCAGATCCCGGCGGAATCAGCGGCAACAACGGCAACCGGGTTGGAAACAATGCTGGACTCGGGGAAGAGCAGCATAACATAATTTGATTAGTTCCCTCTGAAAAGATTGCCCCCTGCAAGAGAGGGCTTTCGGGGCCTTGATTCTACAGAGACTCGTTGTGCGAAGCGTCAGCGGGTCTTTTTTCTTTTTTCGAGGGCAGTTTGCCCCTACTACACACTGCAATAGTCATCAATAAACAGATGATAATGATAAAAGGTAAGCGGCATGCAGAGTTGAATAGTCATAATTAGCAGGCGAGATTTTCTTTTTTAGCGGGAGATCTCCCATCTAGCAGAGGAGGTGTTCTTTCTATGGCAGAGATTAGCCCCAATGAGCCGGCACGCGCCGGCGCCGCCCCCCCTGTGGCGGAAAAGCCGGTGGGAACGGGACGAGGCCTGAGCAGAAAAGAGTTCTTGCTGGATTTGTTGCTGGGGATCGGCCTTCTTTTCTCCGCGGTGGGAGGGCTGGCAGGTTTTGTGCGCTATATCATCCCACCGAAGATCGGACTCAAATCTCAGGCTCAAAAGGAAGAGGTGGCCTCGTTGGCGGAACTCCCTCCGGGAAAGGCTAAAAGTTTCCTGTACAATAACGCTCCCTATGTGGTGATTAATGTCCCATCCGGGATAAAGGCATTTTCCGCCAAATGCACCCACCTTGGTTGTATCGTGAAGTGGAAGGAATCCGAGCAGATCTTTGCCTGCCCTTGTCATGCCGGGATCTTTGACGCCAACGGACAGGTGGTGTCCGGGCCGCCGCCCCGGCCGCTGGCCCAGTTGGCGGTGGAAGTTGTCGCAGGCAAAATATATGTGGGAGGTGCCTGAATTGCCCCAACCGACACCCCAGGAACATGCCGGAGATCAGGCGCATACCGGCAGGCTCGACAGAGTTCTGCGGTGGTTGGATGCGCGAATTGATGTCCGGGAGCTTTTTGGATGGGTCTTTTCTTTTACCGGCCTGCTTTACGGGGAACTCGACCGGCGCCTGGACTTTCGCGAAGCGCTGGCCAAAGCCTTAAAAAAGCCTGTGCCCAAGCATGTAAACTGGTTATTCTGTTTCGGCGGCATTACTTTTTTCCTCTTTACCACTCAGGTGATTAGCGGGATATTACTTACCCTCTACTATCGCCCTACCCCGGAAGTGGCCTATGAAAGCGTCCGCCATATCATGAACAACGTCACCTTCGGCTGGTTGGTCCGCGGAATCCACCAGTGGGCGGCCAACCTGATGATCCTTTCGGTGATGATCCATATGGGAAGAATCTTTTTCATGCGGGCGTATCGGCCGCCCCGGGAGTTGAACTGGCTGACGGGGGTGCTGCTTTTGGTCTTGACTCTTGGTTTTGGATTTACCGGTTACCTGCTGCCCTGGGATCAGCGGGCTTACTGGGCGACCACGGTCGGGACCGAGATGGCCGGGGCAGTGCCTTTTGTCGGGCAATACCTGCTATTGATCCTTCGCGGTGGCGCGGACGTCACCGGCGCCACGCTGGCGAGGTTTTATAGCGGCCACGTGATCATTTTACCGGCGGTGATCGTGATCTTTCTGGCGGCCCATTTCTTTATGGTGCGCCGGCAGGGGATCTCCGGGCCGCTGTGAGGGTGTAAAATCAGAACTTTTGGGGGTGCGGGAAGAGTGGACGGAGCGCGAGATGAATTTGCAGCCGCGAATCCAACCTTGGGAACACCAGAACATGCAACCGGGGAGCAAATGGCCGGCCAGGAGGAGGGGGTGCCGTTCTTTCCAAACCATCTTCTGGCCGAGATGGCCGTTGTCTACCTGGTCTTCAGCCTTGTTTTAATCCTGGTGGCTTTCTTTCCTTTTGGGCTGGAAGGAAAGGCGGATCCGTTGAATACGCCGGAACACATCAAACCTGAATGGTATTTTCTGTCGCTTTACCAAATCCTCAAGCTGGTGCCCAGGGGGGTGGCCATTGTTGGGGCGGGAGCAGCCATGGTGGTATTGGCCTTGTGGCCCTTTATCGACAGAGATCTGGGGAAGAACGCTCGCCAGAGGAAAGCGGTGAACGTTCTTGGAATAGTGGTGATTGCCTTACTGGCCGGTTTTACATTTTGGGGAATGTTTTCATAGGGGAGGTGGCGAACGTGGGCATCAGGAGAACACTGCTAGCAGTTTCAATTTTACCCATGGTTTTACTTGCCGGGATGATCACCCCGGTGATGTCCAGCGCCGCCGGCGCCGGCGGGGCCAGCACCACCACGGATACTGCCAACGCCGCGGCTCCCTTCGGTCCCTCCAGTGTTACGGCTGCTCCCAACACCTGTGTGGATTGCCACAATGTGCTGGGCGGTGATAACACCCGGCTGGTAAGCGAGTGGAAGGGGAGTATTCACGGGGCCAAAGGGGTTACCTGCGCCGGTTGTCATGGAGGCAACGCGGCTGCCGCGGATATGGGCGAGGCCATGTCCAAAGCGGCAGGGTTTCGGGGAAAACCCAACCGGAAGGACATACCGGCTTTTTGCGCACGCTGCCATGCGGATCCCAAGCTAATGCGGCAGTACGGAATCCCCACCGATCAATTTGCCCAGTACCAGGTGAGTGTGCACGGGCGCCGGCTTGCGGAGAGGCAGGATCCCAATGTGGCGGTATGCACCAGTTGCCATGGCACGCACGACATCAAGGCCAAGACGGATCCTTCGGCCAGCGTGTACAAGGCCAATGTGCCCAAAACCTGCGCCAGCTGCCATGACAATGCCACCCTGATGGCCAGGTACGGGCGCAAGAGTGATCAATACAAAAAGTATCTGGGAAGTGTCCATGGCAAGCGACTCCTGGCGGCGGGGGACGCCGGGGCGCCCAACTGCGCCGATTGCCATGGTGCGCACGGAGCCGCTCCGCCGGGCGTTACTGAGGTAGCGAACGTTTGTGGCCAGTGCCATGCCCAGACCCAGGAATACTTTAACCAGGGCGCCCACCGGCTTGCTGCCGCAAAAGGCACCTTAAAGTGCGTCACCTGCCATGAAAATCACGGCATCAGCAAACCATCGGACCTGATGCTGGGGAGCGACGAACAGGGAGGATGTCTGAGCTGCCACGCGGCCAACTCGGTAGCCGGCCAGGAGGCGCGCGGGATAGCGCGGGAACTCCAGGCTCTGGCCAGTTTAAACGCCCAGGCCGGCGAAGCTCTGGAAAAGGCGGAAAACGCCAACATCAGCCTGCCGGAAGAACGGGCGAAGTTGGTTGCTAACAACACGGCCCTGGTGGAAGCTCGTGCGCTTCAGCACGCTGTATCCGCCAAAAAGGTGCAGGGGGTGATCCAGCCCGCGCTGGCAACCGCGAGGACATTGAAAGAGGCAGGCGACGAAGCCGTGGAACGGAGTCGCAAGCAACACTTCTTCTTGCTCTGGATGGCGG
>JBLNCV010000030.1:0-3363 GCA_050260975.1 Syntrophothermus sp. | reverse complement strand
TAGGCGCACTGCTGCTTTCGGTGGTCATGGAAGAAGGGAACCTGGCTTCCCTGCTCAACCCGCCCGCGGCGGTGCTCGTCTTCGGCGGAACAATCGGGGCCACGCTCATGTGTTATACCATGTCAGATCTTTTGGGCGTCGGCAGCCTTTTCAAGATCGCCTTTGTCCACAAACCCAGCGACCCGCGGGAGACCATCCGGTTTATCGTCGGACTGGCGGAGTCGGCCAGGCGCGAGGGCCTTCTGAAACTGGAGGAAAACATTGAGGAGATCGACGAGCCTTTCCTGAAGGAGGGTATCCGGCTGATCGTCGACGGAACCGACCCGGCCCTGGTCAGGAGCATGCTGGAAACGGAACTCAGCCTGATGGAAGAGCGCCATCGCCGGGGAAGCGGGCTCTTTGAAACCGCCGGCGGTTTTGCCCCGACCATGGGGATCATCGGGACCGTGATGGGGCTGGTCAAGGTGTTGGGCAACCTCTCCGATCCCAGCCATCTAGGGCCGGCTATTGCGACGGCCTTTATTGCCACCCTTTATGGTATAGCCAGCGCCAACATCCTCTGGTTGCCGTTGGCCAACAAGCTCAAGATGCGCAGCCGCGAAGAGGCGCTGGGCAAGGAGTTGATGCTGGAGGGGATCATCTCCATCCAGTACGGCGAAAACCCGAGGATTATCCAGGAGAAGCTGATGGCTTTCCTGCTGCCGAAGTTGCGGAGCAGCGTCCCCGAAGGAGCGGGAGGAGAGAGAGATTATGGAGAATCGAAAGCGTCAGCAAGAGCATAGCGGCGGCGGGCACGACGGCGCCGGCATGATGCGGTGGCTCCTCACCTACGCAGATCTGATCACGTTGCTGATGGCGTTCTTCGTGGTGATGTTCGCCATATCCCAGGTGGACGTGAAGAAGTATCAATCGCTGGCCGGTTCGCTGCAAAGCGCTCTGAGCATCGGTACGGGGAAGAGCCTGGTGGCCAAATACCAAGGCGGATCCATGGTTCCCATCCCCAAGCCGACCCCGGATAACACCGAGTTTGCGGAGATCGTCGACGAGGTTACCAGGTATGTGGAAAAAGAAGGGCTGTCCTCCTCGGTGAACATGCAGATTACCGATCGGGGCCTGGTGATCGGGCTGTCCGACACCATCCTGTTTGAATCGGGCCGGGCCGAATTGTTGCCGCCGGCCCAGAAGATCCTGGACAAGCTGGCGGTAATTTTGCTTAAAATGCCCAACCACGTACGGGTGGAGGGGCATACGGACAACCAGCCGATCCGGACGCTGCGGTATCCTTCGAACTGGCAACTGTCCACGGATCGCGCCACCAACGTGATCATGTACTGGCTGGAGAAGTACAACTTCCCGCCGCAGCGGCTTTCGGCGGCAGGCTATGGGGAGTACCGGCCGGTGGATACCAACGCCAACGCGCAGGGCCGGGCGCGCAACCGCCGGGTGGATATCGTGGTCCTGCGCGGCGAGTTGACCAAGCTGGAGCCCAAGTGATGGGCGATGCTGGACAGGCATCACCTTGCCAGCTTGGCCATGATTGTGCAATCATCTCCAAATTTGCAAATCGAGTCATAATGGTCGCACAGCTCCGAGAACAGGATATAGGATATTTTAGCCCTTTCTTTCGCCTCAAGAGAGGGCCTCTTTAATTGTGCCATTACCTCCTTTTTCCGCTGGTCGGGAGCGACCAGGTAGAGTTTCAGGCTTTCAGCGTCCGGAAGAGTGAGCGCCAGGTCGGTCAAACGCAATATGCCTGAATAGATGCTTGTGCTCTTTTCCACTTCATAGGCCTCTTCTTCGATCTCGGATTGTACCTCTTGATGCCTTTTCCGCAGGAGATCTCCTCTTTTCTTTTGTTCTTTCTCTATTACAAGCTGGACATTCTCATCCACGACAATCTTCCCCACGCCTATCTCAAAAAGCAACCCGGAGATCGCGCCCAAATCTTTGGAAAGCCAGTTTTTGAATTGATCGTTTACCTGGAGAATCACATCTCGCATTTCAAGGTAACTCTCCCAGGAACCCAACTTCTTCTTCTCCCCAAACAGCAGATTAAATCCGTTTACCATGGCTGTATTGAACGGCGGGATGATGGTTGGGTGTATAAAGTATAAGATGTTGGCCACGGCCGGGCCCAATCCCTTGATATTGCAACGCGCCAGCTTCATGATCTCCTTGACAAGCTGTTCTTCCCTGTTGGCTTTCAGGCACGATTCGAGGAACTGGCCAAAAATGGCCTTGTTACTCCCATTTTCATAGATATCGGGAATCCTGAGTTTCAGGCTTCCAGTAAAACGGGTGCGCGGCTCCCTCGAAGATCTGCTTTTGCTCGGTTATGGCCGAAAGCGCCACTTCCAGCGAAGAACCCCTGGAATCAGCGGGGAAAACGCCCTCCTTGATGTCCTTTATGACCTGCTCCACACCCCTGCGAATCGCTCCAAAAGCCTTCAACCTGGCCTCATTATTGACGAACCAGGTGTTATAAACGCTTTCCCGGTCGTCCTTGTAACTTTTAATGATGGATTGGATTCTTTCTCGGTCAATCATTTTACCACCCCAGTCCAGCAGCGTTCCTACGCCTTGTAGTTCTTCGCCGGATGGGTAAATCCTTTGAGATAGTCCTATCCGCTGCTACAGGGTGACAGAGTTGGTGGAGAGCGGATACAGACTAAACTAGCGGTTCAACCGGGATTTTCCTTCACTCCGGTTCTCATGGGGCCAGTGGCGGCGGCGGTTGGTGGCCAGGGTCCGGTGGACCGCACTGGTTATATCGATTCCAAGTTCGTTGGCAAAGCCCAGGCAGTAGATAAACACATCGGCGAATTCGGTCTGGATCTTGTCCATCAGATCTGGATCTTTTGTTACCTGAGTGGCTTCCTCGGTGGTCAGCCATTGGAAATGCTCCATCAGTTCCGCGCTTTCGATGGCGATAGACATGCTCAGGTCCTTCGGATTGTCCACGAAACCCTTTTCGGCCACGAAAGCGGCCACTTCTTTTTTTAGTTGAGACAAACTGGTCGTTGTATCGCCCGTCGGACCAGCACCGGGTGGGGTTGTTTTCATGCTTCCTTTTTGAGGCATCATCTTAATAATGATCTATAAACTCCTCTAAAGTTTTCGTCTGGATCTTTTTAGTTTACCCGACTATATTTCGATTGATTCTGGGCTATACCTGCTTCAGACTTAATATTTGGAAGTCTTGACGAGATAGTGTAAAGTAATAGTGGGGAACGAGG
The DNA here is from genome assembly GCA_050260975.1 of Syntrophothermus sp. Lineage (GTDB taxonomy): Bacteria > Bacillota > UBA5301 > JAMCQP01 > JAMCQP01 > JAMCQP01. The sequence goes on along the minus strand of JBLNCV010000030.1, from coordinate 127 downwards.
AAGGAATGGTAGTGTAAAATTGTAGTAGGTGATCGAGAGGTCGAGATAGAAAAGAGACCTCACAAAAAGGTTGTCCAAGAAGGACAACCAACCCCAGCCAAAGGGAGTGAGGTCTCAATGATCAGTA
>JBLNCV010000029.1:0-5778 GCA_050260975.1 Syntrophothermus sp. | reverse complement strand
ATGCTTTTCGATCAGGATAAACACTTGCCAATCGTGACGAAGCCTACCTGCAAATACGGTTGTGTATGGTTAAATATAGTGATATACTATTGATAGCAATGCAATTAAAAGGTGATGGTTGCTGATGTATATCGCGAACGTGACGGAAATCCGGCAAAACGTCAGTAAAATTATAGCCAGGGTGGTGGAAGATGGAGAACCGGCCGTCATTTTACAGAGGTCCAGGCCCATGGTCTACGTCGTGGAGGCATCTGCGTATGAGGAGATGCTGAAAAAACTTGAGGCAGCCGAAAACTTGATTGGAAGGGAGGAAACGAAGAACGCCCTCAAGGAACTGGCAATCTTGAGGGACAAGATGGCCCGACGGAAAAGGCAAAAGGATTCTTCGCTCACGATTCGCGAATTACGGGAGGGCAAAATCAGGTGAACGGCTTTGTTTGTCTGGACAGCAGTGTCCTGGTAAAGCTCCTGACGTGGGAGGAAGGCAGCGAAGCCGCGGCGGCGTTGATGGACGAAATTGTGGAGAAAGGGCAAAAAGTGGCCTTGCCAGGTTTTGCCTGGGCCGAAGTCGGGAGTGTATTGCGGCAGAAAGTGAAGCGAAATGAAATTACCGCCGAAGAAGCAGAAGAAGCCTGGCAAACATTCCATCGGTTAAAGGTGGTCACCTACCTGGATGGGGGAGAGGCGCTGCTTAGAGCGTGGCGTATAAGTGTTGCAGAAGACCTTCCCACGCTTTATGACGCAGCTTACCTGGCCGTAACCGAGCTGAAGGGCGACTGTGAGTTCTGGACGGCGGACGAGAGGTTGGTAAGTATTTTAAAAGGCAAAAAGAGAAACATAAAATCTTTACAGGCGGATTGGCAACCTCCACGCATTCCTGGTTTACCGAACAACCCGGACCTGAAATCTTCTGGTTCTTCTTCGTGAGGACGTTATTGCGATGGATGAAAAAATCGCAAAGATCCTGGAAATTCTGGCCGAGTCGCACCCCAGACCCCGAACGGCGCTGAATTTCCGCACTCCTTTTGAATTGCTGATCGCCACCATCCTTTCCGCCCAGTGTACGGATAAGCGGGTGAATCAGATTACCGCCAGGCTGTTTCAAAAGTACAGGACCCCGGAGGATTTTGCAGCGTTGCCGCAGGAGGTACTGGAGGAGGAGATCAAGGATTGCGGCCTCTTCCGCAACAAGAGTAAAAACATTATCGAAACCTGCCGGATCCTGGTGGACAAGCATGGCGGCGAGGTTCCCAGCACCCGGGAGGAGTTGATGGAGTTGCCGGGGGTGGGGCGCAAGACGGCCAATGTTATTTTAAGCAACGCCTTCGGCCAGCCGGCGCTGGCGGTGGACACTCATGTCTTCCGGGTGGCCAACCGGCTTGGCCTGGCGGATAGCGACGACGTCTACAAGACAGAACTTCAACTATTGGAGCTGGTTCCCAGAGAATCCTGGTCGGATGCTCACCACTTGCTGATCTTTCATGGGCGGGAGATCTGCTCGGCGCGTAACCCCAAGTGCGATATTTGCCGGCTACGGCCCTATTGCAGGGCGGCGTCAAAAGACAACTCAAAGAAGGATAACCGGGGTTAAGACAAAGAGTCGTTAACCCCGGTCTAAAGCTATTTACCCGGCTGGGCGGTTTTGCTCACATGAAGTACCTTGAAACCATGACGCTCCAGTTCGGCAAGGAGCGGTTTTTCCGCATCGGTATTCAGCCGGAGTACCACATTGGCTCTATTCCCCTCTGGAAGAGGAAAGACGGCCAGGCTGATGATGTTTACGCCTTTTTCCTTGATAACCTGCGTGATTTCCGCCAGAACACCAGGTTTGTCTTCGGCCTGAATGGTGAGCCGCAGTCCGGACCGGCGCACGCCTAGAAGCTCGATGAAGGAGTCAAAGATGTCGGTTTCGGTGATGATGCCGACCACTTTGCCGTTTTCCACCACCGGCAGACCCCCGATGCTGCGCTGGCGCATCAGAAGCGCGGCTTCTTCGATGGTGGCATCCGGGGAGATGGCCACGGGATCGGGGGTCATAGCTTCCCGTACCGTCATCTTTGAGATCAGGTAGTGAATCTCAAAGATGCTCAGGGAAGTGGCCGGCGACGGAGAGACCCGCATCAGGTCAAGCTGGGTGACGATCCCTACCAGCTTCTCGTCCTCAGTAACGGGTAGTCTTCGGATTTTTCGCTTTTTCATGAGCTCCAGGGCGTCGGGCACCGGAGTATCCGGGGTGACACAGACCGGATTGGCGGTCATACGGTTTCGAACAAACATGGCGAACCTCCTCCTGTTGTGGGCCTGATATTTGGTTGTGTTTGGAACGAACTTCTGGCGCGCCGGATCTTTAAGTACTCCTATGTAAAATACTGCTGTTCCGGCCGTCTTCCTGCATCTTCTCAAAATATCGTTGGTTTCCCGCCGGGAGTTAACAGGAGTTTGCGAAGTTAACGAGGTCTCGGGGGTTAGCAGACTTTGAAGGAGTGGTATTGTGCCTGAATGGCCGGATCTGCACGTGCTGGCGGAAGCATTCAATGAGCGGCTCTCTGGCGGGATCATCACCGGGGCGGAGGCCTTCAACCCGATTGTGCTGAGAATACCGGTGGAGGGCGGTTTCGAGGAGCTATTGAAGGGAAAGATCTTTGGGAACGTGGATCACCGGGGGAAGTACCTGCTCTTCCACCTGGATGGCAATTCCATCCGGACAGGCCAACCATCGGGTGAACAAACAGGCAGACAAGCAAGCGAACAATCAGGCGGACGACCGGGCGAACAACTGGTGGTCAACCCGATGCTGGCCGGGACGTTCCAGTATTGCCCCTCCGGAGAGAAGAAGCCGCCCAAGACCTGCCTGGCCATTCATCTGGACAACGGCCACGATCTGCGATATATAGATGAAAAGCAAATGGGAAAGGTATACTATCTTCCCGAACCGGGTTATTTCAGCATCATTCCCGAGTTTGGCAAACTCGGGTCGGAGGCGGACCTGTCATCGGTCAGTATGGCCGAGTTTGTAAAGAAGGTGCGGGCCAGGCACAGCGACATCCGGAATCTGTTGATGGAGCAGGAGTTTCTGGCGGGCATCGGGAATGCTTACGCCGACGAGATTCTCTTCCGGGCCGGGATTCATCCCAAGCGGGCGGCGCATAGCCTGTCGAGCGAAGAGGCGGAAAGGATATACCGGACGATCAAGGAACTGTTCGCCGAGGCGCAGGCCGAGATTCGCGCCCATCTGGCGAAAGACCTGAAAGGGAAAGTACGCCATTTTTTCAAGGTACGGGGCCGGGAAGGCGAGCTATGCCCGGTGTGCGGCGCCAAGATCGTTCGGCGCACGCACGGTTTAAACGAGATGTGCTTCTGCCCCAAATGCCAGCCGGCTCCAGCCGGGCACCTGTATTAACCAGCCTAGCCGTGAGCCTGGCATAGACCCGGTTGATGCTTGGGTTGAAGCAATTGCTGCGCAGGCACTACCCCCGTTTACCGTTTGGCCACAGATGCCAAAGTTTTTATTTACGCTTGTAAATCGTTGATCCACATGATCTTATTCGCTGCTCCAAAGTTGTAAACCTATTGTACATGAAATCCAATTGTCTGGTGATAAGGCCTTCGAGCTTTTTACAATCGCTTTTTTCCTCACCTGTTATCGGTTGATTGGTTTTCTCCAGTCTATCCATATGCACATCTCCTTCAATCAATTTTTGAACCACATGCTTACAACCAGTGCGGTAAAGCTGGCAAGGGTGCCAATCACCAGGGCGATAATCCAGTGGTTATTGCCATCGATCTTTTGGTCGGTGGCGTCAAATCGCTTATGGATCCCATCAAAGCGCTCATTGACCCCGTCAAAGCGCTCATTGACCCCGTCAAAGCGCCCATAAACCCCGTCAATGCGCTTATTGACATCCTTCAATTCTGTTTTAACCTCGCCGATCTCTTTTTCAAGCTTATCCAGATACTTTTCCGGCCAATCCACACGATCATCTCCTTCACTGGTTGTGGCTTCTTCGCGAAAAGCGCAGGATATTTCAGATATGACCATTTCCTTCCCTCCCCCTCTGGTCCAAGTATATCATGATACACGAATGGTGTAAAATGCCAGGCGGGTTACAGAATAAGAGAGAAAGCCGTGATCGCGTGAGATAATCTGGAACAGCCATGCCTTTTGGTACCTCATAGAAAATTTGTTTGGAAAAGATAACAGGCCAGTAAAGGGCAGGAAGATCACTATTCGTGTAAATTGCCACGAGTTTATGCTATTTTTAAGAGATGAAAAGCAGAGGGGAAAGGTATACTATCTTCCCGAACCGGGTTATTTCAGCTGAGATCTTCTTCCGGGCCGGGATTCATCCCAAGCGGGCGGCACAAGCCTGTCAAGCGGAGAGGCGGGAAGGATATACCGGACGATCAAGGAACTGTTCGCCAAGGCGCAGGCCGAGATTCGCACCCACCTGACTTGCACCCTCTTGACAAAACCGGCCGTTTCTTCTATAACATTCTTTGAAGCTATACACTACCTGGTACGCTATACCACTTGTCCATTGAAGGGGAGATTGCCATGCCGACTTATGAGTATCGATGCGAAAAGTGCGGGCGGTTTGAACATTTCCAGCGGATTTCGGAGCAACCCCTGCAAAAGTGCCCGCAGTGCGGGGGCAAGGTCAAACGGCTGATCAGCCGGAATAATAATGTAATCTTTAAAGGCTCGGGATTCTATACCACCGATTACCGGAGCCAGGACTACCAGAAGGAGGCCGGCGCCGAAAAGGATAAAGCCGCCAGCGCCTGATATTGCCGGTTGAAGGAAGTGCTGGCTGGAAAGGAATCCAAATATGCCGAAACTTGTCTGGAAACCATCGACCCTCCTGTATCCGGTGCCGGTTTTGATGGTTTCGTGCCAGGGGAAGAGTGGTAAACCAAACATCATCACGGTGGCATGGGCGGGGACTGTCTGTTCAGACCCGCCTATGCTTTCCATTGCCGTACAACCGCGCCGCTTCTCGTACTCGCTGCTGAAAGAAACCGGTGAATTTGTGGCGAACCTTCCCACGGAGCAACTGGCTTTTGCTACCGATTTTTGCGGGGTTCGTTCCGGCCGGGATCTGGACAAATTCGCCCATCTCAAGCTTACCGCCGAGAAGGCTGCGGCGGTAAATGTCCCGCTGATCAAGGAGTGCCCGGTGAACATTGAATGCCGGGTACGGCAGACCCTGCCCCTGGGCTCCCATGAGCTCTTTCTGGGGGAAGTGGTGGCGGTGAACGTGGACGAGCGGCTGGTGCAGGAGACCGGGCGGCTGGATCTGGCCAAGGCCCACCTTCTTACTTATGTCCACGGCCACTATTATGGAATGGGCAAGCCACTGGGCCACTTCGGCTTTTCGGTGAGAAAGAAAGGGAAGAAATGAGGCATATGTTAACGTGTAACCCACATGGTTACAATTAGTGCGGCAAAGCTTGCAATAGTGCCTACCACCAGGCTCATCACCCACGTGTTAACGCCGTCAATCTTCTGGCCCATAACGTCCAACCTTTGGTATACACCTCCAAACTTGTCTTCAAATTTGCGATCAACGATGTCAAATTTACGATCAATAATGTCAAATTTGCGATCAACCATGTCAAACCGCTGATTCATGGTAGATATGACTGTATCAATGCGCTCGTTAACCGCATCGATACGCTGATGGACACCCCGCAAGTCGGCTTTTACCTCACCGATCTCCTGGTCCAATTTTTCAAGATACTTTTTCGGCCAATCCATATGATCAACTCCTTTGCTGG
>JBLNCV010000028.1:0-4306 GCA_050260975.1 Syntrophothermus sp. | reverse complement strand
GGCATGATTGGCGCCTCTTCCGGAGCAGAGTTCTTCCCGGCGCCTGGATCGCCAAGTTGGATGCTGATCTTGGGCGGGGCGACCACCCGTACCGTCCGCTCCACATTGTTCAGGTCCACGTTGGCAGCCTCCACCTGCACTTTGTAGCGCAAGAGGCCGATAGCTTCTCCGTTGGCAATTACCCGCCAGGCGATCTGGGTGGAACTGTGCCCGGCCAGGTTGCCCACAACCCGGCGGGACTGCTGCCCGGAAGCCAGGGTCAACCCTTTGGGCAAACTGATGGAAGCAACCACATTCCTGGCCTCAACATCTCCGGTATTTTCAATGTACGCCATCACCGGCAGGTTGCTCTTTTTGCCTGAGCCCGCATCGGCATAGACCTCACCCGGCGAACTGACCCCCACGGATAGTGCGCCGGGAGCAATAGTAATCCCACCCAGGCCGTACCAGGCCACATATACCCGCTTCTCGCCCGGCTGGAGGGGAAGAGGGTCCCAGTAGAGGGCGACGGCGCTGTCCAGTTCAAACTCTCCCTGGCGGAGAAAATCCCGTCCCGGGCGGAAATCAAAGTCCCAGGGCCCGTCGGCCAACGCGCCCCAGTTGCTCAGATACACCTTGTCCGGGCGGGTGACTCCCGGCCCCTGAAGCGTCCCCTGGGCCATCACCTTTGGGTCGCTCAGCGTATCAAAGGCCTGCCAGAAATCAGGCATCTGGCCGGCCTGGATCACTGCATCCGCCACCAGCGCTCTCTCCCCAAAACGGAAAGGCGCTCCGTCATTTCCTCCCAGCATGGTGTCGAGCATGATGCGCAATCCAACAAGGTGGGCTTTTTTGTCAAGGTTCGTCACCGTATACATGATCTGGGCTGTATCGGGTAACCCGGTGGTGTTGCTTTTGGCAAAGCTGAGGGTCTGCGCGACCTCCACCGGCCCCAAAAGCCAGGCGCTGTTTATGGTGGACCCTCCGGCAATTTCCGGCAAAGTAAGCGCCTTGCCGAAAAGGCCCTCCCGGCCGGCGCGCTTTTGGGTGGGACCGCCATAGATGTAATCTTTGCCGTCCACACGTACGGTGGTGTAAGAGGTCCAGGGTTGCGGCCGCCCGTAGATCAGGGGAAGATTGTCGTCACCGGGGCGGGCGGGATCGCCGCCGGTGGTATCCACGGCAAACCGTCCGGTGTCGTGCTCGCTGGCATTCACCGAAATAGAGATATAATCGTTATGAATGGATAACACCCTGGGCCCGCCTGCAACTTCGCCGGCGGCGCCCGGAACCGTTTTGCCCGCCGGTTCAGCCCCGGCCGGCGTCACTATTGCCAAAAGCCCAAATACGCAGAGACCGATGATCTTCATGCTCGCTTTTTGCACAGAGCCACCCTCCATGTTATCCACTACGCAAACCATCGCTGGCCGTCACGTCTATTTGTTGTTGCTTACAGAGACCACGCCACCCGCTTCGAAAGCAATCTTTAAGGACATGGTGTAATTTTGGGCCGCCGGGCGGAAAGATTGGCTTGCCAGAGTTTTTACCGCCTGGGCATCCAGGCGCACGTCTCCGGAGGACTTTTCAAGCACCACTTTTTCCACGGCGCCGTCAGCCTTTACAAAGAGCCGGAGTATCACCGTACCTGTAACCCCTTCATTCTGCGCGTTTTTGGGGTAAACAATCGCTTTGCCCAAAACCATCAATTCCGGACCGTCAAGCGTACCAAAGCCGCCTGTGCCTGTCCCGGAGCCGGTCCCCGCGCCTGAGCCAGCCCCCTGAACCGCTTCCTTGCCCTCCGGCTGAGCCGGCTGGCTCTTTCCCATTTCCCCCGGAACTTGCTTGCCTTTTTCAACTGTCTGACTCTTTTCGCCAGTTCCTTTGGAACCCGGCGACTGGCTATCCGCCGCCGGGTTGGATTCCTGGGACTCCTTTTTACTTGGTTTTGCCGCCAGCTTTTCCACACCTTTGGCGCTGGTAATCACTTCAGATTTGGGCTTCGGCTGTTCTTTCACCGGCTGTTCTTTCTCCAGCGGTTTGGCAGGCGCCGTGGTTTTGGCCTGCTCAAAGATCTTTTTCGCGTCTTCCCCGCCGGTTTGGGCTGCGAGATCGATGACCCCGCCCTCGACCATATAGAGCTCGCCCGGGCTGCCGGGACGCCCCAAAGACATGATCGACAAAAAAAGCAGATGCAATATGATAGAAACGACCAGAGCCCACCAAAGCGCGGGGTCTCTCCGGTCGGCAAATTCCTGGTCAATAGCGCTCTCCCGGTCGACACCGGTCTTCATCAGCCAATTCCTCCCGCCAGGGATCCTGCGATCCAGGTCCGTGCCTAATGCCTGCGATCCACCGCCAGGGCGATGCGGTAACCGCCGGCCTGGCGTACGGCGTCCATCGCCGCCACCAGGTACTTATAAAGGACCGCTTCGTCCGCCTCGATGACCACCATGGCGTCACCGCCACTCCCCAGCGTCTTGTTGAGTTCGGCCTTCAATCCCTCTTCATCCACCTGCCGGCGGCCCAGGTAAAAGGCGCCGTTTTTGGCTACAGTGACCACTACCTTGCTATGTTCCTGAGCAGTAACGGTTGCCGCCTTGGGAAGGTTGATATTCAACCCGGTCACATTGGTTTTAAAGGTGCTAAAGAGCATGAAGAAGACCAGCAAAAAGAAGAGGACATCGATCATGGGAATGATCTCCAGGCGCAACCGCTTTCGCTTGGTCCGTTCAATATTCATCGGGCCTCACTCCGTCTTGCCGCCGTCTCCCGTTTAACCACCATGGCTAAAATCTGGGTTGCGGAACGATTCATTTCCAGGACACGCCGGTCCACCAGGCTCGAGAGGTAAGCGTAGCCAGCCATGGTGGGAATGGCGACGATCAGGCCTGCCGCAGTGGTCAGCAAAGCCTCGGCGATTCCGGCGCTAAGCACGCTGGGTGTGGCCAGCCCTTGCATCGCCGCCAGAACGTTAAAACTTTTGATGATCCCGGTGACGGTTCCCAGCAGACCCAAAAGCGGAGCGATAGTCACAATCGCATCAAGTACCGGCAATCTCCGCTCCAGCTTGTATACTTCCTGCCTCGCCACATCTTCCAGATGCGCTTCGACAACCTCTTCATCCTTGCCGTACTGTCCCAGGCCGGCCATAACCAGGGCGGCCACCGGCCCCCGTGAACGCTTGGCAATCTGCATGGCCTCCAACACCCGTTCTTGCAGCAAGGCCGTCTTCACATCCGCCAGGAGATCATCCACATCGATTCGCGACCGCCACAGATAGTACAACCGCTCCAGGCCCACCGCCAATGAAAAGATTGAACATAGGAGGAGCGGGTACATGACCAGCCCGCCCTTGGTAAAAAGATCAAACACCCTAAATACCTCCTGCCATGGAAGATGCTTCCTTAGGCTATCTTCGACAGAACGCCCGCATCTCCTGCAACGGAATGAGGCGCATGCCTGGAATTAAATGGCTTTTTCCGTCAGTAAAGAAAAGAGGCACAACGTTACCCCGCTGCGCCCCTCCAAGCTGCCTTTAAATTGCCAATACCACGTAAGCCCCGGCTTGGGCGGTTCGCGGCGCTGGCTGCCTCGCACGCTGTCCAACGGCTATTTTACCGCCGCCAAAACGCCGATCAAGGCTCCAATAATGTATACCCAGGTCATCTGCTTGTTTTGCTTCTCCACCTGAGCCTTCAGAACACGGAGATCATTCTCCAGGCTCTCAACATTGTCAGCGCCCTGGGGCCGGGATTTAAGCGCTTCGATCTCCGCGTTGGCCTTCTGCATCTGCTGTTTCAGGGTGGAGACATCGGTCTTCATCCCATCCACATCGGTCTTAAGGCCGGCCACGGAAGCCTCCAACGTCTTGAGCCGCTGGCCGATAGCCGCCAACTCCTGGGGGGTAACCTCGGAATTCCCCTGGCTGGCTCCCAATTTTGATTCCAGGACACCCAACCGGTCGCCGATCGCCCGGAATTCACCCTGAAATTCCTGGCGCAACTGATCCAGGCTGGCTTTCTGATCCTGGCTCAGTTGATCCGCAGGGAAGGTTCCAAGATATCGAGCGATAACCAGTGCCGCCTCATAACGGGTGATCGGCTTATCTCCGCCAAAGGTCTTGTCGGGATAGCCAATCATCAGGCCGGCTTTGAGAAGTTTGTTTACCGCATCGTACGCCCAGTGTCCGGGCGGCACATCGGGAAACGATGCAGGAGCTTCAGCAGCAGCAAAGGCTGGGAAAGCCATCGCCAAAACAAGTAACCCCACAAGCAAAGCAGATCTGAGTCTCATAAGATTTCCTCCTTTTTTAGCTTGGTCCCTCGGC
>JBLNCV010000027.1:0-2833 GCA_050260975.1 Syntrophothermus sp. | reverse complement strand
TGGCTCATTGGCTCATTGGCGGCACGAACACGCTGCGCTTTACCTTCTCCCATCCAGACTTTAACTGTCGGCCCCGGCCTTCCACCGGTGTCTGCTGCTTTTGCAGCTCGCGGGCTCGCCTTGCGTTGGCCGCAAGACCTACCGCCGATTCGGAATTTCACCGTACCCCGAAGGTGTCACTTATTAAATTAACCCTGATCACATGTCAGGTCAACCCTAATTATAGCAGCCGGATGAGCTTGATGCAATAGGTCCCTGGATTGGAATCATTTTCCACAAGCTGTTTCGCCGATTAGCCCCTTTTCCCCAAGGATCCGGCGGATCTTGAGGCCGATGAGGAGGTTTAAGCGGTGTTCGTGAAATTTCAGGTCCAGGCCGGTGAGCGCCTCGATGCGTTCCATGCGGTACAGAATGGTGTTGTAGTGGGTGAAAAGCTTTTCGGAGACCCGCTTGAGGTTTCCGTTGCATTCGAAATAAGCGTTCAGTGTCTTAACCAGGTCGGAATTACTGTTTCGATCATGGATGTCCAGGGGCAGGATGGTCTCGCAATAAAAACCCTCAAGTTCGTTCCAGTCGACGATCTGTTGCAGCAGCCGGTAAACTCCCAGTTGCCCGAAATGAATCACGCATCCCCCGCCAGGCAGGCTTTTGCCGATGGCCAGGGCTTTAAGGGCCTCTGTGTAACTTTTTCTCAACCCGGCAATGCCCGGATAAAAGCGTCCCACGCCCAAAGATACGGTGAAATCCCTGACCTTGCTCTCCGTGGCGCGCAAAATTTCTTCCGCGCGGCGGGTGAAGTAGTCTTGGGCCTTCTTTTCCTCGATCTCTTTGGGGGGAGCCAGCAATAAGATGATGCTGTCGCTCTTGGTGCCGGCGATAAACCGCTCCTGGGGTCCCATGGCGCCCACGATGTGGCAAAATAGCCGTTCCTTGGCCTCCTGGATGGTTGGTTCATCCTGCCGGGCCTTGGCCGTGCACCCCCGAAGATCGGTGATGTTAAAGACCAGGGCGGCATAGTTGCGGTTCAAATCCCATCCCAGGTAGCGCGCCCTGGCAATCAGCTCCCTGTCGTCAAGGCGGGAATCTTTGAGCAGATCGTCGAGAAATTCATTACGGTAGCGCCGTTCGATCTCCATCACCGATCTTTCAGTGAGGATCTCCAGCGCGGCGACGGTCATGGCCTGATCGATGAAGATGAAATCGTTCTGGGTCAGGGGGCGGTGGTTGTCCCATATGGACAGAAATCCACGGGTTTGCCCGCTGGCGACGATGGGGGTGCGGAACTCATGCAACACTGGCGGCATCTGGCGCGGTGGCATCGGGCCCGGCGGCCACGGTGGCGCCGGCGGCTCCGCGGAAGCGGAAAAAGACATTTTCGTATACTTGACGCCCGATTCCAGTGGGTCCATGACCTCCGCGGGAAGATCGCCGCGTTTCCGGTTATAGTGCTCCAGGCTTTCCTCATCCCACGAGACGAGGCTTTTTGCCAGGATAGCCTCGGCCTCGTCCAGAATGACCACTGAATTATCGACGAGTTTGGCCAGGGTATTCGCAATGTCCGCGATCTTTCCCCCTTTCAGGACGACCTCCATAAACAGGCGGTGGGCCTCTTCGGATTTGCGAAAATAGCTGGTCTGGATCTGGAGGATTTCGCTCAGAATGGGATTGATGATCTCGGAAAAGGAGGTCTCGACGGGAAGCTCAAGAAGAGGGAAGTCCAGCTTGTCGGCTTGCTCAATCATCTTCGGGGGGATGCTCTCCAGGTATCGTTTGGGTTTAACGGCCAGGCCCGCCAACCCCTTGGCCGCCAGTTGGGGCACGAGATGGGCCTGGGCATCCACATCATCGCGGATGGGGTAGGCGGTGGTGAGAAGGAAATCCCCGGCCGAGACCCAGTTGGCGATATCGGGCACCTCCATCACGTTCACGTTGGTTACAACCCGCCCCAGCCCCCGGTGCCCGGCCACGACCTGCACCGGCTTCATGCAATCAAGCTGCAAGAGGTCCTGTACCGTGACTCCGCTCTTTCTGACCATGAACCCACCTCCTCGGGGATGATCCCAGTCTGACTTATTAAATATTTCTAGATTCTTGGGCGCCTTCCTCTACATTTTTTGTTGCCTTTTTACAACTAAAACCTTTTTGATTTGTGCTTCCTTTACGATGCAAACCCTCCAGGCCGCGTGTTACAATTATCACAAATACATGTTCCAAATCTTTGGGCAATTTCCCATCGAGCCGAGGCGGAGTGGGGAGGAAGGAGCTGTGTTCAGCAATTTTGATTATGTAAGGCCCAAAACCCTGGCAGAAGCCCTGGAATACCTGGACCAGCACGGGCAGGAGAGCAGGATCCTGGCCGGCGGCACGGATCTTTTGGTGCTGATGCGCCGCAACCTGGCGATGCCCGCGCATCTTCTGGATATTAAAGCGATCGAAGAGACGAGGCGTTTGGATTATGCCCCCGGAGAAGGGCTGTTTATCGGGGCTTCGGTCACCGTAAATCAAGTGGCCCAGTCGGAGGTTGTCAAGAGAAGATATCCCGCTCTGGCGGAAGCGGCTGGTTCCCTGGCCTCCCACCAGTTGCGCAACCGCGCCACGCTGGTGGGGAATATCTGCAATGCCTCTCCCGGCGCGGATCTTCCCCCGCCCTTGCTGGTCTTTGAGGCCGGGGTGCACATCGTTTCGCTGCTTGGGAGCCGGGTAGTCCCCATCGCGGAATTCTTCACGGGAGTAAAAAAGACGGTTCTTCATCCGGGGGAAGTGGCCCTTGGCGTTTCCCTGCCCGAGCCTCCGCCGGGGGATCGCAGCCTGTACCTGAAACAAGCCCGCATCA
>JBLNCV010000026.1:0-28199 GCA_050260975.1 Syntrophothermus sp. | reverse complement strand
AGGTTGACCACGGTTTTGGCGTAGACCGGTTCGGCGACCCGCCAGAAGTGGTAGTACGGACGGCGGAAAGGGAGGTCGAACTCCCCGATAAACTCGGTCAGTTCAGAGTTGAACCCTTTCTTAAAGCGGTAAAGGCCGTAAGCGGGGCTGTTTGGGGATAGGTTGCTCGGAACCCCCAGGAAATCGTAAAGGGTACAGCCCTGTTCCCTGGCCCACCGGATCGCGTGCCACTGGAGGGCGTAGTTGGGCATCACGTTGCGATGCCGGTTGGAGGAGGCGCCGTAGAGATACCAGGCCTTCTTTCCGAAGTTGATCACCCAGACGCCGGCGATATACTCTCCTTGATATTCGGCCATAAAAAGCTTTCCCAGGCCTTTTTCCACTGAGTGATCCCAAACGCTGTCAAAATAGTCGTAGCCTCTGGTAATAAAGTTATCCCTGCGGCAGGTTTCTTGCAAGATGTTGTAGAAGGCGGGCAGCGCCTCTTTACCGCTCTCCCTGACTGTTACCCCCTTTTTTTCGGCCAGCCGGATGTTATACCTGGTCTTTTCATTGAAGCTTTTGAAGATCTCCTCCGGCTCCTTTTCCAGTCCAAGGCGGCATACATGGCGGGGCTGAAGCCCGTCGAATCTTCCCCGCCGCCGGGCCGGGACGAACCCCTTTTTCATGAGCATCTCCCGTACCTGCGCGTCAGTGGCCGGGATATCCGGATCAATCTTGAGAAGGATGGCGTTGTGTCTGCCCGCCAGCTCCTTGATACCCTCCAGAACCAGATCCACCGTCTGTTCATCCCGGTAGTCCATGACCGGCCCGCGCGGAGTGTAAAAAAAGGCGGCTCCCAGGACCGGGAGTTTCTTGTTCAGAACAGTGGCGGCGGCTTTGAATTCGCCGTTCTGCTCGGCGACGACATAGATCGGCTGCCAGCCGCTTTTGGCCTTCATTTGCCCCCATTCGTAAGATTGGAGGTAATCGCCCTGGGGGGCATCCTTGATGAAGTTGTTAAAACGTTCTTCCTCTCCGGGCTGAATCTCCCGAAAGGTGGTCTCGTTGGTCATAATGCTGGCTGCTCCTTTAAGCGACGATGTCGCTTCTAGTGTGGACCGGCCGGTTTGTCTTATGCTCAGGTACTTTTTCCCGTTCTGCCAGTAATCCCCAATTTTCCGCCCTTCAGGGAAGGAAAGGATTAACTCCAACCTTGCCGAATATTGCACGTAAGGCTTATTTGAGACCGGGAATTGCTGTTTAAGACCGGAGAATTATGATGCGGACGGGAACATTGGATCGCTATATCCTGCGGGAGTTCGCCGGGCCCTTTTTGCTCGGCGTATTGGGGATCTCCCTGATCCTGGCCAGCGGCCTGCTCTTTGAACTGGCCAACTTTCTCATCGTTAAAAAAGTGGCGCTGCCGGTGGTGGGGCACCTGCTCTTGTACCGGTTGCCGTGGGTATTGGTGCAGGCACTGCCCGTAGCCGCGCTCTTCGGGGGGCTGTTGGCCATCTGGCGGCTGAACAAGGACAGCGAGCTGGTGGTCATCCGCGGGGGCGGGGTCAGCCTGCGACGAACGATGGCGCCGCTTTTGGCGGTAGCCGCCTTGCTCAGCGTGGCCGCCTATTTCACCAACGAAATGGTGGTGCCCTGGACCAATCATGAGTTTGAAAATACCATCCGGCGGATCATCTTTGGGGAGACGGGGCCGGAGATCCAGGAGAATATCTTCTTCCGCGGGTCGGAGACCGACTATTTCTATATTCGCAGGTTCGAGCGGGCGAAGATGACCATGCGCGATGTGATGGTCTACCGGGTAAAACCGGAGGGGCTGCCGGTGATGATTACCGCGCCCCGGGCGGAATACCGCAACCGGCGCTGGCACCTTAAAGACGGCGTGATGCGCGAACTGGACCAGGAGGGGTTTGTCACCAACGAGGCCCGGTTTGCAGATCTGGAGATCATTGCCTCTCGAGATGTGGAGCCCTTTTTTGGTGAACAGCGCACCACGGACGAGATGAGCCGGTCGGAACTCCGAAAGAACATCGAACTTTTCGAGCCCAGTGGCATCGATGTGAACCCTTTTCTCGCGGACTATCACCTGAAACTGGCCATGCCATTTGCCAATCTGGTCTTTGTGCTTTTCGGCCTTTCGCTGGCTCTGGCGGCGAGGCGGGGTAGAGGGGCGATGGGCATCGCGGCCAGTGTCGCGGCGACTTCGAGCTATTATGTGATCACCCCCTTCTTCCGCTCGCTCGGCGCTAGCGGGGTTTTGCCCCCACTGGCGGCCGCCTGGCTGCCGACGCTGATTCTAGGCCTGGCAGGAGTTCTTTTATTGTGGAAAATGGAGGCTTTATGAGGGCAAACGGCGGGGCGGGGCGGCGGACCGGTTTCCTGTTAGCCACTTTCCTGCTTATCTCCGGTTTCCTGGCCGCTTATACGGGCTCCATGCCCGCCTTGGCCCGTGTCAAGACGGATCCCGGCGTTTGGGAAGGGAGCCCTTCCATTCCAGATAAGCCGGCGTCGCAGCCTGAAAAGGATGCAGCAAGCCTCAAAGCCCAGCAGGGGATCGTCTACGACGCCCAGAAGCAGATCCTTATTGCCAGAGGAGCCGTGGAGTTCATATACCGGGATATCCGGGTACGGGCGGATCAGCTCCAGTTTGATGTGAGCAAAAATATCCTGCAAGCCGAGGGGAATGTGGTTTTTTCCGACCAGGACCAGGAGTTGCGCTCGGAGAGCCTGACCTATAACCTGGACAAAGAGGAGGGAAGCTTCGGGAAGACTTCCATGGCCTACACCGGTCCCGCCATGAAGGGCAAGATCTATGTAAAAGGGCAGGAATTGACCAGCAACCCCAAAAGTGTGATCATGAAGGAGGCCAGCTTTACAACCTGCGATCTGCCAAACCCTCATTACCATCTTGAGGCGCGACAGGTTAAGATCTACCCGAATGACCGGATCGAAGCCAGAAACGTCTCCTACTGGGAGGGAAAATGGCGGCTGTTCGTCTGGCCTTTCCTGATCATCTCCATCAAGGAAGAAAACGCCTTTGAATTTCCGCGTTTCGGTTACAGCAAGGAATACGGCTGGTTTGTAAAGACTACGTATAATTACTACCGCAACCCCTCCGCGTTTGGATCGTATTATCTGGATTACTACCAGTTGCGCGGGTTTGGCGCCGGTTTCCGCCACAACTATAAATTTACGCCGGCCAAAGGCTGGCTGTACCTTTATTCTGTGCAGAACAAAAAGAATGAACGCCCACCGGATCTGCAGGCGGCTTTCTCGCTTGATCAGGGGAGCGGCGAGACGGGCCGGGGTTTTAAGAGCAACTGGCAAGCCCAGTGGGCTCATATCTACCCGACAAAGTACACGGAGCAGGCGGATCTTTCCGGCGCCATGCAATTATCCAGGAAAGCCGAGAAGGGCGAGCTCTCCTGGCAATTTTCCGGCCGGGGGACCGATGATCAAAGCACCTTCCAATCCGGCAGCCAGGTGTACAACTATCACAGCCGGACGCGCAACTACAGCACCCAACTTTCAGGAAACCGCCAATTGACGCCGGATCTGCGGTTCTCTTTCGGCGCCGGCGCGACCAGGTATGAAAGCCCATGGCGAGCGGCGTACGACCACTATGAATACCGGGGGCAATTGCAGGAGGAACAGCCGGGTTACCGGCTGACGTTGGGGTACGAGGAAGTAGTCACCCCACCGCTGGACAGGCTTAACGAGCCCTGGTACAGCTACCGTTCCTGGCCGGAGGTGAAACTGGAGACCAAACGGATCTCCGTGAAGAAAAAGGTGCTTCCCCTGCAATTCGTGACCTCCCTGGGGCTCTACCGTGAAGAGCCCCGCGGGATCGACAGCGGCCGGGCGGATGCCGGGCTAAAGTTGACCGGGTTGAGTTATCCGGCGGGTAGGCGGATCACTCTGGGGCTGGCAGGGCAAAGTACGATAACCTATTATGGTGGCGGCGGCGATGATCACGGCGAAGAATATGTAAAATTGATGGCTGAGCTTGAGCCGAGCCTCACCCACCGCATCTCCGACGGGTGGACCGCCCGCCTGGGGTATACCTGGGCGGACGGCTGGGGAGATTCCCCTTTTGCTTTTGATGCCAAAAGGCCCCGGCAAGAACTCAGCACAACGCTGGCTTACGCCAAAGAGCGCTGGTCGGCCGATTTATCAGCCAACTACGACTTGCTGGCGGATTCTTACCGGAGCATGGGGGCGAAAGTTGCCTACCAGAACGGAAAAGACGAGGAGGCCAGCCTGCAATTGGCTTTCAACCCCTACAGTTACTATGGAGATCTGGCCGGATCCGCCCTGGTACGGTTGCAAGACCGGCTGGATCTCAAAATGGATATCCAGTACAGCCTGGCTCGCGACGAACTATACCGGGCTGATGGTTCCCTCCGCTGGCAAGCGACGCCGGATTGGCGGCTGGAACTGGCTACCGATTACGACGGCTTCTTCAAACGTTTCTATCGCGAAGAGGTCGGAGTGGTGCGCTTTTTCCATTGCCGCGAATTGGGGATGCGGTATGATTTTATCAACGAGGAGATCTGGTTGGAGCTACGAATCAAGGCGTTCCCTGCCCAGGCTTTCCGGATGGGCGCCGGAGGGTTATCATGAGACGGTGGCGGTTTACTCGACGAGTTTTAGCGGGGCTGGGAGGGGTCCTGGTCGCAACAGCCCTTTTGGCGTTCTTCCTCCAGCCGGAATCTGTCCCGCCGGATGTATCTTCCGGAAGGCCGGCGACGCCCGCCGGCGCAACCGCATTGGGTACGGATAGAAAGGCAGCGCAAAGCCGATCGGGCGAAAGCGTTGAGGGGACCCAGCCCGGATTGGAATTTGGCGGGACAAAGCTGGTGGGCAGGCATAAGGGCGAAAAACAATGGGAGTTGGTGGCGGAGCGGATTGGGCTTCCGGAGGCTGGAAAGCTGGTGCGGGTCAAAGGGATCCGGGACAGCGTCGTATATAAGGATGGGAAGCCTTTTTTGCACCTGTCGGCCGATGAGGCGGTTTATCAGATGGAGACCGAAGGCTTCACCCTTAAGGGGCGGATTCAGGTGCGGACCACGGATGGAGACAGACTCAAGGCGGATGAACTCCGTTGGGACGGCGCCGCAGAGCGGCTGGTCTCGCAAGGGCCGGTGGCACTCTCTTTGAATGGAGCCGGGGTCACCGCCGGACGGCTGGTGGTCGATACCCGGGATGAGAAGCTGATCCTGCAGGGGGATGTCCTGATCGCCCGCGACAAGGAGCGGATACGATCCCCGGAGGCGGTCTACATGCTCAAGGATCGGGTCCTCCAGATCATTGGGCCCGCGGACGTGCATCTGGTACTTGAGCGGGAGAAAGAGAGGCGTTGAGGATGCCGGGGATTAATGGGCCGAATTGCAGGCCGGATAGGCGGCAACCAGGCAGGCTGCCAACAGTCCGGGCGCAACTGAGGTGGTTGCGGCTGAACTGGCTACGACCAGGCTGGTTGGTGTTGGCTTTTTTTGCCCTTTTGGCCGGCCCGGACTTTCCGGCGGCCGGTTTTGGGTTTGCGCAAGCCGCCCCGGGGCCTGCGCCGGGGCAGGAGCAGGTCATGGTCAAGGTTCTGGAAAATAACGGCTTTACGATCAGTAAGGATCTCACCATCGTCAAGGGGAAGATCCTCATTCGCAAAGGAGAGATCGAGATAGTGGGGGATGCCCTCGAGTATGATTCCAAAAGACAGGTGGCGATCTTGACCGGCAACGTTAAACTCTCCAAGCCGGATTTCACCATGGCTGGGCAAAAATTTACCGCTGACTTTCAAAAAGAAAATTATGTGATGGAAGGCAACGTAATCCTGGAGCAAAAAGAGAAAGATCGGCGGGGTTCCGCCGCGGCGGCCGTCTACGATCAGGAGCGGGAGACGCTGGAGTTGACCGGCGGCGTGGTGATCGAGCAAAAAGACGGTGAACGGCTGAAAGGAGAGAAGGTGCGGATCGCCATCGAAAAGGATGAACTGGAAGTGATCGGGCCGGTGGAAGCCGAATTCCCGGTCAAAAAGAACAACTAAGTGCTCTCTTAACTAACTCCTCTGAAAAGTTGCGACAGGTTGCCACTTTTCAGGGGTCAACTGGCAACCTATGCCATTCTTACGCACATTTACATCCCCCCGGCCCATGAAGGCTGTGTTATAATGGGTCCTAGACGGGGGAGGGTCTTTGATGGCTGTCCGCTTGCAAGGCGGTTTTCTTCTTTTCAGAGACGGATTCAAACGTGATCTGGCTTTGCTTCTGGTGGCCACCATAATCACCGGCGCATTGCTCTCCGCTGGTGTGGCCTGGGTTGCAAACAGTTATTTCGGCGATACCCTGGCCGGGCTTATCGGAGAATTCGGGCAATACGATTTCATTCTTCACGTTCGCGCCGAAGTCAAGGAACCCGCCAAAAAGCAGATTGATTCAATCCTGGCCCGACGTTTTCCGGGGGCCAGAATGAAAGAAGGTCTTACCCTGGCCGGAAAGGCCAATTTCTTCGTCTCCCTCCCCGACACCTACCGAAATCGCGATGTTCTCGAACATATCGATACCTATTTCGGCGGTTTGCCCGGTGGCAGCGGGTATACGATCATGGTGGAGCCCAGTATCATTGTGCGTGGTGTCCAGGACGGCGCGCAGCCCATGCTGGTGGGCAAGCTGCAAGGGCTTGCCGGGGTGCGCTTTGCCTTCATTAACGGGCCGAATATTGTGGTTGTCCTCCGTTCCCCGGATAAAACCGCGGAAGTCTCCCGGGCGGCGCAAATGCTTCTGGATCGCTACCAGGTGTTGGAGGTGCGTTTTCCTATCGGCTATGCGCCGGCGGATCCCCGAGGGCAGGGGGCAAGAGTGATCCAGGCCCTCAGGGAACGGCTCAATCCTGCAGTAGCCAGCGATATCACCATGGTCGAAAAGGACGACGACCTTCAATCCCTCAGCCGCACGCTAGTAGAGATGAAACGCTTTCTGTTGAGTTACGCCTCCGAGGTTACGGTGAAAGTGCCGGCCGGCGGTGAGATTCAGCCCGGTGAACATCTGGTGCTGGCCACCAGGCCGGAGATTGGCCGGCAGGTCACCAAAAAAGATCTCCTCGTGGAGATTATCGAGGCCGGCAAGGAGAAGGCCAGGGGAATCATTGTCCAGGGGGATCTCCAGGGTCTTCAGGGCATCCCGGCTCAAACGGGGAAAGCGCTTGCCGCCTACCGGGTGGCCGGCGGGAACCAGATTGGCCCTGCTTTTGGCGCAGCTACGGTCAGGAACGAGCGTTACCAGCTGGTGGCGGCCATTGAGGAGAGCGTCAAGCTCTTGCGCGAGCTGGACAAGCTTTCCCGGGAGGCGGACGGCACCGCCGCCCATGTGGCCCAGACATTGGACACCTATGAGGCCACGCTGGGGAAGATGAACCAGGTGCAAAAGACTCTGGCCGAGGTTAACGCCGGCCTTCCCAAACCTCTGGCAAGCCTTGGGAAGCTGGACATCACCAGGGTAAGCGCGGCGCTGGATAAGGCCAGTATGGAGATTGACCGTCTCAAGAAGCAACTGGGCATGATCACGGTCTCCGGCGAGCGACTCTGGAAGCTCAATCAGGATCTCCAGCAGTTGGGACAGCAGCTCGATCTCCAGATCAGCCTGACGCCACCGGATAGCAAATTGCATCAAAACCTGGCCGCCTTGCGCAAGGGGCTGGATCAGTTCCAGTATCAGTCCCGGGAACGGGCGCGCGGCGTCGAAGGGGTGGTAAACCAGTTCAACCCGGTGGCGGGCGTGCTTTTGGAGTGGCAGGGGAAGGTTGATCAGATGAATGCCCGGCTTCACAACTTCAACCTTTTGGCCAGGGACGCCGGGGCGGCCAAGCAGTTTTTGCAACAGATGCAGGATGTGACCGGCCAGGCTTTAAACGTGATGCGCAAGGTGGATACCATGGCGCTCAAAAAGGATTTGGAGGATGTGGCGGCCCGCTTGCGGGCGATGCGCAAGATCAGGGTGGAAGAGATTATCACCCAAATGGAGCAGGTTAAAGCTTCATTACCAGCCTTGCAGGAAGAGGATATCGGCCGTTCGGTGCGGCTGATCGATCGTTATATTGACGGGCAGGTTATTCCGGGGGACCGGCTCCAGATCATCCTGGATAAGGGTATCACTTTACAAGCGGCGGAGCCGGTAATCAAAGGCGCTCTGGATACCGACGGGGTGACAATCTTTGCTTTGCCGGCCGGGACGGTCCAGCCGGATATCCGGGGGCAGGTCTTCGGTGTTTTGAGCCAGGTACGATCCACCATCGCCGCACTGGTGGCGATCGTCTTCACTCTACTGGTACTGCTGTTTGACCATACCACGATAATCTCCGCCATGCGCCGTTTAAATCGGTCCAAACGACACAGGAGTCCGGGGATGGAGCCGGCGCTAACCTATGCAATAGTGGTAGGCGCCTTGCTGCTTACGGCGATCTTTGCCCTGTCCGGGGCGCGGGTTCCGGGGCTGGCGTGGCCTGTCGCCTTGTTGATCGGGGGATTATTGGGTATCTTCGCCGCCGTGCTGGCCGGGCGGGTCAGCCCGGTAAACGAGGAAGAAGTACAGGCGGGAGAGTCCCTGGGGTTAAATTATGCGCAGATCATGCGGGAGATTGTTATTCCGGCCGGGCGGCCGGGCCTCTTGGCGTTCTTCAACCGCCGCAGGCAGGTCTTTAAATAAAGAAAAGTAAAAGAGGGAAGCGGTTTGGGCGAAAAAGGTTTAGTTGGTGCGGTGGTTCCTTTTAAAAAGAATCCGTTGCTTCAGGTTATCGGCGTGGAGAAGTCGTTTGGCGGCACGCGGGTGCTTGACGGGGTTACTCTTTCAGTGAACGCCGGGGAAGTTGTTGCCTTGATGGGTCCTAGCGGCTGCGGCAAGTCCACCCTGGCCCGGTGCATCAATGGGCTTGTAGCGCCTGAAGCCGGGCGGATCTACTTTGACGGTCGGCCGGTTGACCAATTGAGCCGCAAGGAGCTTCTGGACATCCGCCGGCGCATTGGGTTTGTCTTTCAGCATTTTAACCTGGTGGAGCGGCTCAGCGTCCTGGACAATGTCATGCTGGGACTGGCGCTTTCCGGCATGGATCGCTCCGAGGCTGAAGAAGTGGCCTATGCGGCCCTGCGCCGGGTGAAGCTGGCCGGCCACTGGAACAAACGGCCCGCCCAACTTAGCGGCGGTCAAAAGCAACGGGTGGGGATCGCCCGGGCGCTGGCCATGGACCCGGACCTGATGATCTGGGACGAACCCACGGCATCATTGGACCCGATCCTGGTTGGAGAGGTGCTGGAGGTCATGGAGGAACTGGCTCTGGAGCGTCATCGAGCCATGCTGGTGATCACCCATGAGTTGACCTTTGCTCTGCGGATGGCTGACCGGTTGGTGTTGATGGATAAAGGAAAGATTGTGGAAGAAGGTAAGCCGCGGGAACTCCTGGAGTCGCCTGTCTCCGAGATCGGGCAGAGGTATCGAAGCCTTTTTGCCAAGTCGGTGCTACCGGTTACCAGATTTCTTCTGCCGGCCAAATCCGAAAAAATCGGAGGAAATGGTAAATAATATAGGCTGGAATGTAAAATCTTGGACCAACATGCAGGATATTTGCCTGGAAGGGCGAACCAAAGACGAGGTGGTTTTTTCGTCGTCGCGCCGCGCGTCCCGGATGCACAAAACGGCCCGGTTAAGAGGGTACTGAAAGATAAAAGGGCACTAAAAACAGGAGGGGAAAAATTGTCGGAACCACAACAAATGACCATCCGGCAGCCGGTATTCCTGGAGGGGATCGGCCTTCATACCGGGCGTCCCGTCCGGATGGCCGTTAAACCCGGTGAACCTGATACAGGTTTTACCTTTGTGCGCACAGACATAGCAGGCTCGCCCGCAATCCGCGCTTCTGTGGACAACATTACCCGAACCGTTCGGTGCACCACCCTGGGGGGAGAGGGGCGGGCCGAGGTGCAGACGGTTGAACACTTGCTGGGCGCTTTAGCGGGGTTGGGGATTGATAATGCGGTGATCGAGCTGGATGCTCCCGAGATCCCGATTGCGGATGGGAGCGCAGCCACGTTTGTAACTCTTTTGGAAGGAGCGGGGCTTTTACCGCAACCAGCGCCAAAACATCTTCTCACTCTGCGCGAGGCGGTGTGGATTACCGGAAAAGACAGTCACATTGTAGCTTTGCCAGCCGATGTATTTAAAGTGTCCTTTATCTTCACGAACCGTCATCCGGCGGTGGGCACCCAGTACGCCGAATTTGTGGTGGAGCCGGAGACTTTTAAAAGGGAAATTGCCCCGGCGCGGACCATAGGTTTCATGCACGAAATTGAAGCTTTGCAAAGACAGGGGCTGGCTCTGGGAGGCAACCTGGATATCGCGGTGGTGGTGGGGGAAGATGGATACCTCTCGCCCCCCCGGTTCCCCGACGAGATTGTCCGGCACAAGATCCTGGATCTTATTGGAGATTTGGCGGTCCTTGGCCCGCTGCAAGCACATATAATCGCGTTGCGTTCCGGCCATGCACTGGATGCCTTGCTTGCCAGGCGTATCAAAGAGGTTGCTGTGGGTTGACATCCACGATCTTGGCGTGTACAATTAGGTTAATTGTGTCCGGCGGCTTGAAAAAGGAGGAAGATGCGATGCTGGATATCGTTGCCATTCAGAACCTGCTGCCGCACCGCTACCCGTTTTTGTTGCTCGACCGGGTTGTAGAGCTTCAGGATGGTGTAAAGACGGTAGCTATCAAGAATGTCACCATCAATGAGCAATTCTTTATCGGCCATTATCCCCAGCAACCGCTCATGCCCGGGGTGTTGATTATCGAAGCGATGGCCCAGGCAGGCGGGGTTGCGATGCTAAGCAGCGTTGAGGATAAGGACAGGGTTCCTCTTCTGGCCGGCGTGGATCAGGTGCGTTTTCGCCGCCAGGTAGTGCCCGGGGATCAGCTTCGTATCGAGGTGGAGATCTTGAAGATGCGCGGGGAGACAGCCAAAGTGGCCGGCAAAGCCCTGGTGGACGGTCAATTGGCAGCCGAGGCCACATTGCTTTTTGTATTGGCGAAAAAGGGTAAAGAAATCTCCTCTTAGATCCGATAAGTGGAGAGACAGGTCAAAGGGGAGACTTTCGACCGGAGGAGGAAATCCAGTTGAAACCGCAAGAGAACAAAGTAGTATCTTTAAACAGAAAGATTCACGAAACAGCGATTGTACACCCCGGGGCGAAGATCGGCCTCAATGTGGAGATTGGCCCTTATGCGATCGTTGGCGAGAATGTGGAGATTGGCGATGGAACCATTGTCGGTCCGCATGCGGTGCTGGATGGCTGGACGGTGATCGGCAAGAACAATAAGATCTATGCGGGGGCCGCCATCGGCGCCGACCCCCAGGACCTCAAGTTTAAAGGGGAAAAGAGTTTCCTGTTTATCGGGGACAATAACATCATCCGCGAATATGCCACCATCAGCCGGGGTACCGAAGGTGGCGGCGGCGAAACACGGATCGGCAATAATAATCTTTTCATGGCTTATACGCATGTAGCGCACGACTGCCAGGTAGGCAACCATGTTGTCATGTCCAACAGCGCCGCGCTGGCCGGCCATGTAACGGTGGAAGACCGGGTGACAATCGGCGGCCTGGCCGGGGTGCATCAGTTTTGCAAGGTGGGCCGGATGGCGATGATCGGCGCTCATACCGTGATCGTCAAGGATGTGCCGCCTTACGTGATCGTGGACGGGAACCCTCCCAAGGTCTTCGGAATCAACATCGTCGGGTTACGGCGGAACGGCGTGACTCCCGAAGCGCGGGCGGAGATCAAAAAAGCCTACAAGATCCTGTACCGGTCAAACTTAAACGTAACACAGGCGATCGAGCAGATGGAGCAGGAACTGCCGGGTATTGCGGAGATCGACCATTTCATCCGCTTTATTCGTAGCGCTGAACGGGGCATTTGCCGGTAGGCGGGGGGTTGTAAAGTGAATAGTTCCACTCGGGACCTGATCTTTCGGCTGCGGGGAATTATTCCCCTGCCGGTGCTTTTTGTGATGATCCTCTGGTCCCATCCCACCCGGCTTTCGCTGCTGGCTGGAACCTTTACAGTTCTTGCCGGGGAGTTAATCCGGCTGTGGGGTGCGGGTTATATCAAAAAATACCGGGTTTCCAGCGTCCAGGCGGACCGGTTGGTCACCGCCGGGCCTTATGCGCACGTGCGCAATCCTCTGTACTGGGGAAACTTCTTTATCGGGCTTGGTTTCAGCATCATGTCCAACTGGTTCTTATCCTATGTGCTTTTTTTGGCCATGTACCTTTATTTTTACGGCATAATTATCCCTCTTGAGGAGGAGTTTTTGGAGAGGACTTTCGGGACGGAATTCGAAAAGTATAAAAAAGCTGTCCCAAGGGTAATTCCGAGCTTCAAGAGGTATGTGCATGCCCAGGGAGATTTCGATTGGCGGGTGGCGCTGGCAGGAGAAGTCAACACGATTCTCCCGCTTTTGGTTATCGGCCTGTTGTTTGTCTTAAAGTTCTATCTGAAATAACCAGCTCTTCGGAGGTCTTTTGCCAAGTGGAAAAGGTTGGAATTATTGCTGGTTATGGGCTGCTGCCGGTAGTCTGCGCCAAGGAGATCCGGCGTGCCGGCAAAAGCCCTTTAGTAGTTGGGGTTACAAACGATCTTTCCCCGGAACTGGCGAAGGTTGCCGATGAGATGCATTACATCAACCCGGGGCAATTGCAACGGATCATCGATACCTTCCTGGACAGGGGCGTCCGTGAGCTCCTGATGCTGGGAAAGATCAAGAAAGATATCGTCTTTTCCGGAATAGACTTTGATGCGAGGGTAAAGGCGATTTTAAGCCGGATCCGGGATAAGCGCGATGATTCCTTGCTTTTGGCGTTTGTGGAGGAGATGGCCAGGGACGGGTTGGTAGTAAGGGAGCAAACCGCATATCTCCAGGAGCTATTGCCCGAAAAAGGCGTGCTGGGTGAACGCCGGCCGTCGGATGTCGAATGGGAAGACATCCATTTTGGCTTTCCCATAGCTAAAAGCATCGCCGGGCTGGATATCGGCCAGACGCTGGTCGTAAAGGGGAAAGCGGTGCTTGCCGTGGAAGCCATCGAAGGGACGGACCAGGCCATCCGGCGCGGCGGGGCCCTTGGGCGTGGCGGGGTTGTGGTCATCAAGGTTAGTAAACCCCAGCAAGATCTTCGATTTGATATGCCCACCGTGGGCACTGACACAGTGGAATCCATGCGAGCCGCTGGAGCTGCCGCCCTGGCAATGGAGGCCGGCAAGACCCTCCTTTTGCAACGGGAGGAGGTCATCGCGCAGGCCGATGCAGCCGGGTTGGCTCTGGTGGCTGTTTAGGGGGGTGGCGGGATGTCAGCGGCTAAACGCTTGAAGGTGATGCTGGTTGCCGGTGAGGCCTCCGGGGATCTGCACGGGTCTTTTGTGGCCAAAAAGATCTGGGAGATGGAACCTTCCGCGGAAATTTACGGCATGGGTGGGCACCGGATGCGGATTGCGGGCGTCCACCTCTTATTTGACCCGACCAGGCGCAGCACCATTGGTTTTATTGAAGCCCTGGCCGCCGTTCCCTTGATGAAGAAGATCCTTGCCCGGATGGAGAAGGAGTTCGATCTCCACAGACCGGATGTAATTGTTTTGATCGACTTTCCAGGATTCAACATGCGGGTGGCCGAGATGGCCAAGCAAAAGGGGATTCCAGTGGTATATTATTTCAGCCCCTCCGCGTGGGCCTGGGGACGCAAACGCGCGGAGAAAGTGGCGGCCACGGCAACCATGGTGGTCTCGGTCTTTCCTTTTGAGGCCCAGGTCTACCGGGAGGCCGGGGCCAATGTAACCTACGTTGGCCACCCGCTTGTGGACATTGTCGAGCCCACGATGACCAGGGAAGAGGCCCGCAGATTTCTCGCCATGCCGATGGCCAGGAAGTTGGTGGCGTTAATGCCGGGGAGCCGCAGGCGCGAGGTGCGGTTACTCCTGCCCGGCATGCTTGCCGCGGCAAAGCTGATCCGTAAAAAGGTCCCGGGGACGGAATTTGTCCTGCCGCTGGCGCCCACGATCACCTACCATGAGGTGGAACCCTTGCTAAAGCAGTCGGGGGTGCCGGTGCGGGCGATCAGCCAGTTGACCTACGATGCCATGCAGGCTTGCGATATGGCGCTGATTGCTTCGGGTACCGCAACCCTTGAGGCGGCCTGTCTGGGATTGCCAATGGTCATCGTTTACAAAGTTTCTGCCTTGACCTACAGAGTGGGGAAACTCCTGGTGAAGATCCCCTATATCGGCTTGCCGAACATTGTGGCCGGCCGCGTCGTGGTCCCGGAACTTTTGCAGGACGACGCCACGCCCGAAAGGATCGCCGAGGAAGCCGAGGATATTTTACTGGAACCCGGCCGGGCGGATAAGGTTCGCGAGGCTCTCCGGGAGGTTGTGTCCAGGCTTGGTGAACCCGGCGTTCTGGAAAGGGTCGCCGGCCTCATCCTGGGGATCGCCAGGGATAACGACGCGCCCCGGGCGGGGAATGAGCAGGCATGAGCCGGGAATTTCAGGAATTCGATGTGATTATCACCACCAACAGCCCGGGGGAGGTGGCTGCCTGGGTTAGCCCGGTAGTGGCCGAACTTGGGCGGCGGGCGCCTGCCGCCAGAATTTCTGTATTTATGCCGCCTTGCCGGTATGCTTCCGGCGCGGAGAAATCGGTTGTTGTACAGATGCCCGGGATTACCGCCGCCGCGGGGCCGGAGGAATATTTGCGTTATATGCTGCTGGGCCGGGCTCCGGCCGGATTCCGGCCAGGCAGGCGGGGAGTTGTCCTCTTTTTGGGGAGCGACCTGATGCATGCGGTTTTTCTTGCCCGCCGGCTGGGATTTCCGGCGGTGGCCTATACCGAGGGGTTTGTCAACTGGCGGGGATCTTTCGCCCGGTTTTTGGTGCCTTATCCCCGCACGCGGGAGAGGTTGATCGCCAAAGGAACTCCGCCGGAAAAGATCGGAGTCGTTGGGAACTTGATGCTGGATGCCATCCGGACAAGGCTTTCCAGGGCGCAACGGGAGGCGATCCTGGCGCTGGCCGGGCCGGATCTTTCCGGTCCACCGGGGGCTTTTACCCGGGGCTCAAAACTCCGGCCGGGCCCAGTGGTGGCTCTTCTGGCGGGCAGCCGCCCCCATGAGATCCAGTATATGTGGCCTTTCATGCTCCGGGTGGCGGAATTAATCGCCCGGGAGGCGCCGGGGACGCGGTTTATTTCCAGTATTTCTCCCTTTGTCTCTTTTGAGCAGCTCAAAAAAGCTTTGACAGCCACGCCTCCCGGCATAGAGGGAAGCAGCGGGGAATTTCTGGAAGTGAATGACCCGGAAGTGGCCGGGCTGGCACTGATCCGCAGCGCCGGCGGGATCAGGGTTGCCTCCTTGAGGGGCTTCCAATATGATATAATGGAGATGGCAGATCTGGCGGTAACCATCCCGGGGACGAACACCGCGGAACTGGCCTTTACCGGAGTGCCCATGGTGGTGGCGCTTCCTTTGAACCGCCCCGAGGTGATCCCGCTGGAGGGCCTGGCGGGAATGGCGGGCAATCTGCCGGTATTGGGGCCGGTGCTGAAAAGAGCGTTGATCAACCGGTTGGACAAGCGGATCAAGTTTACGGCCCAGCCGAATATAGTAGCTGATGCGGAGATTGTCCCGGAGATCCGGGGCGTGCTTCAACCGTTGGATGTGGCCTTGCCGGCGATAGAACTTTTGCGGGATCCCGCCAGGCGCAAGGCCATGTCGGCCAGATTGCGGGAAGCAATCGGCGGCCAGGGAGCCGCCGGAAGAGTAGTGGAGGAGACCTTATCAGTTCTTAGATCTTTTGAGCTGAAGTCTTCTGAATAGATTGCAGGTGTCAAAATGCGTACGCTTTACCGCATGTTTAAATATCTCCGGCCGTACTGGCGGCAGTTTCTCCTGAGTTTTGCAGCCCTGCTCCTGGTTACCGCCGCCAATCTGGCGCTGCCAAGGTTGGTCGGCCGGGGGTTGATTGACCAGATTTTGACCCAGGAGAAGAGCATTGCCAGGCTGAACCTGTTGGCGGGTTCGATCATTTTGCTGTTTCTGGTGAAGGGGGTTGCCAGTTACGGCCAGGGCTACCTTGCTTCTTACATTAGCCAGAGGCTCATCGTGGACTTGCGCAACAAGATCTTCGGCCATCTGCAAAAGTTGTCCCTGGCTTTTCATGAGACAACCCGGACCGGAGAACTTATTGCCAGGGTCACCAACGATGTAGCGCTTGTCCAGGCCAGTTTCCCCATCGGGCTGATGGACTTGCTCCAACAGGTCTTGATGCTTGCCGGCGCCCTGGTGAGCATCTTCCTGATCCACTGGAAACTGGCCTCGTTGATGTTTATCGTGCTTCCGGTTCTGGGCCTGGTGGTAAACCGGTTTGGCGCCAAGATCCGCCAGCTCACCCGTACGGTGCAGGAGAAGATCGCCGACCTCACCTCGATCCTGCAGGAGACTCTGGCCGGGATCCGGATTGTCAAGGCTTTCGGCATGGAGAAGCACGAGGTGACACGGTTTGAGGAGAAGAACGACGCCAACTTCCAGGTGACCATGAAATCGGCCCAGTTGTCGGCCACTTTGACGCCCTTCCTGGAGCTCTTGAGCGCCTTCGGGATGACGGTGGTAATCTGGTACGGCGGGCTGGAAGTGATCCGGGGGAACCTGACCACCGGGAAACTGATCGAGTTCTTCACTTACCTGGGACTGGCGGGGCAACCCATCTCCAACCTGGGACGGACGTTTGCTTTGTTACAGCAATCGCTGGCCGCCGGGGATCGGATCTTTTCCCTCCTGGACGTCGATGCGGACATCAAAGACGCCCCCGATGCCGTGGAGTTGCCCAGGCTGTCCGGACGGGTAAGTTTCAAAAATGTGGAATTTTCCTATAAACTCGGCCAACCGATTTTACAGGAGATCGACCTGGAGGTCGCTCCCGGCGAGGTAGTAGCCATTGTCGGGCCCAGCGGCGCCGGCAAGACCACCCTGGTGAACCTGATCCCGCGCTTTTACGATGTCGACGCCGGCGTGGTGGAGATCGACGGATATGATGTGCGGCGGGTAAAAAATGCTTCGCTTCGGAAACAGATCGGCCTGGTACCACAGGAGACCATCCTGTTTGGAGCCAGTGTGGCGGAAAATATCGCCTACGGCAGGCGGGAAGCCTCCCGGGATGAAGTGATTGGCGCGGCGAAGGCCGCCAATGCCCACGAGTTCATCATGGCCCTCCCGCAGGGATACGACACCCTGGTTGGAGAGCGGGGAGTGGGCCTGTCGGGAGGGCAGCGGCAGCGAATCGCCATCGCGCGAGCGGTGTTGCGCGACCCGCGCATCCTGATCCTGGATGAGGCCACGTCGGCCCTGGACGCCGAATCGGAGATGCTGGTGCAGGATGCCCTGGGACGGCTGATGAGCGGCCGCACCACCTTTATCATCGCCCACCGGCTCTCGTCCATCAAGCACGCAGACCGGATTGTGGTCCTGGAAAGGGGCCGGATTGTGGAAACGGGCAGCCACAGCCAGTTGCTGGCCCGAGACGGGTTGTACCGGAGGCTCTATGAGCGGCAGTTGGAGACAGAGGAGGTTTCTCACCAATGAAGGCAATGATTTTGGCGGCGGGGGTTGGGTCCCGGCTCGAACCGTTGACCTGCAACGTCCCAAAACCCATGGTGCCGGTGGTAAACCGGCCGGCCATGGAACATATCGTGGCGCTTCTCAAAAAGCATGGTTATACCGACGTGATTGCCAACCTCTGGTATTTGCCCGAACGGATTCGCGGGTATTTCGGGGATGGGTCGGATTTTGGACTTTCCTTGAGCTATTCTCAGGAGAAGGAACTTTTGGGGACCGCCGGGGGACTCAAGAAAGTGGAGGGCTTTTTTGACGACACCTTCCTGGTCATCAGCGGAGATGCGCTCACGGATATCGATCTCACCGATATGCTGCGTTTTCACAGGGGTTCCGGGGCTCTGGCGACCATCGCCTTGCGCCGGGTGGACGATCCCACCCGCTTTGGGGTGGTGCTTACCACATCCGACGGGCGGATTACCGGTTTTCAGGAGAAGCCGAAGGCCGCTGAAGCCCTGAGCAATCTGGCCAACACCGGGATCTACATCTTTGAGCGGGAACTTTTGAACCTGATCCCGCCGGGCGCCTTCTATGATTTCGGCAAAGATCTCTTCCCGCGGCTGGTGGCCGCCGGGGCGCCGTTCTACGGATACGCCATGGGCGGCTACTGGTGCGATATCGGTTCCATTACGCAGTACCGGCTGGCCCAGTACGACGTACTCCAGGGGAAGGTGGAACTTGAGGCGTTCTCCCGTCTTCAGGCGGCATCCATCCGCCCAGGGGTCTTTGGGGGAGATGATTGCCGGATCGATCCCTCCGCCAGGCTTGAAGGCCGTATCCTGCTCGGCCGGGGCTGCACCATCGGGCGCGGCGTGTGGATTGTCGGGGAGACGGTGATCGGCGACAATTGCCGGATCGAAGATAACGCGATGATCGAGCGCAGCGTGATCTGGCAGAATACCTGGGTGGGCAAAGAGGCGCGGCTCACGGAATGTGTGGTGGGGAGCGAGTGCTATCTGCACCCGCAAGCCAGGCTGGGCAGGGGGGTTATCTTGAGCGACGCCTGTGTGGTTGAGCAGCGCAGCGAAGTGAGATCAAACGTTTTAATCTGGCCCGGGGAAGTAATCCAGGCGGGAGCGATCATCTCCCACAACTTGCAAGGAGCCCGGGGATGAGCGGTTATCCTTTTGCGGAGGGTTCCGGGATGGGCGGCCACCCTCTAAAATCGCGGGAAGATCCGGGTGTTTTGTTTATCAGCAACGGCCACGGGGAGGATCTGATGGCTGCGCAACTCGCGTCAGCCTTGCAGGAGAAGATTCCCGGCCTGAGGATCATGGCCTTGCCGCTGGTTGGCGCCGGGGAGGCGTACCTCCGGCGGGGCATCAGGCTGGTCGGCCCGACTCAAACGCTTCCCAGCGGCGGGTTCTTGCGCAATAGCCTGAAGAACCTCTGGATGGACCTCAGGGCGGGCCTTCTTTCGTTGACTTTCCGCCAGATTGCCGCCTTGAAGGCCGCGGCGTCGGAAGCGCGAATGACGGTATGTGTGGGAGACGTGGCGCTGGTTCTTCTGGCCGGCCTCTTCGTCAGGCGGCCGGCAGTCTTTCTTCCCACCGCCAAATCGGATTATATCGCGCCGCACACGGCCCTGGAGGTCTGGCTGATGCGGCGCTTTTGCACCGAGGTCTACCCCAGAGACGCCAGGACCGCCGAGGGGCTGCGGAAGCGCGGGGTAAACGCTTCTTATCTGGGAAATGTGATGATGGATAGCATGACCATCACCGGCATGGGATTCGGGGAGGAGACCGGGGAGGAGTGGGCGCGCGGCGAGGACGCCGGAGAGGAGAAGGCCGGAGGAGCGCCTTCGGGGCGGCGCATTATGGTGGGCATCTTGCCCGGGAGCCGGGAGGAGGCCTACCAGAACATGCAGTTGATCGGGGAGGCGGCCAGCGCCTTTGCGCGGCTGGTGAAAGGCAACACGGTTTTTCTGGTGGCATTGGCCGGCGGCCTGGCCATGGACCGCCTGGCGGAGGTTATGGCTGGATTTGGTTGGAGATCCTGCGCCCGGCCGGAAGCCGTGCAACCCGGCTTGGTGGGATGCCTGGAGCGGGAAGAGGTACGGCTCTTGATCTTTAAAGAGCGTTTCGGCGATATCTTGCACGCCGCAAAGATTGTACTGGGCCTTGCGGGGACCGCCAATGAGCAGGCGGTCGGGCTTGGCAAGCCGGTGGTTACCTTTGTCGGGACCGGCCCGCAGTTTAACGCCAGGTTTGTGGCCACGCAAAAGCGGCTGCTGCGGGAGGCCATCACGGTGGTGGAGGCCAGGCCGGAATTGATTGCACAGGAGATGGCGGCCATCCTGGACGATCCAGCCCGTTACCGGCGAATGCAGGAAGCGGGCCGGGAACGCATGGGTTCCGCCGGGGCCGTGGAAAGGATTGTCACCCGGTTGACGAATCTTTTAACTCATCCCTGAGCGCCTCTTTGAGTCCTTCCGCATAGGCATGGTTGGTAACAATCCTTACCAAAAACCGCAAAAGGAGATGGAGCCCCTTTTTTTCCAGCGTCTCAAGAAGCTTCATCGTACCCGGCTTTTCCGGCCAGCCGCCCATGGAGAAAAGGCGGTCCAGAGCAAAAAAGGCCGGGATAATCATGGTCATCATCCTGGTGCGGGTAGTGGGATATTTGCGGTAGAAGATCACCGCGGTGTGGCCTCGTTCCCGCTCGCGCTGTTTCAAGGCTGGCAGTGATTTGACTTGCAGCCGGCTCTTGTAGTGGTAGCCTTTAGCCCCGGGGCAGGGAACAGCCTTGAGTCCCAGCCGCCGGAGGCGGTAACCAAGCTCCAGGTCCTCCCAGCCGTATTCCCGGAAATCCTCGTCGAAAAGGCCCGCTTCCAGGAGCCGGGCTTTTTCGATGGAGACATTTCCGGTGGCGAAGTAGGCCCGGGAGATGTCGGTGACCTTCATCCTGGCGTCCGTGGGATGGTCCAGGTCAGTAGTGTGAATTACCGGCCCGTGAGCGATCACCCCCGGCGTCCGATGGGCTTCGAGATGCGCCTCTATAAACTCGGGCGCCACCACGATATCGCTGTCGATGAAGATGATCAGGTCCGCGTTGGCCAGCCTGACGCCGGCGTTGCGGGCGGACGCTGGGCCGGCATGCTCCTGGTAACGATACTCCAGGCGGCAGGGCGGCCGCAAGGATTCCACCATCTGGCGGGTCTGGTCGGTGGATCCGTCGTCGATCAGTATGATCTCGTATTGATCCGGGGGGCATGTCTGCTGAAAGAGGGATTTCAGCGACTTCTCCAGAATCGTGCGGCGGTTGTAAGTGGGAATTACCACGCTTGCCAGGGGCTTCACTGTCGCAACTCCTTTGGCCGTTGGATCGTTTCGGGCCGGCGGGTTGTATCGGCGGGCAATGCTTATCCATCCCGGCCCGGCTTTCCCGGTTACCCGTTATTTCGGCGTAGATCCCGTTTTCCCTTGTGGGTCTCGCGGAAGAGTTTGGCAGGGGCGTAAAACAGCTTTGTATGGTATAATTATGGCAGAAATCGTGGGAGTGGATGCGCCGTGCGTTTTACCAGGATACGGTTCACCAGGCGATCTCTAATTATTTTGGGTGTCCTGGCTCTGATGGCCGCCGCTTTTGTCCTGGGCGTCGGCGTCGGAAAAGGGGTTCCATATCCCAAGAACCAAAACACCGGCCAGGGCGATGGAGTGCTTTCCGCCGACCCGCCACCCAAGGAAACGGCCCAGGCCGGCGCTTCCGGCATGCCGGCGGTGCAGGCCGAGGAAACACGCCTGTCCGTGGTGGATTCCAACGGCGTCTTGGTCTGGGAGCTGGAAGCAGCCGTGGTTGAGGGCCGGGACGACAACCAGTCGGTAAGCCTGAAACAGGTAACGGCCCGGCGATACGAGAAGGGCCGGGCAGTGGCCACGGTAACCGCTCCCGAGGCAAGTCTTTTGGGAGGAACCGGCGAGGTGCGGTTCAGCGGTGGAGTTACCGCCAGGGTGCTGGGGAGCCGGAAAGAGAACCAGCAAATCCAGGAGACCCAAGAAACCAAAGAAACCCAGGAGATCCGGGAAACCTGGTTGGAAGCCCTGGAGCTCGCCTGGGATCCGCAAAGACAGGTCCTGGTTGCCGAAGGCAAGGTCAGGGTGCAGCAGGGCCCGCGAATCATGACCGGGGACAGGCTTACAGGCGACGGAAACCTGCAAAGGGTGCGCCTGGAGGGCCATGTCAAGGTGCGCAGCTATCAGAATTCAGCCGGGGAAGCAGGTGCAATCTCCATTGGCGAAGACAACAGGCCGTGACCTGAAAAATTGGATACCGGGGGCCTGGCCGCCAGGCGCCAGACTGGTTATGGCCCTGGTTATGGCCCTGTTCTTGCCTGCCTTTCTCAGCCCTTTTACCCAGGCCGCCGGCGGCGAAACAGCCGCCGCGAAGTCCATGGGTTCCGCTCAGTCTGAGAGTTTCGCGTTCGATGCGGATCGCTTTGAGATGGAAAAGAACCTGTATAAGCTTTTTGGGAGCAAGGACGGCCCCGCCGTGGCCTACTTCAAGAATGGCACTCTCTCCGGCCAGTACATCGAATACCAGCCGGACAGCCAGCTTGCAAGGGTGGAACGCCAGGTCAGGCTGGAGTATGTCCTAGAGGATAAGACTCCGGTTGTGGTGACGGCGGACAGCGCGGTGGCGGATCTGCGGGCGGGCCGGATCGTGGCGCGGGGGACCGCTCAAAGCTCCCTGCGCGCCCAGTTGGTCCGGATTAATTACGGCGAGGTCACCGCCACCAGCCAGGAAGCCACTTTATTTACCCTGGAACGCCGGCTGGTGCTGGTGGGTCATCCCGAGGCCCGTTCCAGGGGGAACCTGCTTACGGCCGGGGAGATCACCTTATTTCTCGATGAGAGCCGTGTAGTGGGCCAGGGAGGAGTCCGCGTGACAATCATTCAGGAGCAGAGCGGCGGGAACAGGAGTGGTTCCAATTGATGATCCGGGCGGAAGACCTGGTGAAAACCTACCGGGGGAGAAGAGTGGTGGACATGGTTTCGCTGGAGGTGCGCCAGGGGGAAGTGGTGGGCCTTTTAGGCCCAAACGGCGCGGGAAAGACCACCACCTTCTACATGATTGTCGGGCTGGAGGCCTGCTCCGGCGGGAATATCCAGCTTGACGGGAGGGACATAACCCGGATGCCCATGTACCAGCGGGGCAGGCGGGGGATTGGTTACCTCCCCCAGGAACCGTCGGTTTTCCGGAAGCTTACGGTGGAGGAGAATATCCTGGCGGTGTTGGAGGCCAGGGGCTACCCCGCCCGCCAGCGGCATAAGCGGCTGGAAGAGCTTTTGGACGAGTTCGGCATCGGATATGTGCGTAAACAGCGCGGGATGGTGCTCTCCGGCGGGGAGCGGCGCCGGGTGGAGATTGCCCGGGCGCTGGCGGCGGAACCTTCGTTTATCCTGCTGGACGAACCTTTTGCCGGGGTGGATCCGATCGCGGTGGCGGATATCCAGAATATCGTTTCGCATTTGAAGGACAAGGGGTTGGGGGTGTTGATCACCGACCACAGCGTGCGTGAGACCCTGGCCATCACGGACCGGGCGTACATCATGCACCAGGGGAAGATTCTGGTGGCGGGAGAATCCCGCTTGATCGCCGATGATCCCACCGCCAGGAAGTTTTATCTCGGAGAGAGATTTTCCATGTAATTTTTATGGAGGTTTTCCGTGTAAGGTTTGGAGGGATCCCATTGGTACGGGTACTGGATCGTTATATCGGCCGGGAGGTGGCTGCGCCCCTGGGGTTTGGCGTCGCTGCTTTCTCCAGCCTGTTTTTGGGCACGGACCTGATCAATTTGGCCAGGCTGGCGATCGACACGGGTGTTCCGGCCACGGTTGTATTCCGGCTGCTTTTGATGCGCCTGCCCCAGATTGTGGTCTGGACTCTTCCCATGTCGGTGCTTATGGCGGCCCTCCTGTCATTGAGCAAACTCTCGGCCAACAGCGAGATTGTGGCCATGCGCGCCGGCGGGGTAAGCTATTACCGGTTGATCATGCCCGTTTTAGCCATCGGGATTGTGGTAAGCTTTCTTACCATGGGCGTCAACGAAGTGGTAGTTCCGGCAGCCAATGCCACTTATGCCAAGATTATGCGCGAAGAGATCACCCACGAAACCTTGCCGGCGGTTACGAAAAATGTTATCCTGAAAGAGTACCAGGATGGCAGGCTGAGCCGTTTCCTCTACGCGGCGGATTTTGACAAGGCTACCAAGACGATGCACGATGTTTCCGTGCTGGAGTTTGCCGGAGGGCGGCCGGCGCGGCAGACCAATGCCGCAAAGCTGGTGTGGGAGGATAATGCCTGGTATTTTGTGGATGGCGTGGTCTATTCTTTCCGCGGCGAACGGCAACAGGGAGGTTCAGGGGAGACGGTGAGCCTTTTGAGGTTTACCGGGGCCCGGCAACGGCTCAATATCCCCCAGCGGCCGGCGGACATCCCGCAGCAGGAGAAACGGCCCGAGGATATGACTATTTCTGAATTGCGCCAGCAGATTGCCTTACTTGGGCGGGGCGACCATGATCTCAGGCAATACCAGCTCCAACTGCACCTGAAAATCGCCGTCCCGCTGGCCAGTCTGGTCTTTGCCGTGGTGGGGGCGCCGTTGGGGATTCAGTCCCATCGAAGCGCGACCTCCATCGGTTTTGGGCTGAGCGTAATCATCATCTTTATCTATTATATCATGTTGACCTTCGGGACCGCACTGGGGCAGAGCGGCCAGTTGCCGCCGGCGCTGGCGGCCTGGTTGCAGAATATTATCCTGGGCATAGTGGGATTGGTCCTAATCTGGCGAGCCCGGAAGTAAGCAGGTTGATGTAGCGACTTGTGCCTGCCGCGTTAGAAACGAAGCAGGCCGAAGTTTATGACGTGGCAGGGAAGGGGGGAGAAAGGTGTACGGCCTTAAACTAATCCTAGTGCTGGCGGTTACCGGCGGGTTGATCGCCTATATCGGCGATCGGATCGGGATGAAGGTGGGGCGCAAGCGCCTGACCCTCTTTGGCCTGCGTCCCAAGCACACTTCGGTAATTATCACGGTGGTCACCGGGATCATGGTTGCCACAGCCACCCTCACCGTACTCGCCGTGGTATCTGAAGATGTCCGGACGGCGCTGTTTTCCATGAAGCAGTTGCAAGAAACGATCGGGAAGTTGGAGAAGACCATCGGGGTGAAAGCCAGACAGCTGGACCGGTTGAGCAATCAGCTTCAGACGGTGGTCGAGCAGCGCAATAAAGCGGAAAGGGCTTATGTCGAGGCCAACGCCCATCTTGTGGAGATCCAGGAGAAGTATCAGCAGGTGGCCAGGGATTATGAACGTTCCTCCAAGGAACTTAGCAAGACCAAGGATGATCTTGAATTTGAAAAATCGCGGATCAAACGGTTTCAGGAGGTAGCTGGATCGCTGGCCGACGAGGTGCGGGATTTAAACCAGCAGAAAGCCTCGTTGGAAAGCAAGATTGGCCAGTTGGACAGCGCCTATCTGGCCATGCGCTTTGAAAATGTGGCCTACCGTAAAGATGAGATCGTCCTGGCCACGGTGATTGAGGGTGGTCGGCCGGCGGCGACCATCAGGCAGGAGCTTCTGGCGTTCTTGAACGGCCCGGCCAATGATGCGGCACTCAAGCGGGGAGCGCGAATTCCCGGCAAAGATAAGGCCATACAATTGGTCCCTGAAGATCTGGACAGGACCAGCGAGACGATCAGCGCCACCAAGGGCAAGGTCGTGGTACGGGCGGTGTCCATCACCAATTCACTGGTGAATAACCCGGTGCCGATCTACTTCGACTTTTACGCAAATCACCGGATCTTCAAAGCGGGGGAAGTGATCGTTGAAAAGACCGTGGATGGAAAGCTGGGCGCGGACCAGTTGCTCAGCCAGATCCTGGGGCTTTTGGGGGAGGTCAACGACCGGGCGATCAAGGATGGGATGATCACCTCCAGCGAAGGGGTGGTCGGGCAGGCCAGCTTTAAAGACACCCAGGAGGCGATCAGCAAGATCAAGCAGTTCGGCGGTTCCGTAACGGTGGCGGCGGTGGCTACCACGGATACCTGGACGGCCGCCGGTCCGTTGCAGATCAAACTGGATGTCCGGCCGGCCATTGGCGTGCTCAACGGCAATCTGGCCGGCAGCGGCCGGGGAAGTTGATCAAGACTGACGGCAAAAAGCAATGGCTGAAGAAGCCTGGCGTTTTCCTGGTTTTTCCGGCCATGGCACAAATTACAGTGATGGCTGGCGGCAGGAGATCGAGTTTGCAACAACGAATTAAGTAGATTGTACAACGGAGGTAGGGAGTAAGTTGATATTTCGGATGACTAACGTATGTTATTCGAAACCTTTTAAGACAATTTAACCCCTCGTCATTGGTAGCTTCCCATTGAAGCAGCGATTTCAGCAAAAACTCGCCAGAACACATATTGAAGTCTCAGCAGGGATTGTACCAGGGTCGAAGAGTTGAACGCAGTTGAGCGTGCCAGTGACGTGCTAGAAAACGGGCGGGTGAGAAGCATTGAGGGAACAAGGGAACTCATGCAACTTCCCGCCCGCAGACTTTGAAAGAGGACGTACTCGATGAAGAAGAAGCCTTCAATACTTGCAACTGTCCTTGCAATCTCAATATCGATGGCTTTAACGCAGGTTGCTCCGGCTTTCCCTGCTTTGGCGCAGCAACCGGCCAATCAACCGGCCGCGGCCCAGGGATCGGGAGTAAAGATTCCGGAGGTCAAAAGCCCGGTTAACCCCTTTTCCGACGTGCCGGCGGGGGGATGGCCATACCGGGCGCTGTCAGGCCTTGCCGGGGCCGGGCTCTTAGATGATTACCGGCCGGATTCTTTTGGACCCGGACGGGTAATGACCCGCTACGAGGTAGCGCTTATTGTGGCCAGGGCGAAGGCCAAGGCCAAGGCTCCGCCGGCCGGAAAGAAACTTCCGCCGGGTATTCAAGAAACGTTGGACCGATTGGAGATGGAATTCAAGGATGAGATGGCCATGCTACAGGTCCGGAACAACGTCCTGGAGTCCAAGTCCCATCCCGGCGATCCGGCGGGAATTCTTGATCGTCTTCAGGTTACCGGGGTTCAGACGCGGCAACTGGATTTAACGGAGCAACAGGCGGGGGCCGGGACGAATCCTGCAAGCGGCCGCCTCTCTTACGAAATGTCCCGGGTTGCACAGGTGGGCAGCGAATTTAAGCTTAATAACCGTCTTGAACTCGGAGGGCGCCTGGCGTCCGTCCTGGGCAAGGAAGAGGACCAAAGGGACCCGGAGCAACTGGGGCTGGCGCTTAACGGCCGGCTCTGGCTGGCGCCCCAGTTGAGCATCTCCAGTGAGTATGCCATTAACGGTATCGGCATGGGGGAGACCAGGGTTGCCAGGGACCTGGCGGCCGCTGTTTCGCTGATCCCCGATCTCTTGAACGTGCAGGCCAGGTATCGCCTGGAGGATTTGGACAACATCAGTTCCAGAGGGGCAACCGGCAAATCTACAACCACCGTGGCGTTGGACGGGGAGATGGCCCTCAACAAGCAGACTACCTTGAGAGCCGGCTACGAGATTGCTTCCACACTCGGCGCC
Source organism: Syntrophothermus sp. (assembly GCA_050260975.1). GTDB lineage: Bacteria > Bacillota > UBA5301 > JAMCQP01 > JAMCQP01 > JAMCQP01. The sequence goes on along the minus strand of JBLNCV010000026.1, from coordinate 947 downwards.
GGTTCGGAAGTTGTCGACAAGCGGACAACCACAAAATTTGGCCTGGGTTACCGGCTGGGGGAAAACGCTTCCTTGCAGGCCGTCTACCAGTTGATCGATTTTGGGGATGGGGAAGGCGGCGCAACAAGTCATGACGGCGCCACCAGCGGCAATAACAAGGCGGGCGAAGCAAGCCCGAGAAATTCAAATAGAAGCCGGCTGGAAAACGCAATCTCCGCCGAGTTGTCCATCAAATTTTGACGTCTTTGATCTGGTAAAGTTTCTGCGGCCTGCCGATTGAACCGTAGGAGTGCATAACGGAAACCTTGCCGGTTTCGCAAAGATATTCAAGATAACGGCGGGCGGTGACCCTGGAAAGGCCCAGCCCCTCTGCCACCTCGTCCGCGGAGAGGGGTTTCAGCCGGTTATTTAAGAGCCCAAGGACATAACCCAGTGTGGTTTCATCGATTCCTTTCGGTGTGAGCAAGGCCACCTCCACCGGCCCGCGCGTCCTGGCGGCCTTTGCTTTGGGATCCCCCTGGCGCAGGGAATCCACATCGCTTTGCAGAAACGGCCGATCCGACTCCAGCTTGGCATGGAGGGAAGCGTAGTTGAGGAACGCTTCCTGAAACCGCTCAAACTCGAAGGGTTTGATCAAATAATCCACCGCGCCGTACCTGAGGGCCTCCGAGATGGTTCTCGTATCCTGAGCAGCCGTTATAAAGATCACATCCACGCCGAAGTCCAGGTTCCTCAGCTCGCGCAAGATCTCCAATCCGTTGACTTCCGGGAGGTAGATGTCCAACAATACCAGATGGGGCCTGGTCTCCTTGACCTGGCGGATCGTTTCCGCCCTGGTGGCCGCGGCGCCCACCACCTTAAACCCGGGGATTCGTTCCGTGAAACGCTTGTTGATGGAAAGAACCATCGGGTCGTCTTCGACGATAAACACGCGTAACTCTTCCACC
>JBLNCV010000025.1:0-8033 GCA_050260975.1 Syntrophothermus sp. | reverse complement strand
CGGGTTACCGCCGGGATCTTTTCCGTCAGCACCATACCTTCGATCCTGCCGATCACGGATCGCACAAAATCCCGCATCTCCTGGGTGATTGGTATGGCAATCGCCCTTTTGAGCGGTATCAGGTAGATATACCCTTCGCGCACCGGTTGCCGGTACTTCTCCTCCACCAGCATGGCGTAGGCCACCAGCTGGTACTTATGGTTGAGCCCCGGCGGCCTGGTCGTGTCCTTGAACTCCACCGGAAAATACCCCTGGGGCGACACCAACAACATGTCGAGAATCCCGTGCAACCCGAGCCGGCGGGACTCCAGCGGCACATGAAACCGCCGCTCGGCCTCCTCCAGGCGATAAGAGCGAAACCCGCGGCGCCGCTCCAGGCGGTCCAGTTCCGCATGGCTCTCCTTGCCGTAGGCCATCTTCGCGGTAATCCGCCTGTCCACCGGCATCAGGTAGGTGAAATAGATGATTCGCTGGCAATAGACAAACTGCTTGACGTCGGTCACGTTAAGTTGCAGATCTGGCCTTGCGCGCAGTGTGTGCGATTGTATGCGCGGCCTTGGCGGCTTTGCCATTTCCACCTGGTTTTTGCCTCCGCGGTTTGGATTCGAGTTCTTCTTTGGATTTTTCTTCAAGCTCTTCTGCGGGCTCTTTTGCGAGGTCTTCTTCAGGCTCTTCACCCACAAACAGATACCCGCCTTTTCTCCTTTTACTTACCGCCCTTTTGGCGCCCGCACCGTCCATTTCATCGCCATCGCCGGCATAGGGGTCTCCGGCCCGCTCCCCCTGCCACGGGGCGCGATACCCGCCCAACCCCTCGATCTCCAGACGCAGGCGCAGGTCTTTGTCGCAGAGAGGGTAGATCTGGATGTTTCCCATCCGCCTGCCAAGGGTCCTTTTCAGGCGCCGCTGGAGTTCTTCCAGCCGGTTGTGGTTCAAAAAGCCCAGAAAGGCGCTCCATTGCACCCGCTGCAAACCGTAGTCCTTGCAGGCCACCGCCAGGCGGTTCCGAATCTTGTCATCCGGCACATCGTAGATCACGAGCGTCATCATCCGGCCTTACCATCCCCGAAGGTCATTTTAACAGCCTCACCATCCCCCGACAAAGGGCTTGTAACGCCCTTCACCCCGCACAAAGTTGGCCACGCGGCGGGACTGGCGCTGGATGACGGTTTTTAGCGGCACTTTCCTTCCTTCAAGCCGCTCCGGCGCTTCCAGGCGTTCCAGGATGCGTTTGGCCAATTCCCGCCGGGACGCATCGGTAAGCTTCCCATCTTCCACCTCAATCTCGGCGCCCTTGCCCACCAAAGCCAGAATTGGCCGGTCCACCGCCTGCTGCCGGAACTCTTCCACCAGATCCAGCACCAGGCTCGGTTTCCCGGGACGGTCCACGTGCAGAAAGCCGGCGAAAGGCTCCAACCCCGCCAAGAGCACTGCGCCCCAGACCTGCGAATAAAGGATCCCGTAGCCGTAATTCAGGGCCGAATTGACCGGATCCGTCGCCCCGCGGTGCTCCCGCCCCTCAAAGTCCACTTTGCCGGCGGTCAACGTCTTGATCCCCTGCCAGTAAAGGTTCGCCGCCCGCCCCTCCACCGAAAGAATCTCCCCCCGCACCTCATCGATGGCAGGGCCCGTGATCTTGCTCAGCTCGGCAAGATGCCCCTCCACCGCCTTGATCATGTCCAGGATCTGTCCAAAGAGCGCGGAATCCGCGGTCTTTCGGTATTTGGCAAAATATTTGAGGACGTTGGCCTGATTCTTGATCTTGCCCTCGACGAAGGCCTTCGCCAGGATCACCCCGCGTTCGTCCCGGTAAGCGAAGATCTGCTCCCGCCGGGTGATTACCGTGGCCGTCAGGTTTGGGGAGGTCAACTTGGCATACGGGCGGCCCGAGGAACTGAGGAAGTTGATCTGGATGCCTCGTTCGGTGCACTCCCGGATCACATCCGTGGATAGAGACGCCCCGCTGGTGAGAATGTTGACCTGCTCGATATCCGGGAAGGGCACCTCCGCCACAACCTTCTTGCCCTCCTTGACCACCAGCCGCTCGCTGCTCTTCCCGAGGAAGGAGCCATAGTTGGAGATCACCACTTCCATCCAAAAACCCTCCCATAATTGGATCCTCATAACTTATATCGGAGATTTTCAACTTCAGATAATTGTTTTGTGAAAAAGATTACCCCGGATAATGCCATTCCTGGAATATGTTGCTACAAGGCAGACGATTTCATGCAGTTTTCATGCCGCCCTCAAAGAGTTAAAGGAATCTGCCGCGTGATGTAGAATAATATATTTTTACAAGTTGCCCCGGAGTGGCGGAGACGAGGAGAAAGCCACGGCGGCGGGCAGATGCTGCCTGCCTGTGCTGTGGCTCTTTCTATCCGGGGCGCAAGGCCCCCATCTTGGGTGGAGAGGCTGCATTGGAGGGAGAACGTTGATCAAACACCTTAACGCTTACGATCGAGCCCTGATCCAGATCGGCGATAGGCTGCTCAAAATGGGGGACCTGGTCGGCAACCGGCTCTCGCAAGCCATGCGCTCGTTGATAGACCAGGATGAGGCCCTCGCCAAATCGGTCGTCGCGGGCGACGACGAGATCGACGTCATCGACGAGGCTCTGGAGATGGAGGCCCTTGAACTCATCTCGCTCCAGCAGCCGGTGGATCGCGACCTCCGGTTTTTGGCGGCGGCGATGCGGATCAGCCGGGACCTCGAGCGGATCGGCGACTACGCCTGTGATATCGCGGAAACAACCATCCTGCTCAAGGGAAAAGGCCCGTACTTCAAACCGCTGGTTGACGTGCCGCGCATGGGCGAATTGGTCCAGGCCATGATGCGCAAGAGCCTCAAGGCCCATGTGGAAAAGGATCTGGCCTCGGCCCGGCAGATGCATGACGACGATAATGAGGTCGACAACCTTTTCCTTTTGCTTCTGGAAGAGCTGACCGATTACATGAAGAAAGGCCCGGAGTATGTGGACCAGGCCAGCAACCTGCTGCTGGTGGCCAGATACCTTGAACGCATCGGCGACCATGTAGTCAACATCTCCGAGATGACGATCTTCGCCGAGGCCGGCGAACGCCATCCCTTTAAAACGCGAAAACCCGGCGTCCAAAGATAAGGGAGCATAGATGGAGCATGATGAAGCATAGATAAAGAACCAAGATGAAGAACAGGGAGGCAACGATGGACGCGCTGACTGCTCTGGCGGGCCTGGCCGGCGGGCTGGGCCTTTTTGTCTACGGCATGCAGATGACCTCGGAAGGCTTGCAGAAGATGGCGGCCAACCGGCTTAAGCAGCTTGTCAAGGCCCTGACCAGCAACCGGGCGCTCGGGCTTTTAGTTGGGGCTCTGGTCACCTTCGGCCTCCAGAGCAGCAGTGCAACCTCCGCTTTGGTGGTCGGGTTTGTGAGCGCGGAGATGATGACCCTCTCCCAGGCGCTGGGTGTCCTTCTCGGCTCGGCAATCGGAGCCTCGCTCACCGCCCAGTTAATCGCCTTTAAACTTACGGATCTGGCCCTTGCCCTGCTCTTCGTGGGCGCAGTTCTTTACCTTTTTTCAAGACGGTCGCGGCAGCGAAGCCTGGGACAGGCGATTCTCGGGTTTGGCCTTCTCTTTTATGGAATGTTCGTCATGTCGTCATCCATGGCCCCCGTGCGAAATTACCCAGTCGTCGCTCAAACGCTGGTCAGCCTTGAAAGCTACCCTGTCCTGGAATTCCTGGTCGCGCTGGCGATCACCGCGATCATCCAGTCCAGCCCGGCTTTCCTGGCGTTGCTCATGGCCCTGGCGGGGCAGGGGCTAATCGGGCCGTACGCCATTGTGCCTTTCGTGCTCGGCGCCCATCTTGGCGGGACCGTAACCGGCGTGATTTCCAGCCTGGGCGCCCCCGGCCGCTGTGCAAAACGTGCCGCCGTCGCCAACTTCGCTTTCAAGCTGGTAAACGGGCTGGTGTTCCTCCCATTTTACCGGCCTCTGACCAAACTGGCGCTCTGGAGTTCGCCCAACCTCAGCCGGGAGATCGCCAACACCCACACCTTCTTTTCGCTGGCCATGGCCGTTGGGTTTTTGCCGTTCATCTCACATGTGGCAGGGCTCATGGTTCGTCTCATGCCCGATAAGCACGCCAGGCTTGGGGAGGCTCGGTATCTGGATGAAAGCCTCCTCGAAGTCCCGGAACTGGCGGTGGACCAGTCCCACCTTCAGACGCTCGAGATGGGCCGCATCGTCCAGGAAGAGATGCTGGATCGTTTCATTCCCGCGCTGCGTTACGGAAATGACGAGGTCATCGACCGGCTCACCGAGGCTGAACAGGCGGCGGATTCCCTGTATAAACAGATCAGCCGCTATGTGACCAGCCTCGGGAGCAAAAGGCTTTCCGACGACCTGATGCAGAGGAGCATCAACATTCTCTATGTGGCCAACGACCTGGAGCATATCGGGGATATCCTGATGAACGTCTTGCAGATCACGAAGAAGATCAGGAGCGAGGAACTGGAGTTTTCCCAGGAAGGCATGGAGGAGATCGAAGCCATGTACAGCCAGGTCCACGATAACTTTTCACTGGCGCTCAAAGCTTTTGAGACTTCCGATCAGACGTTGGCCAGCCGGGTCATAAAGGAACACCCGAAGATCCTGCGCTTTGAAAAGGGGCTTCGTTACAGCCACTTCGACCGCATGCAGGCCGGCAACGAGAAGACCGCCAGGACGAGTTCGGTCCACCTGGACTTGATCGAGGCCATGCTCCGCATCGACGGACACGCCGTCAACATCGCGCAGGTAGTGATGGGGATAGTTTAAAGAGCCTCTCCCAGCAGAGTAGTTTTCAAGTATCATGATGGGTTGGCAAGTCAAAAATATAAGTGCCCCTTCTCAACAACAACCGCCTGGCCGATCAGGTCCACCCTGCCGCTACCGGGCAGCCTGACCTCCATTTCACCTCCCCGGCTGGAAGCCTGATAAGCCCTCATGCGATTTTTCCCAAGCAGTTTACCCCAGTATGGGGCGAGAACGGTATGAGCCGAACCCGTCGCCGGATCCTCGTCGATGCCCACCCATACGGCAAAATAGCGGGAAATGAAGTCATAGGGCTTCCCCTGCGCGACCGAATTCCCTTGCGAAACTGTATTCCTTTGCGCAGCTTCAGCCGTTACGATAAGGCCTTGAACCTCTGGATCGCTTTTAGCCGATTTTAAAGCGGGAAAATCGGGGGTTAGCTTTATCACCGCCTCTTCATCCTCTAAATGCACCAGGAGCTTTTTTGTGGCCTTCCCGTATTGGCAACCCAGCACTTTGGGGTTTCCCAGCGCTTTGATGATGCCCGCCGGGGCAGGGACGTTCACCGGATCATCAAGAGGGAAATCAAGTGTTATGCCGTCAGCGGTCTTCACCGCTTTGAGCAAACCGCTTTTGGTCTGAAACCTGAGTTCTTGGACGCCAGTCCCGGCACCAACATTGGCCCCAACATCAGTTCTAATATCAGCCCCATTAACAACACCGATCTCATCAAACAAAACTTTGGCGGTGGCCAGCGTGGCATGCCCGCAAAGCGGAACCTCCACCTTCGGCGTAAACCACCGCAAAGAATAATTGTTATCCGCCAGGTGCACAACAAAGGCCGTTTCGGAAAGGTTCATCTCCCGCGCAATGGCCTTCATGATGTCTTCTTCAAGGGGCGATTCCGCGATGCACACGGCAGCCGGATTTCCTTTAAACGGGGCTGTCGTAAAAGCATCGACTTTATATAGCGATAATTTCATGTCTACCCACCTCCCGTTCTTTGGTATACCGGTTTACAGCCATGTATGCGGATTCAGGATGGAGGTATCCGGCGACCACGCCACTTAGCGGCGGAATCCTCTTGCACGGTTGGCAGATTTCGCCGTGTTGGCCAATGCGGCGACGTTTCCGGGACAAATAGCAGCTCCCAGAGTCTGCGTGCCGACTCCGGAAGCGTGCGCAAGCCATAATAATCCTCCAGAAAGATTTCACCGATCTTTTCGCGGCCATAATGGCGAAAGAGCCAGAGAATCTCTTCCCACTCGCCGTAGGCAAGTACGGTTTTTACAATCAGTTTACTTTGCCTTTCATCGTCAAGTTCTTCAAAGTTGTAGCTCCGGAAAAGGCGGGCAAAGGAGTTGGGCAGCTTCATGGCAAGTCGCTCCTTTGCTGTGTAGTTTCGCTCTCAATCTTCGATGGCCCAATTGCAGAGCGAGCGCGGTTCCACCCGCAAGATAAAAAGAAGAGGCCATTATTTTACTTTCGCCCAGCCTTTTACAGACAAGCTGGGCATTGGCATCCAGGACCCTGCCTATTTCGAGCATCTTTTTACATCTCGCTTTTTAGAGTATCCTCATAATCAGAGATTTTCACCATCAACCTGGCGGTTTCCTTTGCAAAAGTTTCCTTCCCGCCGGTTCCTGCATCGCGTGGCTCGAACCTTATCCCGCGATCGCCCGGGTAAGGTTTCGTGTGATCATGCTCGCTGCCTAAAATCGCATCGGGGATGCGTTGAGGGAAAGCCCTGCAGGTCGCCGAAAACTTTATCTTGTGCTTACAGACATTACATTGAGTCACTTCGTTTTTGGGCGGGGCGGTATCCACAATCAAAGCACCTCCTCCAGCTCAAATCCGTGCTAGCTAAATGGGTTTTCTCGCCTTCGAACCCAAAACACCTGTCTACCAAGGACTTCAACATTTTTTCCCTTTCAGTACCCTTCTAATCGGGCCATTTCCTGCATCTTCAGTACCCTCTAAGGTTTCTTCTTGGCAAGCTCTGCTTTTCCCTTCTCCCAGCCTTCCATAAAGGCGTTTTTTGCAGTGATGACCCCCTGCCACAAGACCCAGACGCCGAAGGCCAAGATCGGAATCCCGTAGCGGACAAAAACCCAGAGGAGCCCGAGCAGGGCGCCAATTCCCCAGAAAAAAAAGAATACATTTAGAAAATCGAACATGTCCTCTCACCGCTTTCAGTAAAGCTTACACTACGAACTTTTAGTCCCTTTCATTGAGGATTGATTGCACCTTTTCGCCGCGACGAGGTCCCGAATGTGGAATAAACTTCGATGAGGCTAATAAACCCTGCCTTCGTGACATTAACCTTGTCGGGCGGTGTAGGCGTGGGAATGAGATCTCCATCATCCTCCATGCTATGGCCCTCTTTGGCGGGACTCATTCTATTTTGAGCCCTGCTTGCCACCTTCCCAAAACTCCTCATGAAGTTCTACGCATAATTTGCTGGCGCGATCAAAATCAGGTTCTTCCGGTAGCTTGGAACGAAAATAAGCATCTTCCAATTGGGTTTTCAGATCTTCCGCCATTTCATTTACTTCGGCAAGAGTATATTTCCCGGTGCGAATATCCAGCAATTCCTGGGCATCGGGACGAGGAAAATAAAACTCACCATCTTTTAATACTTCTATTCCCGTACGCAAAAGGCGAACCAAATGCATTGCGTACTTTGTGTCAAAGCCATACTTTTCAACCAGGTATACACGGTTGGCGGCATTTCTTCTTTTATTCACCAATTGTTTTTGTTGCGCGGAAGCATAATGTTTAAAAGCTTCCTTGATGCGCTTGGACAAAAAAAGATGCCGATACTCAATCAGTTTACGGCCCACCGCAGTAACATACACAATAAACTGCTGGGGCATGAACAATGTCTCAATAATGCTGGGATTAGAATTCAAAGCCAGACGCATGTATTTCTTCAAGGCATAAACCGTCTCATCGGGATCCTTGCTTGTATACTGCTCAAATTCCCTGTCCTTGAGGCCAATCACATATTCCTTCGGAGGAACACAGATTCCCATATAGTCAGTGTCCGATACTGGAAGTCCGGTGGTTTTGGCCAAATCTTCATCAATATTGATGCCATAGGCTGTGCTGCCCTTGCACACCTTGAGGATTAGATTGGTTCTCCAGAATTCATTTACCATCAAATCTTCAGCCCCCGCCCGTCTGCGCAAGTTTCAAGAACCTCTTGCCTGGTTTCGTCAAACAGATGATATTTTTGTTGTACAAGAAGGGCTCCATCT
>JBLNCV010000024.1:0-3740 GCA_050260975.1 Syntrophothermus sp. | reverse complement strand
AGAATCACATACATGGCCAGGGCGGCCAGCAGGCCCAAGATCAGGCCCAGGTGGATCCGGGTGGCGCCAAACGATGGAAGCCAGGCTGCCTCGGCAAAAGGAGCGCTGAGAGGAAAATTGAACCCTTTGGGATCTTTCCAGGGGCCGTAGACCAGGTAATCCACCCAGAGAATGGCTATGTAATTCATCATCAGAGTGGTGATGACCTCGTTGACCCCCAGCAGAGCACGGGGGATCGCCGGTAACAGAGCCCACAAGGCCCCGGCCAGAAAACCCGCCAGAAACATGCCGGGAAGGAGCAGGTAGCCGGGAGCCTGAGGGAAGGAGAGCGCCAGCCAGCTAGCGGCAAAGGCGCCCATATAAAGCTGTCCCTCAGCCCCGATGTTCCAGAGGAGCATTCGGAAGGCGACCGCCACTCCGAGCCCGCAAAGCATCAGAGGTATGGCTTTGACCACCGTCTCCGACAACCCGTACACGGAACCAAACGCACCCGTGAATAGCACGGCGTAAACCGTCCATGCGTTATAGCCGGTCCCTTCTATAAAAGCAGCCCCCAAAAGCAGCGCTAAAACCACGGAAAGAACAGGTCCCAGATACGGCAACAACGGAGAAGGGTACAACCTCTTCTCCAACCCGAGAGTAATGGGCATTCTCTGGACCCCGGCTCCAGTCCCCTTCATCATATGTTCCCCTCCGCTCCACCAGCCTCGTATCCGTCTGCCGTCTTTGACCCGGCCATCATCATCCCGATCTCTTCCACGTCCGCACCTTCTCCGGGGACAATTCCCATGATCCGCCCCCCGTAAAGAACGGCCACGCGATCGGAAAGGCCCAGGATCTCATCCAGATCCTCGGAAATAAGCAGGATCGCCACACCGGCGTCCCGCTGGGTCAAAAGCATCTTGTGGATCGCCTCTGTACCCCCGATATCCAGTCCGCGCGTGGGATGCACCGCCAGGATCATCCGGGGATCGGACGAGATCTCGCGAGCCAGCAAAAGCCGCTGGAGGTTGCCGCCAGAAAGAAGCCTTACAGGCGAGTCGAGGCCGGGAGTCTTTACCGCGAAATCGGCGATCAACTGCCGCGCCCTTGCCCTGGCGGCCGGAAGGTTCAAAAACCAACCCCGTCCCAATGTGGGATGCCGGTATTGCTTGAGGATAATGTTGTCCACCGCACCAAGGTTTGGAACCAGGCCCATGCCCAGGCGATCCTCGGGAATGTGGCTGACCCCGGCGTCGATAATTTTCCGCGGTCCCGCGTTGCTTAGTTCCGTGCCCTCTATAAACACTTTCCCCTTGCTGGACGGGCGGAGGCCGGTAATAACCTCCGCCAGTTCACGCTGGCCGTTCCCGGCCACACCCGCCACTCCCAGAATTTCACCCTTGTACAGCGTGAAGGAGATTCCCTTGAGCGCTTGATGCCCTTTATCTCCCAGCGCATGTATATCCTGGAGTTCCAGTACTGCATTCGACATGGATGTCGAGGCACCGCGAAGTCCAGGGAGGGACGGGAGCGGTGCATTCGATACGGATGTCGGGGCGCCCCGCGGCCGCGGAGCGAACGAGAGCAACACCTCCCGTCCGACCATCATTTTGGCCAGATGCGCCTCGCTGGTCTCCCGCCCGGCCATGGTATCTATGACCCGGCCCCCGCGCAACACCGTAATCCGATCAGCCACGGCCATCACCTCGCGGAGCTTATGGGTGATAAAGATCACGGCGTGGCCTTTGGCGGCCATTTTGCGCATCGTGTCAAAGAGTTCTTCCGCTTCCTGGGGGGTCAAGATGGCAGTAGGCTCATCCAGGATAAGAATCTCCGCCCCCCGGTACAACATCTTCACGATCTCCACCCGTTGCTGCTCCCCGATGGAAAGTTGCCAGACCCTGGCCCGGGGATCGACTTTCAGGCCGTACCGTTCGGAAAATTCGGCGATCTTCTTTTCGATCTCCCTCATATTTAAAAAAAAGCGTGGCGAAGTCAGGCCCAGGAGCGTGTTCTCCGCCACCGTAAAAGGATGAACCAGCCGGAAATGCTGGTGCACCATCCCGATACCGCTGGCAATGGCATCTCGCGGCGATCTAAAGGCTACCTTTCGCCCCCGGACGAAAATTTCGCCCTCATCCGGGCGGTAGAGGCCCGTGAGAATGCTCATCAGAGTGCTTTTTCCGGCGCCGTTTTCGCCAAGGAGGGCATGGACTTCACCAGCGGCGACATTAAAATCGATTTGATCGTTGGCCAAAACGCCCGGAAAACGTTTGGTAATCCGGCGCATCTCGACAAGTGGAGATTCCGTCATTTGGGAATGGTCCCCTCTACGCCCTGGACAAACCAGCTCATGCCGAGAATCTCCTCCCCGGTCATCTTTTTGCCGGCGGGAACCCGGATCTCCCCTTTTTGATCCTTGAGAGGCCCCTGAAAGATGTCAAAGATGGTGAACTTCCCGGCCATGATTTGATCCTGCTTCTTCTTTACCAGCGCCTTGACGTCTTCTGGCACCATCGACCCCATCGGCGCCAGACCCACGGTTTTTTCCGCCATGGAACCCCAGAACTGGGAACTCTTCCAGGTGCCTTCCTTTACCCGCTTAACCACGTCCACATAGAATGGACCCCAGTCCCAGACAGGCGCGGTAAGGACCGCCTTGGGGGCGAAACCGCTCATGTCGGAATTGTAACCGATACCAAAAGCGCCCTTCTCCTGGGCAGCCTGCTGTGGAGCGGGGGTATCCTGGTGCTGGGCGATGACATCGGCGCCGACATCCAAAAGGCTTTTAGCCGCTTCCTTTTCCGACGCCGGATCGTACCAGGTATTGGTCCAGACCACCTTTACCTTTGCCCTGGGGTTAACCGCCAAAACCCCAAGAGTAAAGGCGTTGATTCCCCGAATCACTTCCGGAATGGGATGCGCCGCCACATAACCGATGAGGTTCTTCTTCGTCATCTTGCCGGCCACCATTCCTGACAGGTATCGCGGCTCTTCAATACGGCCGAAGTAGGTCCCCACATTGGCGGCCGTCTTGTAACCGGAACAGTGTTCAAAGACCACGTTGGGAAACTTCTTGGCCACATTGATCACCGCGTCCATGTAACCGAAGCTGGTGGCAAAGATCACCTTGTTGCCTTTCTGGGCAAGTTCGGTAAGTACCCGCTCCGAATCAGCCCCCTCGGGGACGGATTCGACAAAGGTTGTTTCCACATAGGGCAACTGTTTTTCGAGGTACTTGCGGCCCAGATCATGGGCGTAGGTCCAACCGGCATCCCCGACCGGCCCGACGTAAATAAAGGCTACTTTAAGCTTCTCCTGGGCTCCCGCCCCCGTCTTCGCCCCGGCTATCGCCGGCAGTCCCGTCGCCGCCGCAAGCATGAAGGCCACCACTACGACCAGCCAGACTACCAGCCTTCTCCGTTTTAACATACCTTTCTCCCCTCCCGATCTTTTTTAAAATGGCAGTCTTTTTACCCTACAGAGTTAATTCGCTCCTGAAAACCCATTTCCTGCCAGAGGCATTTGCGTTGTCCCCCAAATCCTTCGGGTAACTACGGGCGTCAGCCGCCAAGCAATGGGGTTCAGGCAGCTTAGAAACCTTTTCCCGGATCATTTTGCCATATGGCGTGAAAACTTCCATAAAGTACCTTGAAAATGGGTAACCCAAACCAAGGCCACTTTCTTTTACTCTGTCTATTGGGTTCGCTTTGCGTTTAGGCCGCCTCTACCAGGCTTCGGAGGTTTTCTCCGTTTTT
>JBLNCV010000023.1:0-3240 GCA_050260975.1 Syntrophothermus sp. | reverse complement strand
CGAATTGGGGATGACCGCGCTGGCCATCACCGATCACGGCGCCATGTACGGCGTGGTCCCTTTTTACCAGCTTGCCAGAAAATACGGCATCAAACCCATCATTGGTTGCGAAGTCTACGTCGCGCCGGAAGGACGGACTGTGAAATCTGGCTCCCGGCCTGTTTTGAAGCCCGGCTCGAAGCCCGGCTTCACCTCCCAATCCAGCTTGGAGACCGATTTCGAACCAGAATCCAGATACCACCATCTCACCCTCCTCGCCGAAAACGAGGCGGGGTACCGCAACCTGCTCAATCTGGCCAGCAAAGGATTTCTGGAAGGTTTCTACTACAAACCGCGGGTGGACAAAGAGTTGCTGGCCCAACACAGCCGGGGGCTGATCGCCCTTAGCGGCTGCCTGTCCGGCGAGATTGCGCGGCACCTCCTGTCCGGCCAGACGGATGCCGCAAGACAAGCAATCCAGGATTACACCGGGATCTTCGGGCGGGAGAACTTCTTCCTTGAGCTTCAAGATCACGGCCTCTTCGAGGAACGCCGCATCAACCCGGCCTTGATCCGGCTCGGCGAAGAGTCCGGCATCGCGGTGGCGGCCACCAACGACGTCCATTACTGTTCCCGGTCTGATGCGCCGATTCACGACCTGGCGGTATCCATCCAAACTCTGAAACGGATCGACGAACCAAACCCCCTGCGCTTTGCCAACCAGGAATATTATCTCAAGTCGCCCGCCGAGATGGCTGAAAGCCTCGGTTATGCGCCGGAAGCCCTGGCCAACACCGCCAGGATCGCCGAACGCTGCAACGTAGATCTCGGCCTGGGACAGATTCGCCTGCCCCATTACCCGGTCCCGGAGGGCTATACCCCGGAAAGCTTCCTCAAGGAGCTATGCTACGCCGGGGCCGCGCGCCGGTACGGCTCCACCGGGCTTGCTCCCGCGGTCGCCGCCCGGCTGGAACATGAACTGGAGGTGATCACCAACAAGGGCTTTCCGGGATACTTTCTCATTGTCTGGGATATCGTCAAATACGCCCGGGAAAATAATATTCCGGTGGGGCCGGGGCGGGGTTCAGCCGCCGGCAGCCTGACCGCCTACCTCCTGGGGATCACCGATGTAGATCCCTTGCGTTACAACCTGTTTTTTGAGCGTTTCCTCAACCCGGAACGAGTGGACATGCCGGACATCGATATCGACATCTGCCAGCGGCGGAGGGACGAGGTTCTGGCCTATGTGACTCAAAAGTACGGCCGGGAGCGGGTAGCCATGATCGGCACCTTCAGCACCCTTGGCCCGAGAGCCGCCATCCGGGATGCGGGAAAGGCTCTGAGAGTCCCTTACGGGCTAATCGACAAGCTCGCAAAAAGTTTCCCCTCCTACGGACACCACCTGGCAGGCGAAGGGATCGCCCGAGCTTTAGCCACTTTGCCCGAATTCAAGGGGGTTTCCCTGGAGGAAGAGCCGGTCAAGACCCTTCTGGCGGCGGCACAGGCCCTGGAGGGCATGCCCCGTCATATGTCCATCCATGCCGCGGGGCTCCTAATCTCCCAGGGGCCACTGGCCGATGTGGTTCCCCTCCAGCGCACTCCTAAAGGCGAAATCGTGACCCAATACGACATGGATGCGGTGGAAGCCCTTGGCCTCCTGAAGATCGACCTTCTGGGCCTGCGCAACCTCACGATCATCAGGGATACCCTTGAAGCTGTCGGCAATTCCACCAGCCCGGCCAATGTCACTTCCCGTATCAACCCGGCCAATGGCCCCATCAATGACGCTTTGAACTTTCCGCCCGATGACCCGGCCACCTTCGCCCTCCTGCAAAAGGGCGACACCCTGGGCTGTTTTCAGTTGGAGAGCGCCGGGATGCGCAATGTCCTCAAGCGGCTGAAACCCGAAACTATGGAAGACATCATCGCCGTCCTGTCGCTCTACCGCCCCGGCCCCTGGGAGAGCGGCGCCCTGGATGCGTTCATTAAGAGAAGGCACGGCGTGGAACCGGTTGCTTATCTGCATCCCGCGCTGGAAGCCATTTTAGCGGACACCTACGGGGTAATCCTTTACCAGGAGCAGGTAATGCAGATTGCCCACCGGATCGGCGGGCTCACCCTGGGGGAGGCGGATCTGCTGCGCCGGGTATTTGGATCGCACAAACCAGCGGTTGAGCGGGAAAAATTGCACGCCCGCTTTGTGGAAGGGGCCGTGAAAAATGGTATTCCCAGACCTGTAGCCGAACAGATCTTTGAGATGCTGGGCAGCTTCGCCGGCTACAGTTTTAATAAGGCCCACAGCACAGCCTATGGGGTTGTCTCGTACCAGACCGCTTTCTTAAAGGCGCACTACCCGGCGCATTACTTCGCGGCGCTCCTGACCACCCAGATGGGGTATTACGGTATGTCCGTCTACGTCGAAGAAGCCAAGCGGCACGGCATCCCGGTCCTCCCCCCGGATATCAACAAAAGCCGCGGCCACTTCTCGGTCGAGGAGACTGCAAACGGCCAGGCAATCCGGGTGGGCTTGTCCCTCGTCAAGGGTCTGGGGCCGGGAGCAATCAAAGATATCCTGGAAACCCGGCTCAAGCACGGGCCGTTTACCTCACTGGAGGACTTCTGCGCCACCGTGCCACGAACAGCAATCCGGAGACCGGCACTGGAAAACCTGATCAAGGTGGGCGCCTTCGCCTCGTCTGGCAGGAGCCGCAGGGAGCTCCTGGACGATCTGGACGGGATCTTGCGAGCCACACGCCGACGCCGGAAGAGTACTCCCGGCCAACTCGAACTTTTTAGCGGGGATCTTTTGGATCAAATACTCCAAGCTGAAGACTCTCCGGCGCAGATTCGGGCCTGGGAGAAAGAGCTTCTGGGGATCAGCCTCGGCGAACACCCTTTGCTGCCTTTCCGCAATATACTCAGCAGCATTGAAGCAGTCTCCAGCAAAGATCTCGAACTTCTGCCGGACGGCAGCCGGGTGAAGATCGCGGGAACAGTGATCAACGCCCGGCGGCAGACCACGAGGAAAAAGGAGCAGATGCTTTTTCTGCTTCTGGAAGATATGGAAGGACTCTTTGAAGTAATCCTCTTTCCGAAGACCTACCAGCAATACGCAACCCGGCTTGATTACCACGGCATGCTGATCACCGGCAAACTCAGCCTCGAAGAGGAAGAAGCAAAGATCATCGCCCAGGAGATCATCCCGCTGAAAGAGCTTTGAGTTGACATCATGTTTCCGGACAAGATAGCCATACTATAACT
>JBLNCV010000022.1:0-11931 GCA_050260975.1 Syntrophothermus sp. | reverse complement strand
AAGCTGTACAAGAAGCGGACGGCGGTGGAGCGAGTCAATAGCCGGCTGGATAATGTGTTTGGTTTTGAACGGCACTTCATCCGCGGGTTGAAGAAGATGAAGCTGCGGTGTACGCTGGCGTTGGTGGTGATGCTGGCAATGGCTCTGGGGCGGATCAAGGAGAAAAACGGAGAAAACCTCCGAAGCCTGGTAGAGGCGGCCTAAACGCAAAGCGAACCCAATAGACAGAGTAAAAGAAAGCGGCCTTGGTTTGGGTTACCCATTTTCAAGGTAATTTATGGAATTTTTCACGCCATATGGCAAAATAAACCGGGAAAAGGTTTCTAAGTTGCTCTGAACCCTATTTCTTGGCGGCTAGCGTTTGCAGTTACCGAAGGATTTGGGGGGACAACGCAAATGCCTCGATAAAGCTGTGTCTTGACAGCCAGGGGCGAAGTAGATTACAATAGTAAGGCAATGATCCGCAGTTGGGCGGCAAATGGCACAACGCAAATGGCCCACCTGTGAAGCGACCAGTTACCCGGAGAGGTGGCCGAGCGGTCGAAGGCGCACGCCTGGAGAGCGTGTAAGGGGGAAACTCCTTCGCGGGTTCAAATCCCGCCCTCTCCGCCATGATCATTCAAGATTTTGGTGGCGAAAACTGGCATATTTGAGTTTGCGGAGCTTGAAAAAGTTCTTGGTTTTGCCGTGCTAGATGGGGAGGTAGCGGTGCCTTGTACCCGCAATCCGCTATAGCGGGGTCGAATTCCCACCCGAGGTGTCCTCTTGTGGGGTCCGGCTTGGGCAAGTGGCAAGGAGGATTGGGTCTTGCGCAACAGGGCTTTGTGAACCCCGTCAGGTCCGGAAGGAAGCAGCGGTAAGCAAATCACCCTGTGTGCCGCAAGGTGGCCTGATCGGAGTCAACTACCCGGGTAACGCCCGGAAGAGGCCATCGACGGTGGGTGCACGGCGAAGTTTTCTTAGCGGGTGTAAGGCAGGCTTGATGGGAGCCTGCTTTTTAATTGTGCGCCCGGCAGGGCGCGTTCACTCCGATCGTGTCATTTTTTGACCAAAAGAAGGAAAATCGCGCGATGCAACGAATTATTATACAGAAAGCAGGGGTTGGTCCAAACGTGATTACACCTGTGAAGAAGAGCCGGATCTACCAGGATATCGTGGATCAGATCCAAAAACTCATCGCCGAAGGCAAGTTTAAGGTTGGTGACCAATTACCCCCTGAGCGCGAATTGGCCGAACGCTTCATGGTAAGCCGGACGTCGGTGCGCGAGGCGTTACAGACTCTGGAGTTGATGGGACTTTTGGAGAGCAAACACGGCAGTGGCCGGTTTGTCAAGGCGGTCACCATCGATTCCATTGTGCAGCCTCTGGCCTCGGTGCTGGTGGCCAGGGCGGATCTGATGATGGAGCTTCTGGACGCGCGCAAGATGTTTGAGCCGGCGATTGCCCGGTTTGCCGCGGAAAGGGCTAATGCCGAAGATATTGCCGAAATGGAAGAGATCCTGGAGGAACAGGCGAAAAAAGTAGAAGACGGCGGGACAGCCATAGCGGAAGACACCGCTTTTCATGCGGCGATTGCCACGGCTACCAAAAATGAAGTAGTCCTGCGGATGGTGAGGGTGATCACCGACCTTCTCGAAGAGAGCCGTGAAAGATCGTTGCAGCTGGGCGGACGGCCGTCCAAGTCGCTTCAAGGGCACCGGCGGATCCTGGCGGCAATCAAGAAGGGCGATGGGGAAGCAGCCAGGACGGCCATGCTGGCTCATCTGGAAGAGATTGAAGGAGGGATCCTTGAGCGGCTGGATTTCCGTGGCCCGGCCGGGGATGAAAACACTTCGAAGGATGATGATCGCTGACAGGCAGGGCTGATAGACAGCGATCTTTGATTAGCAAGATAAAGCCTTTCTTTTATCTCTGTGTGGTTGGACCATCATACCATATCGATGTCGTTCTGGTCGTTCTGTGCGTCGTACCGAAGTATCATGAATATCATGCATATTTGGGAGGCAAATGGTGAATGGGTGAGGACCTGGCGCTTGTGAAACCAAAGCTGGTTTTGCGCGTGACCGAGGCGCTGCTGGAAGATGTGGAGACGGGTGTTGTCCGGCTCGATCCCCGGGACATTGTGGAGTTGGGGGCGCTTCCGGGGGATGTCATCGAGATCGCCGGCAAGCGTGCCACGGTAGCCAAAGTCACAGAGACCTTGCCGGAGTATTATGGGCAGGGGCTGATCCAGATGGACGGCCTCATCCGGGAGAATGCTCAGGCCGGGTTGGACGGGCATGTAGAGGTAAGGAAGGTATCGTGCCGGCCGGCGGAGATCCTGGTAATTGCTCCGGCGGACCGCGCGTCAGCATCCGTTGAAAACGTGGAGTATTTCGGGCGAATTCTGGCCGGCCTGCCGGTGGCGGCCGGGGATAAGATCAAGGTGAATCTCTTCGGCAGGCATGGTAACTATTTCACCATTACCGGCAGTACGCCGGACGGCCCGGTAATGTTTACACCTGCCACTCAGGTTCACCTACAACCGGTAGATGAACTGGCGGCCATCAAGTTCCGGGTGAGTTATGAGCAGGTGGGTGGACTGGAGCGGGAGCTGCAAACCGTCCGTGAGATGATCGAACTTCCGTTGCGGTATCCCCGGCTTTTTGCTCAGTTGAACATCGATCCGCCAAAAGGGGTTTTGCTCTACGGGCCGCCCGGAACGGGCAAGACCTTGATTGCCAGGGCGGTGGCCAGTGAAGTGGATGCCCATTTTATTCATGTAAATGGCCCGGAGATCATCCATAAATTTTACGGCGAGAGCGAGGCAAAACTCCGAGAGGTCTTTGACGAGGCGACAAAGAACGCTCCGAGCATCATCTTTCTCGATGAGGTCGACGCCATAGCTCCCAAGCGCGCGGAAGTGATCGGGGATGTGGAAAAGCGGGTGGTGGCGCAACTTTTGGCGCTGATGGACGGGCTGGTTTCCCGCGGGGATGTGGTGGTAATCGGCGCCACCAACCTGCCGGAACTGATCGATCCGGCTCTGCGCCGCCCCGGCCGTTTTGACCGGGAAGTAGCGATCAGTGTGCCAAACCGCACCGGCCGGCGCCGCATCTTGCAGATTCACACCAAGGGAATGCCGCTGGCGGAAGATGTAGACCTGGAACGACTGGCGCAGGTTACCCACGGGTTTGTGGGGGCGGATCTGGAAGCCCTGTGCAAGGAGGCTGGGATGCTGGCATTACGGGAGACCCTGCCACAACTTACCCTGGGCGCCGGTCATCAGAATGACGGTCATTCGGACGGTACTTTGGATAAAAACGATGAAACCATGCCGGCGATCAAGGTGGCTTTCCGGCATTTCCTGGCAGCGCTGAAAGGGATCGAACCTACCGCTACCCGGGAATTTTTTGCGGAAAAACCAAATGTAGGCTGGAAGGATGTTGGCGGGCTGGATGAAATCCGAAAGCTCCTCCTGGGTGCGCTGGAGTGGCCGATGCGCTATCCAAAGCTCTTTGCCAGGGCAAAGCTCGGGATGCCCCGAGGGATTCTTCTTACCGGCCCCAGCGGTACTGGCAAGACGCTGGTGGCCAGGGCGCTGGCCGGAGAATTGGAGGTCAATTTCATCACTGTGGAGGGGCCGGCGTTATTCTCAAAGTGGCTGGGGGAATCCGAAAGGGCGCTCAGACATGTTTTCAAAGCGGCCCGGCAGGCCGCACCGTGCATTCTCTTCTTTGATGAAATTGACGCGCTGGCGCCTGTGCGAGGCGGGGGAACGGAGATCGGGGCGCCGGATCGCATGGTCAGCCAGTTGATTAACGGCCTGGACAGCCTTCAGGAACTCGATGGGGTGGTGGTCCTCGGCGCCACCAACCGGATTGAACTGGTGGACCCGGCTTTATTACGCCCCGGCCGTTTTGATTATATCGTGGACTTTCCCGTTCCCGATCAACCGCAAAGACTGCAGATCTTTGAGGTCCATACGGCCGGAAAACCCCTGGCAGGGGACGTTAATCTGGATGCTCTTTCCCGCCGGACTGAGGGGCTGGTGGGGGCGGATATCGAGGCGATATGCAAGAGGGCGGCGCTTACGGCCATTGAAGAGTATGTAGCCAGCCACCCGGATTCTTTGGACGAGGCGGAGGACTTCCAGATCACCATGCGTCACCTTGAAAAGGCGATAGATGAGCATCGAAGGCGCGGGACCGGCCCGATTCTACAAACATAAAGCAACAGTGCGAACACAAGAAAATGATAAGAAAATGAAAGCGTTGACAGTTTATTCCGCCGGTGGTATACTTAACCTGTATTGGTCATACCATTAGACATGTGGACCACCATTCCTCTACAAGGCGGAATAATATTTGATAACACGAGTATGCCTGGTTCTAACAACAGGTTTCAAAGGGGGTGGCCGCTGGGATACGGTGGGCAAAGGCGCGCGACGAGCGCTGAGTTCAAAGTTGGTTCAGGGTGTGTACTGGGAGTAAAATCCAAGTGGAGGAGGAATCAGGATTGTCAACCGCAACGGACCAAAAGACTCTTACGGAGATCACTGTTTGGACCCGGGGAGTAATCATGGACAAAGAGGCCCGGGACGTAGCCAACGCACTGGCGGCAGGCGCGGCGCTGGAAGGGAAGTATGTCCAGTCCTTCGACAACTACGTCGACCTGCCGGACCGGGTGAACGTGCCGCTTCGCAAGTATGCGCGCATCAGTGATCAAGAGATTGAAACCAAATATGTCTATGAGAATGATCATCCCGACGTTGTGATAGTGGTGGAGCCCACCATTGTCAAAGGTGTGAATATCCTTCGCGGGATGAAGAAGGGCTATCTGATCGTCAACACCAACCGTTCCCCCGAAGAGATCCTCAAGTTCATTCCAGACAAGAGCTTATTGAAGGCAATCGCCACCGTGGATGCCGACGGGATCTCCGCCGGAAAGAAGACCATTGATCTGATGTCCAATGAGGGCGGCCTGGATACCACTGGAATGGGCGCCGGCATAGCCGCTCCGCTCATCGGGGCCGCCGCTAAAGTCGCCGGTATCGCGAAAGTGGACTCCCTGGCCAAGGTGGTCAAGGATGCCGCAGCGCTGAAACGTGGCTATGACGAAGTCAAGGTCGTCAATCTTTAAGGGAGGTGTGACCGTAAGATGGCAAAGATGATCAAGATTCCGAAGGACAAAGAAGTGCCCTTTGCAGGTATCACGCCGGCGCCAACCACCGAGCAGGAGATGATGATCACCGGCAACTGGCGGTTTATGCGGCCGGTGATTGACAAGGCCAAATGCACCAAGTGCCGGATCTGTTGGGTATATTGCCCGGATGCCTGCATCATTGATGGGAAGGACGGATTTTCGGTCAACTTGAAGTACTGCAAGGGTTGCGGGATATGCACCAAGGAGTGTCCGGTAGGGGCCATCACTGAGGTTCCCGAGCTGGATTTCGCCGACGGTGTGGTCCGGCTCGAAAAACTATTCTAACGAGAGGTGAACCAAGATGGGGAAGAAGATTCGTGGGACCGGCGTGGTGGCTGCCGCCCAGGCCGTCAAATATGCCGACGTGGATGTGATCAGTTCCTACCCGATCCGGCCGTACACCGGCACGATGATCGAGCTGGCCAAGATGGTGGCCAACGGGGAACTGGATGCGGAATTTGTCCATGCCGAAGGTGAGCATGGGCAACTCAGCATTGTTCTGGGCGCTTCGGCCAGTGGAGCCCGGGTCTTTACCGGGAGTTCCGGCGTGGGCGTAACCTATGCATTTGAGACCTACTCCCCGATCGCCGGTAGCCGGTTGCCGGTGCAGATGATGATCGCCGACCGCACGTTGGACCCACCGGGCGACTTCGGTTCCGAGCATACCGACGCCCTCTCCACCCGGGATCAGGGCTGGTTGATGGGCTGGGCGGCTACGCCGCAGGAAGTCTTCGACAACCACCTGATCAACTACCGGATTGGCGAGGATCACCGGGTGCTCTTGCCGCAGATGGTCTGCCAGGACGGGTACTTTGTCTCCCATATTCCCGGTGATATCGAGCTACCGGATCCCAAACAGGTAAAAGAATTTTTGCCCCCCTACAAGCTACCGCACCCGCTGGATCCCAAGCATCCCGTCTCCCACGGACCGCAGATCCGGCCCGATCAGGGAGCGGCTCTCGAAGCTCAGCGGGCCAACTCCATGGAGGCGGTGAAGCCGGTCATCAGGGAGGTAACGGATGACTTCAACCGGATCTTCGGCCGCAAGTACGCTCCTTTCGTCGAGGAGTTCATGACCGAAGACGCCGAAGTGGTCTTCTTCATCTCCGGCGCCCATGCCGAGACAGCCAAATTCGCCATCCGGCACATGCGCAATCACGGAGACAAGGTAGGCCTGGTGCGACCCCGCTGGATCCGGCCGTGGCTGACGGAAGACCTCCGGGAGATCATGCCCAGATTCAAGGTAGTGGGTGTTGTGGAGACCAACAACTCCTTTGGTTCCGCCTTAAGCGGCGGCATCCTATCGCTGGATCTGGCGGCCTCGCTCTACAATTCACCCAAGAGACCGCTGCTGACCTCGTTCATGGGCGGCCTGGGCGGCGAGGTAATTGGCATGGAAGAGTTCGAATGGATGGCCAGAGTAATGCTGGATGCGGCCAAAAAGGGCAAAGTTGAGAAGGAAACCTACTGGCTCGGTTTCGAGTCGTAAATACGGACCTTGAGGAGGAGAGACTGATGGCAGTTTCCAAGCCTGAATACGAGGAGATTAAATACGAGGAACTGGAGCTCATCCCGTCCCTGGCCAAGGCGCCGGCTCTAGAGACCTACGTCCCGGGCCACCGGACCTGCGCCGGGTGCGGTCCGGCCCTGACCTACCGCCTGGTGGCCAAAGCGGCCGGAAAGAACACCATCTTCGTCGGGCCGACGGGCTGCATGTACGTGGCCAACTCCAGCTACCTGTGCACCCCGTATGCGGTACCCTGGACCCACGCGCAGATTACCAACGGCGGCGGTGTGGCCTCCGGGATCGAGGCGGCCTACCAGGCCATGCTCCGTAAGAAAAAATATGAAGGATCGTTTCCTAACATCATCGTTATGGCAGGCGACGGTGGCGGGACGGATATCGGCCTGCAGGCCATGTCCGGCATGATGTACCGCGGTCACGACGCGTTGTTCATCACCTACGACAATGAGTCTTACGCCAATACGGGTATTCAGACGTCACCGAGCACTCCTTACGGTGGTGCAACCACCTTTACGCCACCGGGTCCAAAGGTGCCCGAGGGCAAGAAGCTGTGGCCCAAGGATGTTCCGGCCATGGTGGCGGCCGGCCATCCAGCGGTGAAGTATGTCGCCACGGCCTCCGTGGCCTATCCGCTGGACCTCATGAACAAGGTCCGCAAAGCCCTCAATAAGAAAGGACCCGCCTATATCCATATCCATGCGCCCTGTCCGAAGGGTTGGACCTTCGACTCCAACCGGACTGTCGAGATCGGGAGGTTGGCCGTGGAGACCGGCATGTGGACTATCTACGAGATCGACGAGGGTGAGCGCAAGATTACCGTCACCCCCAAGAAGCGCCGTCCGGTCAAGGATTATCTGGCGTTGCAGGGCCGGTTCAAACACTTGAGCGAGGAGCATGTCGCCAAGCTTCAGGCCTACTGCGACGAAAGACTCCAGGAAGCCGGCTTGAAGATCCCGGCGACGCCGCGGACGCGGTAGGCGCTACTAATGGCATGTTCTCTGGAGGTGGGGCGCGCGGTAAGCCTACCGGGCCCTCTCCCTCCTTTCCCCTTCTCCTTTCCAGGCTGTTGGCGAAGGTCAGCAGCCTGCTTTTTTAATCCATCATCTTTTTACTAAAGACAAGGAAATTACGCCATAAGGAGAATTAGTGACTTACAGAAAAAGGAGGGGTTGGTGTGGTGTGATCACGCCGGTGAAGAAGAGCAGGATCTACCAGGATATTGTGGAGCAGATCCAAAGACTCATTGCCGAGGGTAAACTCAAGGTGGGTGACCAATTGCCCCCCGAGCGCGAACTGGCAGAAAGTTTCATGGTTAGCAGGACATCAGTGCGGGAAGCGTTACAGACTCTCGAATTGGCGGGGTTGTTGGAGAGTAAACACGGTAGTGGCCGTTTTGTAAAGGCGGTAACCATCGATTTGATCGTGCAGCCGCTGGCTTCCACGCTGGTGGCAAGAACTGATCTGATGATGGAACTTTTGGATGCGCGCAAGATGTTTGAGCCGGTGATTGCTCGTGTTGCGGCGGAAAGGGCCAATGCCGAAGATATTGCCGAAATGGAAGCGATCCTGGCGAAGCAGGCTGGGAAGGTAGAATCCGGCGAGACTGCCATTGAAGAAGATTCCGCCTTTCACGCGGCGATTGCCACAGCTACCAAAAATGAGGTAATCCTGCGGATGGTCAGGGTGATCACGGATCTTCTGGAGGAAAGTCGCGAAAAATCGCTGCAGGTGGGTGGCCGCCCATCCAAGTCGCTTCAAGGGCACCGGTGGGTGTTGGCAACGATCAAGAGGAGCGATGGAGAGGCGGCCCGGACAGCCATGCTGGCTCATCTGGAGGAGATTGAAAGAGGGATCCTTGAACGTCATGATCTTCGCAGCCCCGTAAATAACGGGAGTCCGGCAGAAAACAGCTGATTGGCTTGAATTGGCAGGGGTGGCCAATGGGAAGATAGGTGCTGGAGAAAAGTTGCCAGGGGGCGCTGGTCAGCGCCCCCTGGCGTTTGTGATCGACCGCTTATCAACTTTCTCAAAGACAAGGAACACTTTTTCGTACACCATGTAGAAACCTGCTCCAAAAGCTATCCCTATCAGGGCCTGATAAACGAAGAACCCGATAATACCGTCAAATCCCAGCCTGGTCAGGTAAGGCGGCCAGATGAATCTTGCTCCGGTGAATAACGGAAAGTAGAAAGCCAGCAGCAAGTCGTTGGTCAGTTTAACAAAAGGAAAGGCCAAAAACCAGTAGATGGACGAAGTGATATAGCCTGGCGTGGCGATCTGAGCCAACCGCCTCCTTACGGGGAGCGAATCAAAAACATAGCCGAGCAATACCATGGGAGCCGCCATTATGAAGAACAAAGGACGCCAGGGGGCGACGATATTTCCGAAAGCCATGGTGGCAGTGGCCATAAAAAACAAAGCTACAAGAGCACCGGCCAGGAGACCTGTCAATGCCCCCGTAAAACGGTATAACCTGGTCTTCACATGATCACCTCCGGAAGAAAGGATGAAACGGCCGGGGAGGGCCACCTCCCCGGCTGAACTTCAATAGCCAAACAACTCAAACAACGAGTTTTCCAAACTTCAAAAGGTTGTAAAAGAACCCTCCCCAGTAAAGAACGACACCGACGGCCAACATCACATTAGTAATGATGCCAGGCCGGATCTCCTTGGGTAAGAACCTGTTGTTTACATACAAGAACAAGGCACAATAAGCGCCCATGGAGAGTGTGGAGGCAACCGCCATCACATTGAGGATGAACGCCGGACCTTTGGTGGGGCCCACAGTGGACAAGAGGACGATCCCAAAGACCAGCACCGCATACAGAAAACCGTAATAGACCTTGCTCATGCTCCAGCGGTCTTTGACGCCCGGCCAGAAATACCACGTCATGTCCGCCTGGCCACGTGCAAAAGCGTCAAATATCCCGAAGGTCATCTTCCAGCCGATCAAGCCGATGGCCAGATAGAACAACACAGAACCAGCCTTGCCGATGGCGCCCTGGTAGACGCTGGCCATGCCGGCGAGAGCTGCTGTTTGCTTTCCTGACATAATCAGTTGTGCGCTTGCTGGATCCAGGCGGGCCGCCGCCATGGCCAGCACGGTGAAGATCAGGGTTGTAAGGGTTGTAAATCCTAAAAAGAGTACCCAGGCGTCAAATTGCACCCATTTCATCCAGCCCTTCCACTTCTCCAGCTCCTTGGGGTCGGAGGCATTAAATGTGGAGCCGGTGTCAGGCATGGACTCCTCCTCACCCGTCAGCCAGCTGGTGATTCGACCCCCGTAGGCGCTCATGCCAGCCTTTTTATCCCTCAGGTACAAGGAATACCACATCTGCTGCATCCCGGAAGGTCCGGCGAAGGCGATGGATCCTACAAGTACCGGGAACCATTCACCGGTGAGGAGTTTGGGGTCCATCCAGCCAAAAGCAAATAGACCACCCAGGGTGCTCAACCATTCCTGCCCTGTGGCCACCATGGCGGCGATAATGGCCGACGATATCACCACAAAGCCGATGATCGTTGATAGGATACTTTCCACGGCATTGTAGGCGACTTTGGTGACCGTGAGGATTACACCCATCAGGATTATCCCGCCAATAGCCCACACCAGCCAGTTGATGCCGGTCAACTTCTCAAGAGAATTGGCTCCCAGGGAGATATGTCCGGGCCAGATATATGTACCCAGGGCCAGGATCCAGAAGAACCACATGAATGGTTTCCAGACGCGTGCAGCGGCGAAAAAGGAGCTCTCACCGGTCGCCAGGGTCCAGCGGGCGATGGACAGCATGGCAAAAAGTTGCACAAGTACGCCTACTGTAAACAGCCAGCGGACATTGGGGCCGAAGAGGATCACCAGGCGCGGCCACATGAAGGTTTCACCCAGACCGACTCCCAGCGCGGTAAGCACCATGCCTGGGCCAATAATACTTACACGTTGTGGCGGCTCCGGCAAGACTTTGATTGGCAGCGATGCTTCCCGGCCCATCCGTATTGATATTACCGGAGGGGTACCTAAAGACATGTGAATTCGCCTCCATCTTTAGTAGTTTAGTCAGTTGGTTTAGTTTGCCGCTTGCTTTTCCCTCGGAATTCTATAGGGAACTCCCAAAGGCACCACCTCCTTGCTGCGTAAAATACATAATCAACTGGCTTTGAGAAAGGGGAGGTCTAGAGATCAGACAACTGGTCCATATCTTTTTACACTCTAAGGGAACTTATAGAAATAGAAGATGACATTGCTGCCTGCCCAATCTAAACTGTACATCAAATTCCTAAATCGATCAATCGTCGTTCAAGTTTATAGTTATCATGCTATTTCCCGTTCTTTGGATATGGCGCCGCAATATGTTCCATTCTGGTAGAATTTTGCAGGAATACGTGGCGGCACCCCCTGGTTGCTACAGACGGAACAAACTCACCACTTTTTGAACATCCGGAAGGTTTTCCTCGATACATAACAATTTTGCGGTTAATCATGTTCTAAAGGAGAAGCGACCAAAGATCGCGAATAACGATTTGGAAAGTGCAAAAAGTGTTAAGAAGTTGAGGTAGACAAGAAAGTGCGAAGGGGGGACGGGGAAAGTGTCTTACCTTTCATTATACCGTAAATGGCGGCCCCAAACCTTCGAAGATGTGGCGGGGCAGCAGCATGTTACCCGCACACTGCAAAACGCGTTGAGCATGAAACGGATTGCCCATGCGTATCTTTTTTGCGGCCCGCGAGGGACCGGCAAAACGACCATTGCCAAGTTGCTGGCCAAGGCTTTGAACTGTGAGAAAGGGCCCACTCCTACTCCTTGCAACCAGTGCCGGAATTGCATCGGGGTCAAGGAAGGCGTCGCCATGGACGTCTTCGAGATCGATGGCGCTTCCAACCGGGGTATCGACGAGATCCGCGACCTTCGGGAGAAGGTGAAGTTTGCTCCCGGCGAAGGCCGTTACAAGGTTTACATTATTGACGAAGTGCATATGCTAACCACCGAAGCCTTCAACGCACTGCTCAAGACCCTCGAAGAACCGCCGGCGCATGTGATTTTTATTTTTGCGACCACCGAGCCACACAAGGTGCCGGCAACGATCCTCTCGCGCTGCCAGCGTTTTGACTTTAAACGTATCTCGACGCAGGAGATAGTAGACTATTTGGCCGGGATTACAGCCAAAGAGGGGCTGGAAGTCTCACGGGAAGCGCTCGCCCTGATTGCCAGGGCCGCGGAGGGCGG
>JBLNCV010000021.1:0-10175 GCA_050260975.1 Syntrophothermus sp. | reverse complement strand
CGAACCCAATAGACAGAGTAAAAGAAAGTGGCCTTGGTTTGGGTTACCCATTTTCAAGGTAATTTATGGAAGTTTTCACGCCATATGGCAAAATAAACCGGGAAAAGGTTTCTAAGTTGCTCTGAACCCTATTTCTTGGCGGCTAGCGTTTGCAGTTACCGAAGGATTTGGGGGGACAACGCAAATGCCTCGTTGTATAACACTCTTGCGAAGACATGTTCGGTTGAGTTATAATAGATCTGGACAGGTTAAGCCTGCCGGTCCGGGTGGCTGTCAAACCTCCTCCCGCTTGGGGTGTTGGGCCTGGGAGAATTCCCGGCTGGGGGGAGGTGAAGCATATGGAGATGTACGTGTTTCTGTTCGGGGTCTCCATAAAGATCGCCCCGGTGGTGGCCCTTGCGGCCATCAGCCTGGTGGCGAAGATGCTTCGACATAGTAAACAAAAACGCTAGGTATCCAAGTTGGTACCTAGCACATTCAGGAAAGACTCCAACTGCTCCCGGGTCGTGACACCCTCCGGGGAAGAGCCCGCGGCTAACGGATTCTTCCCCTTTATTATGTCCGGTTTGCTGGCTTTTGTCAATAAAATTTTTTGTTCCCTGCCACTCCTGTCCGATTTGGCGAAATTTTTGCGGAGGCAGGGGAGGAATTGGGCGGTACGAAGAAGAAAAAACACAAAAGGAATCGTGATTGCAGCGACGGAAATATGGCCTTAGCTCCGGTTCTGGCGGAGGTGAACCTTTGTTTTACCACTCGACGTTCTTTCGGAAAGCTGAAGCCGCTCTTCTGGACGAAAAGGCGCAAAAACTCTTCGGGCTTGCCCGCTTGTTGGACGACTACCTGGGGGACGGTTATGGACGACTTTTAGCCATGGCCAGCGCCGGACCCGAAGTTTCGCGTGGCACAAGGTCGGCCGGCGAATCCCGGGAAGAGAAGATCGCCATATTAAACCGGGCGCTGGCTCCTTTTTGCGACCGGGTGGCCGGAAGCTTTCCCGGCGTAGGAGTAGGTTATTATTCGCGAGAGCTTGATGCAATTCTTACCTACGGGCCCAGCCGGGAGTTTGGGTCCAAGGTGGGAATCAGCATTAAACGCGACCATATAGGCTGGCGAGCCATGGAATCCGGGCGAGAGATGGTCGGCTTCGGGTCGATGGTCAGGGGCGACATCATGAACTGCGTGCGCCCCATTATCAGAGACGGAATGGCTATTGGCTTCATCTGGGCCAACGAAACCATCGAGGGGATCTACCGTCAGATGGAGGAGGGGTCCCGCAAGAGTCTTTCGCCGACTAATTTTGAGCCGGTGCTCGGGCTCTCCGGGCTTTTGCTTCTGGCCAGCGCCTCTTTTTTAAGGGCGGATGGCTTGCAGACGGACGCCAGACAGGCTATCCACGAGTTCAACGCTTCTTTACAGCGCGTCAGACAGTTTATCGCTCTCTTTTTGAACAGCCTGAACACCGGCCTGGTGATCTTCGACGCCGGCGGGAAAATAATTTTTGCAAACACCGGCCTGGAAAGGTTGGCTGGTATCAGGGCCGACGAACTCATAGGGACGGACTGGAAACAGCTTGCCGGGCGCTTCGAGGCGGATGCCCCGGCCAAACTATATGCCGGCGTGGTGGCTGGGCGGGAAGGAAGCGCGACAGCCGGCGATCGGCTCTCCCGCCCCGAAGGGGCGTTGCCGGTTGAACTCCTGGCCTACGGAGTCAGAGATGTGGACGGCGCCCTGGCGGGTGTGGTGCTGATGATCGACGACGCCCGCGGCGCGCAGGAGCAGGAGGAGCGGCTGCGTCGCGCGGAGAAGCTGGCCATTGTGGGCGAATTGGCGGCGGCCATCGCCCATGAAATTCGCAACCCACTGACGATTCTTACCGGGTCGGTTCAGCTTATCCCGGATCGCCTCGAGGATAAGGATTTTCTTACCTCCTTTGCCAGGATTGGCGCGGAGGAGCTGGAACGCGTAAACCGAACAGTGCAGGGGCTCCTGAACTTCGCCAGGTACTCCGAACCTTGCGCCGGCCAGGTGGATTTAAACGCGGTTCTGGAGTTGTCCGCTTCTTTTATCAAGCCGTATGCCTTGAAGAGCAGGGTGAAGCTGGAATTGGATCTGGATTCGGGGCTGCCGGGGATTGTGGGGGATGCGGATCATCTGAAGCAAGCCTTTCTCAACCTTTTGATGAACGCCGTGCAGGCCATGCCCGAAGGCGGGACCTTGCGGGTACGGACCAGGTACGACCGGGGTTCAAGCCTGGCGATGACCTTCATTTCCGATACCGGCATAGGGATTGCTCCGGAAGATCAGCCACAGATCTTTGACGTCTTTTTTACAACCAAACCCGGCGGCACCGGGCTCGGCCTGCCGCTGGTTCACCGAATTATCGACGAACACCGGGGGTTTATCGACCTTGAATCCGTGCCGGGGCGCGGAACGACCTTTACCATTGCCCTGCCGGTGACAAGGGGCATGGGGTGGAGGGAGGCGTCTGGATGAAAGAGGAAAAGCCCGTGGTCTTGGTGGTTGATGATGAACCACACATGGCCTGGCTTTTTGAACAGTCTTTTACCGGCTCTTTCACCATCCGGGCCGCATCAAGCCGCGATGAAGCCCTGGCCGCCATGAAACGATTCGCTGTGGAATTGGTGATGCTGGATTTGCAGATACCGGGTTCGGACGGTCTGAGTATTCTCAAGGAGATCAGGAGCAGATTTCCCGGATTGCCGGTCATCATGATGACGGCTTATGCGACCATAAAGACCGCTGTTGAAGCGATTAAAGCGGGCGCCTATGATTATGTGCTAAAACCGTTTGACCTTGAGGAAATCCGGCTGACCATGCAAAAGGCATTGGAATTTGCCGGCTTGAAGCGTGAGGTGGAGGCGCTCCGGCATCAACTTGGGGCCGTGCCCGGAGACGGCCAGATCCTTACCGCCAGCCCCAAGATGTACGAGATGCAGCGCATGGTAGAGCGGGTGGCGCAGACGGATTTGTCGGTCCTGATCCAGGGGGAGAGCGGAACCGGCAAGGAATTGGTGGCGCGTGCCGTCCATGCTCTGAGTTCCAGAAGGGGAGCGCCGTTTGTTCCGGTAAATTGTGCCGCTTTGCCTGAGAATCTGCTGGAGAGCGAGCTCTTTGGCTACGAGAAGGGAGCGTTCACCGGCGCTCAATCCCGCAAACCGGGCCGTTTTCAACTGGCGGATCGGGGAACGCTCTTTCTGGATGAGATTGGCGACCTGCCGGCGGTTTTACAGGGGAAGTTGTTGCGTGCTCTGGAGGAGAAGACCGTGGAGCCGCTTGGTAGCACGAAGCCGGCGCCGGTTGACGTGCGGATCATCGCCGCCAGCAACAAAGACTTGCGCCGGATGGTGAAGACCGGCGGTTTTCGGGAGGATCTTTATTTTCGCCTCGCGGTGCTTCCCATTTTCGTCCCCCCGCTGCGCGAGCGTCCGGAGGACGTGGAGCTTCTGGGAAACCATTTTCTAAGGGGGTTGGCGGTGAAACATGGGAGGGAATTCAAGGGCTTTTCCCCCGAGACCATGGCCGTTCTCCAGAGTTACCCCTGGCCCGGAAACGTCCGTGAACTGAAGAATGTTATCGAGCAGGTTATGGTGCTCTTTGACGGGCAACTCGTCCAGCCGGAGAACCTGCCGCAGCACTTACGGGCAGAAGCCAGGCGTTCAGAATCCGGGCGTTCAGAGTTTGGGGAGAACTATCCCGGCGCTGGCAGTCCTTTGAAAGAAGAGGTGGAAAACATGAAAGCCAGGTTGGAAGGGGAAAGGATTTTGGCCGCTCTGGAGATGTTCAACGGGAACAGGACGAAGGCTGCCCAGTACCTGCAAATTTCCCGCCGCTCACTCCAATTGAAGATCAAATCTTTGGGCCTGGATAATGTGAAAGATATTTCGCGCACTGCGAAATAAACTTCGCAGCGCCCTTTCTTAATCTTATCTTTGGGATATCGCCGCTATAGCCGCTACCATTGGGAGATTCAATGGGGGCGGCTCTTTGTTTGCTCCGGATTTCTTCCGGCATGTTTTTTGCTTATTTAAAAGATGCTGAGCATACCAAAAAGTCAAAAATCGGATTTGGAGCTTGGCAAACAAAATTTATTAAGGAGGTCTTGACAGTGAGCGCAGGAAACCCGGAAATCCAAAGAACGACTGGCATTGAACGAGTCCCGTTTATCAGCACGATAGCATCGGCTACCACTCGTTGGAGCACCAGGTGGGTTCCGGACGCGTACGTTATCGCGGTGATTCTTACATTTATCGTTGCGGCATTTGCTCTAATCTTCACCAAATCAACTCCCTTGCAACTGGTGGACTACTGGGGCCAGGGCTTTTGGGTGCTCTTGACCTTCGGCATGCAGATGGCCCTGGTGGTCTTCACGGGGTATGTCCTGGCCGTGGCGCCTCCGGTGGGCCGGCTGCTCAACCGGATTGCCGGATGGGCCAAAAGCCCCAGGCAGGCGGTTTTCCTGATGGCGGTGGTTTCCATGCTGCTTGGCCTGATCAACTGGGGATTGAGCATTGTGGGAAGCGCGGTCTTCGTCCGCTACCTGGCCCGGAAGATCCGTGGCGTTGATTACCGGCTTTTGGTGGCTGCCGCTTATCTCGGGTTGGGCACCACCTGGCATGCGGGGCTTTCCGCCTCGGCGCCGCTTCTGGTGGCGACACCGAAACATTTTCTGGAGGCCCAGATCGGGATCATTCCGGTGACACAGACCATTTTTCACCCGCTCAACATGCTGATGGTGTTGGTGGTGCTGGTGGTGTTAAGCATCATTACCCCCCTTATGTCACCCAAAAAGAGTGAGACGATTGAGGTGGATCCAAAACTCCTGGAGGAGATGAAGGATTTTGAACCACCGGCTCGCCCTCAGGAAATGACGCCGGCTTTGGCCATGGAAAACTCTCCGCTGATCAACCTGGCCATCGGTCTAATGGGCCTTGTCTGGCTCGTAAATTATTTCTGGACCAAAGGGCTGGTAATTACACTGGATGTAGTCAACTTTACATTTTTAATGCTTGGCGTGCTCCTGCACCGCAACCCGGCATCGCTGCTCAAGGCGGCTCAGGAGGCCGGAGGGTTTGTGTGGGGGATTATCCTGCAATTTCCTTTCTACGCGGGGATCTTCGGCATCGTCAACTACTCCCACCTCTCTGATGTAATCGGCAACTGGTTTGTGAGTATCTCCTCGGCAAAGACTTATCCGCTCATTGTCTACTGGTACTCCGGGTTGCTCAATTACTTCGTGCCGTCGGGCGGGTCCAAATGGGCCATCGAGGCGCCTTACATCCTCTCGGCCGCCAAGACGCTCGGGGTGAGCGCCAACGCCACTGTCCTGGCTTATGCCTGGGGCGACATGATGACCGATATCATCCAGCCTTTCTGGGCGATTCCGCTGCTGGGCGTGGCCAAGCTGAAATTCCGCGACATCATGGGCTTTTGCATCGTGATCTTCGTGGTATATGCGATCCTCGTATCGTTGGGATTTTACCTCCTGCCGTTTTAGAAATGAGGCGCAGCCATAGAAGTGGAGGTGCAGCGGGATGAATAAGGTGGTTAACATCGAAGAGGCGGTTGCCCGTGTGAAAGATGGTATGACGGTAATGATCGGGGGGTTTCTCGGTGTTGGGACGCCGGAACTAGTAATCGATGCGCTACTGGCCAAGGGGGTGAAGAACCTCACGGTTATTGCCAATGACACGGCCCAGCCGGAGCGTGGGATTGGCAAGCTGGTGGTGGGCCGGCGGCTGAAAAAGGTCATCGTCTCCCACATCGGCACCAACCCCGAGACGGGGCGGCAGATGAACGCCGGGGAACTGGAGGTGAGGCTGGTTCCCCAGGGGACCTTGGTTGAACAGATCCGGGCGGGCGGCGCCGGTTTGGGGGGGGTATTGACCCATACCGGTGTCGGCACCGTGGTTGAAGAGGGTAAACAGAAGATCGAGATTGGCGGCCGGACTTACTTGCTGGAACTTCCCCTCAAGGCGGACGTCGCCTTGCTCAAGGCCTACAAAGGGGACAGGATGGGCAATCTGATCTACCGTCGCTCGGCGCGGAATTTCAACCCGGTAATGGCTACCGCGGCGGAACTGGTAATCGCCGAGGTGGAGAAGCTGGTCGACCCGGGGGAGATCGACCCGGATGAAGTAATGACTCCCGGCATCTTCGTGGATCTCGTGGTGGAAAGGCAGGTGGCGGCCAATGGCTGAGAAGACGGTTGACGGGAAAAGGGAGCTCATCGCCCGGCGGATCGCCCGGGAGTTCAAAGACGGCGATGTGGTTAACCTGGGGATAGGCCTGCCCACTATGGTGGCGGAGTATATACCGCCGGACATCGAGATTGTCCTTCATTCCGAGAACGGCTTTGTTGGGCTGGGGCCGGCTCCCGAACCCGACCGTGAAGATCCGGACGTGGTGAACGCCGGCGCGCAGCCAGTCACCATCAAAACCGGCGGCGCCGTGTTCGACAGTGTTCTCTCCTTTTCCATTGTCAGGGGCGGCCATGTGGACACGACCGTATTGGGCGCCTTAGAGGTGGATGAGAAGGGGAATATCGCCAGTTGGATGATTCCTGGTAAGATGGTTCCCGGCATGGGTGGCGCGATGGACTTGCTGGAAGGAGCCAAAAGGGTTATCGTGGCCATGGAACATGTGGCCAAGGACGGTTCGCCCAAAATTCTCAAGAAATGCCGGTTGCCGCTTACCGCCGTGGGCGCGGTGGATATGATCGTTACGGAGATGGGGGTCTTCGAGGTTATACCGGAGGGCCTGGTACTTGTCGAAGTGGCGCCGGGCTTGACTGTCGAGGAAGTGCAGGCAGCCACCGAGGCCACGCTGATTGTGGCGCCTTATCTGCGGGAGATGACGGCATAAACTTACACGTTTGGAACGACTTCCGAAATAAAGATTGTCAGTTGGTCCAAAAGGTCTACCTCCCGGAAAGAGGCCAGCTCATGGCCGTCCCGGTCGTGCGTAATCCGTATTATGGGGCGGGTGGGGAAGTGTTTGTTCGGACGGCATACCACCGCCCGCTCCCCGGTGCTTAAAATAACCTCGGTACCTACCGGGTAGATGGCGATGTTGTCCACGAACGCCCGCACGATCTCCGGATCGAAATGGCTCCCGCTGCCTGCTATAATGAATTCAATCCCTTCATGCGGCAGGTAGCGGGGCCGGTAAACCCGGTCGGTGGTCAGCGCGTCGTAGACATCGGCAACAGCCACAATCCGGGCGTATACATGGATGTCCTGGCCTTTGAGCCCTTTGGGGTAGCCGTTTCCGTTGAATTTTTCATGGTGTTCCAGGGCGATAACCGCTGATAAGGAACTGATCTCCTGCTGTTTGCGGAGAATTTCGAACCCGATGGTGGTGTGAGCCTGGATCTCTTCCACTTCGTCGTCCGCCAGCATCCCTGGTTTGTTCAAAATTTCTTCCGAGATTTTCGCCTTTCCAATATCATGCAAAAGCGCGCCAACTCCCAAATCCCGGAGCTGGGGCCGGGGAATGCCTAAGGACAGGCCGGTGATAATCGACAAGATTGCCACGTTGGTGCAGTGCGCAAAGTGATAGTCATTCATGGCTCTGATATCCGTAAGATTTACCAGGATATCGCTGCTGTTCAGAAGATCCTCCACTATGCCCTCAACGACTATCTTAATTTTAAATGTGTCAAAGGTTTTTCCAATTTTAGTGCTCAGCATGGCGTCCCGCGTGGCCTTCAGCACGCTCAGGCGGGTCTGCTCGGAGACCACATCGTCTACCTGCAGGTCGTCGTACTTGCCGTCCTGGATATATACGCACGAAATTCCAAGCTCCTTTAGCCTTTTGATATAGGCTTTTTTGAGTTTAACTCCAGTGGCCACCAGGACTTGCCCATCAGCGCCGTAAATAGTCTTGCCCAGTTGCATATCAGGTAGGACGTTGTCGAGAGAGACTAGTCGCACAGATTATCCACTCCAGTTAGTTCAAATGGTCGAATGGCCGCTCCCGCCCCTCCTTGGGCTCCGCGGCGCCTCGACATCCGTGTCGCGCGCAAGACTTGCCGCGATCAGGTTATCGGCAGCAATACGGAGTTTCCTTTAGAGAACCATAGCCTGCATTGGCCGAAATGTATGTGATTTTCGGCGTCTCCTCGAAATAGATTGGCATTAGGAGGCATATCAAGTATATGGTGCTTCTCCCGCCGGGCACATGCAGTTTCCCAAAATAACTTTTCATGGTATCATGATATCAAGCTATCGCATAAATCGGCCGCTTTAGTCACTCCGTGGACTCGCGGCGCTTCGGCATCTTGTGCCGAATGCCGATAGTTTTGGAATTGGGAGGTTGATCAGGTTTGGATGACCCTGGCAGTATGTGGCAACTTGTGATTTTAGGTGTACTACTTTGGGGTTCGGCGTTTTTTTCACTGGTGGACAGCGCTCTGCGGACTACGGGAAAGGTTCGCTTGAAACACCTGGCGGAGCAGGGGTCTACCGGCGCCCGGGTGGCCGTGGAGCTTCTCGAAGAACCCAACAGGTTGCGCGGCGTACTTTTGGTGGGGGACACACTTGCGAACATTTCTGTGGCGGCGGTGGGGACAGCTCTGGCTGTAGAGACTTTCGGAAGCAGGGGAGTGGGGGTTGCCATCGCGGCAGTGGGCCTTCTGGTCCTGATCCTGGGGGAAATTGTGCCCCGGGCGGTTGGCGCTGGATTTTCGGAGGCTGTGGCCGTCGGTTTGGCGCGGCCGTTGCAGGTGGTGGCGGTAATCTTGAGGCCGGTGGCGGCGCTGAGCGGGTCCCTGGCCAACGGGCTGATGTGGCTTTCGGGCCGGGACGGCCTTGGTGAAGGCGCCCACATCACCGAGGAAGAGATCAGAAACATGGTCGACGTTGGTGCAGAGGCCGGCGTACTTGAACATGGCGAAGGGGAGATGATTCACAGCGTCTTTGAATTCGGGGATACCGAAGTCAAGGAAGTGATGCGCCCCCGGATCGATATCTTTTGCATTCCCGTGGATGTTGGCGTTCGTGAGGTACTGGATTCGGTGGTGAAGGAGGGTTACTCCCGGATCCCGGTCTACGAGGGAACGGTTGACAACATCGTCGGCGTGGTTTATGTCAAAGACCTGCTGCGGACTTCGGTCTGCGAGCGATTGGATACCCCGATAAAAGATGTAATGCGTCCTGCTTACTATGTCCCGGAGTCCAAGAAGGTTGACGAACTCTTTCGGGAGTTGCAAAGGGCCAAGGTGCACATGGCGATTGTACTCGATGAGTACGGCGGGACGGCCGGGTTGGTTACCATCGAGGATCTTATCGAAGAGGTCTTTGGCGAAATTCAGGACGAATACGACGCGGAGGAACTGCCGCTTCAGCGGATCAATGAAGACGTGGCGGTGGTTGATGCCCGGATGGCGATTAGCGAGGTAAACGAGGAGTTGGGCATCGCGTTACCGGAAGAGGATGCGGACACGATCGGGGGTTTTGTCTTTAACCTCCTGGGAAGAGTGCCCTCAGTGGGGGAAAAGGTCTTCCATGACGGCCTCGAATTGATAGTGGAAAAGCTGGATAAGCGGCGGATTGCCCGGGTGCAGGTGGCCGGGCTCAACAGGCGTCCGGAGCCCCAGCCCGAAAGCCTGGTTAGCAACCCGGTGAGCGGGACGGTGGTAAAAGACCCTGCGATAAACGTAAAAGTAAATGCCAATGCATAAGTTTTTGGCGCGCAAGGTGTTGGCCCACAAGACGCCCCGGAAGCTGTCATGGCTCCGTGGCGTCTTTCTTAATATCTTAGATCAGAGGATTTTCCTTACCAGCGGGGAATAGATCTACTGGTCCAACAAGCCAGTGCCAAAGGAGGAGACAGAATGCCCAGATTACACGAAAAGGACTGCGATTGCGAAAAGGACTGCGATTGCGGCGAGGCTCACCATAGCGTGGAGGAGAGGGAGATGGTCTCCGCGCTCTTTCCGCTGACTTCCGCTGAGTCGAAGCGGTTGATTGCCAAAGGGGTGGCGGCTCTACCCGAGGTCCAGCGCGCGTTGAAGAAAGGGCGGCTGGTGATCGCCGGCGGCACCACCAACGCTTTTGTGGCGGAAGAATTGCTCGGGGTGAAGCTGGAGAAGGCGCTTTATACAGCCGGCATCATTACAGACGGTATGCTTTGCACCACCCCGCCCGAAAAAAGGA
>JBLNCV010000020.1:0-2729 GCA_050260975.1 Syntrophothermus sp. | reverse complement strand
TAACCGCCGCCCGGTCCGTGACGGGCACCAGTCCAATGGCCGCCTCCGGCAGATTACATTTCCGCAAAGCCTGTTTAAGAATTCCGGCAAGAACGGCGATGGACCGGCGCGCCTCGGAGCCGCCGCGCAGAATCAAGGCATTTCCCGATTTGAGGCACAAGGCGGCGGCATCCACCGTGACGTTTGGACGGGCCTCAAAGACCATCCCGACCACCCCCAGGGGGACCCTCATCCGGCCCACCTCTAACCCGTTCGGCCGCCGCCACATTCCTTCGATCTCTCCCACCGGATCCGGCAGAGCCTTTACCTCACGTACACCTTGCACCATATCGTCGATCCGGCGTTCATTGAGGGTCAGGCGATCCAGCAAAGCACCGCCGATTCCAGACAGCCTGGCCTCCTCCACATCTGCCAGGTTGGCCGCCAGGATCTCCTCCTGACCTGCCTCAAGACCCCTGGCTATCTCCTCGAGCAGAGCATTTTTCGTGCCCGAATCCAGCCCCGCCAGCCGGTGGCTGGCCTCCCTGGCAGCCATCGCCAGAGCCTCGATCTCCCTGCCCAGATCTTCGACCGCTAGCTGTTTCACCTGCGACATACTCTCTCCTCCCTCCGCTTCTTCAAACAAAACAGACCAGATTGTCCCGGTGCACTATCTCGTCATAATCGCAATGGCCCAGGATCTTTTCAATCTCCCGGGTCTTGCGGCCCATGATCTTCTCCACCTCGCGGGCCGAATAATTGGCCAGGCCCCGCCCAAATTCCTGGCGATCAGGTCCTATCAGACACACCGCATCCCCGATCTCAAAATCGCCCTGCACCCGAATCACGCCGGTGGGCAAGAGGCTCTTTCCTTCTTCCACGATGGCTTTTCGCGCCCCCTGATCCACGGTAATACTCCCCGCGGGCGCCACGTTAAAGGCGATCCACCGCTTCCGGCTGTCGAGCCTGTCAGGCCTGGGGACAAAAAAGGTTCCAAGCTCTTCTCCCCCGCAAACGCGGCGGATTACATCCCGCTCCCGGCTGCTGGCAATCACCATCCCCACTCCGGATGAGACAGCAATCTTGGCGGCCTGGATCTTGGTGAACATCCCGCCGGTTCCACGCTCCGAACCAGCGCCGCCGGCAAGGTACTCCACCTCGGGCGTGATCTCCTCCACCCGCGAAAGAAGCCGCGCCGAGGAATTGAAGCGGGGATCCGCGTCATACAGGCCGTCGATATCGGTCAAGATTATCAGAAGGTCCGCGTTAAGCAGGCTGGCCACCAGCGCGGAAAGAGTATCGTTGTCGCCGAATTTGATCTCCTCCACCGCCACTGTGTCGTTTTCGTTGACGATCGGGATCACCTGGTAATTAAGAAGGCTCAGGAAGGCATTTCTCGCATTGAGGTAACGGCGCCGGTCGGCCACATCCCCGCGGGTCAGAAGCACCTGGGCCACCACCCGCCCGTATTCGCCAAAGAGCTTCTCGTAGATCTGCATGAGTAAACCCTGGCCCACCGCGGCTACCGCCTGTTTTTCCGGAATGGTCTGGGGGCGCCTCCTCAGGCCCAACCGGCCCATGCCAACGCCGATCGCTCCAGAGGAGACTAAAACCAACTCTTTGCCCTGGTTGGCCAGATCCACCATCTCCCGGACAATCCGCTCAATTTGTCCCAGATTGAGCTCGCCGTTCGGGTAGGTGAGAGTGCTGGTCCCAACCTTGACGATAATCCTATTCGCTCTTTGGAAGACATTCGCTCTGGCGCATAGCAATTCCCAACCTTTCATCAGATGTTTTACGATTCCACTGCACCGGATGAAGGAAACCTGGTATCACAAGTCCCGGCTCCTAAAGATCGTACTTGTCCACAAAATCAAACTCCACATCATTGATGCGCACGGTGTCGCCGGGCTTTACCCCGGCGTTGCGCAAAGCATCCACCACGCCCTGGCGGGCAAGCGTCCGCTGAAAGAACCGAACCGCGTCATCGTTATCCAGATTGGTCATCGCCACCAGTTTCTCCAGGGCCTTGCCTTCCACCACAAAGTGGCCATCCTCCCGCCGTACGGTAATCTCGCCGGCCATGGAGGCCCGGCGGGGCTTTTTCCACCGTTTTTGCCGCTCCTGTTGCTCCTGTTCTTCCTGGGTCTGAGCGGTACGGGCGGCTTCCGCGAGAGCCTCGGCCCGGGCGCCCCGGAGCCGGTCGAGTTCCGTGGCGATCTGCCCCAGCAACTCCCTGATCCCTTGCCCCGTCGCAGCCGAGATGGGAAAGACCTCATACCCTTTTGACCCCAAGGTCTCTTTCAAACGGGGGAATCTTTCCCTGGCCTCCGCCAGGTCCATCTTATTGGCGGCCACCAGTTGCGGGCGGCTGGCCAGATCCGGGCTGAACAGCCTCAGTTCCTCGTTGATCTTCTCGAAGTCCTCCAGAGGGTCGCGCCCCTCCAGACCACTGGCGTCCAGCATATGTACAATCAGCAACGTCCGCTCGATATGCCTGAGGAATTCGTGCCCCAGCCCCATTCCGCTGTGGGCCCCTTCAATCAGGCCCGGAATGTCGGCCATCACACAACTCTTCCCATCGCCCAGATCCACGACCCCCAGGTTGGGAACCAGCGTGGTAAACGGGTAGTCGGCGATCTTGGGCCTGGCCGCCGAAACCTGGGCAATCAGCGACGACTTGCCCACATTCGGGTAACCCACCAGCCCCACATCCGCCAGGAGCTTCAGTTCCAGTTCACACCACAGGC
>JBLNCV010000019.1:0-7958 GCA_050260975.1 Syntrophothermus sp. | reverse complement strand
AATAATCGAAAAGCTCGTCGGTTTCCGTCTTGGCCATCTCCACGGTAGCCACCCGGTCTTTCATATCCCAACTCAGGTAACGATCCCCGAAGAGGACGCTGCACCTCTTAAGATTGCCTTTTCTGGCTCTCAGGGTCACCAGAAGTTCCGTTTCCCCCACCGGATAACAATAAGCCCCATAGGGCTGATGCCACACTGCTTCTCGTTGAATCATCGCGCGTCTTCCCTTCCGCCAATCTTTCACCGGTTAATTTTGCATCTGCAACTTCGCCAACCTCTGCGAGATTTCCAGCCAAATCCACAATTAAGATCGTTTCGACCTGCTCCACCGGTAATCCTCTGGCCGCCAAAATATCCCTTGACGCGCTTCGCCGGTCTGCCATATGATGATAAAAGACGTATCTTTGTTAACCATTTAAGGCGGGAGGACGAAGAAGCAAATGAACCTTTCAAAGAGGCTTATGGCCATCGGTATCGGCAGCCTCCCCCTCCGGGATTCCCAGACCGCCCTGGAACTGGTCAAATCACACTTCCCGGATTGCCCGCACTGGCCGCAGTTACCGGGTTACCCGGAAGAGTATTTCATCGCCCAGTTTATGAATCCTCTGGTTGAGCTGGGGCTGGTGGTTCATCCAGCGGGAAAGAACCCGCGGTTTACCGATGACGACCCGGCGTTCTGGGAACGGGCCGCGATCTTCTACGATCATTTCCTGCAATCCGAAGAAGGCCGGCAGGCTGGCGAGTTCTTCGCCTTGCCCGAAAAAGCCGCGCGGGGATTTCATGCGTTTCTCAAAGACGTGAAAGAAAATGGCGCCGGCCGAGCACAATACCTCAAAGGGCAGATGATCGGCCCGGTGACCGCGGGGTTCCAGATCTTTGATCACGAAGGCCGAGCCTCCTTCTATAATGATCAGTTGCGGGACATCATCACCAAATGCCTCCAGATGCAAGCAGCGTGGCAAACGCAACAGATGGCGCAATTCGGCCTGCCGGCCATGATCTTTGTGGATGACGCCTTCATCTACACCTTTGGCCATCACGAATTCCTGTCCCTGCGGCGGGAAGATATTGTGACGGCGCTCTCCACCCTTTTCGCAGCCATCCGGCGGCATGGCGGAATCCCGGGGCTCCATGTTTGCGCCCAGGCTGATTGGTCACTGGCCTTTGAAGCGGGAGTGGAGGTGTTGAGCATGGATGCTTACCACAACTTCACCTCCCTTTTAGCCTATATCGAGCAACTGGATAGATTTCTGGCTTCCGGCGGGGTGATGGCCTGGGGGCTGGTGCCCACCTCCGACAGTTGCCTGACGGAGACCCCGGAAACCCTGGTTGAAAGGTTCCAGGGATTCGTGGATACCCTGGCCGGCAAGGGGTTGTCAAGGCAATCGCTCCTGAGTAGTTCGATAATCACGCCCAGTTGCGGCACCGGCGCGCTGACGCCGGATTTGGCCCGGCGGGTGTACGATCTGACCGTGGATGTGGCCGAACTCCTTCAAAAACAAATGTGATCCAGGGAGGTAAGCATGTTCAAAACTTACTTGTACGACGCCTCCAGCGGACAAAGACTGCACGACATCGACCTGGCGCAGTTAAATCCGGCGACCATTCCTCCCGGGAACCTTCTGTGGCTCGATCTCTTTGATTGTTCGGAGGAGGAGCTGCAATTGCTGAAACGCATCTTCAACTTCCACGACCTGGCGATTGAAGATTGCCTCCAGGAGGCTCCCAGAGCCAAGGTGGACGATTACGAGGATTATTACTTCTTTGTCTTCCATGCCTTGAGGTACAGCGAGGGCAGCGACGAGGAGATCTCCACCATTGAGCTGGATGTCTTCCTTGGGCCGAACTACGTGGTGACGATTCATAGAAGATCGCTTCCCTCGGTGGGCAAGATCGCCCGGCAATCGGAAACGGATCTCTCCCTGTTGTCCCACGGGCCCCAGTATTTTCTCTACCGGATTGTGGACAGCATC
Organism: Syntrophothermus sp.; assembly: GCA_050260975.1. Classification (GTDB taxonomy): domain Bacteria; phylum Bacillota; class UBA5301; order JAMCQP01; family JAMCQP01; genus JAMCQP01. The sequence goes on along the minus strand of JBLNCV010000019.1, from coordinate 5,985 downwards.
GTGGACGATTACTTTCCCATCCTGGATCGGATTGGCGCTCGAATCGACGAATTGGAAGACGAAATCCACATCAACCCCGCCAAGGAGATTACCGAGGAGTTTCTGGCGCTGAAACGCACCATTCTCCTGATCCGGAAGGCGGTTCTCCCGCAAATGCGGGTCTTTGCCACCATAAACGGGCACTACGCCTTTAAGATTGAAGAGGACCTCGAGCCCTATTTCGATGATATCGGGGACAATCTGGACAGGATCATGGACACCACCGCCACCTACCGGGATCTGGTCAACGGCGCCCTGGATGCTTACTACCTGGTGGTCTCCAACAAGACCAACGAGGTGGTGCGGGTCCTGACCATCATTTCCACGATCATGATGCCGCTAACCTATATTACCGGCCTGATCGGCATGAATGTGCCCATTCCTTTCCAGGATAGGCCGGTGGCCTTCTGGATCATCACCGTCCTCACCCTGGGGCTGGCGGTGGCCATGCTGGCCTATTTCAAACGGCGAAAGTGGATCTGATGGAAAGAGAAAATAAGGAGACAGAGAGACCGATGTAGGCGGCCTACCCATTGCAGACGGCCTACCCACGGTCCCTGTCATCATGGTGTTCGATGATCTCCACCCCGCCGCCGGCGTCCAGCTTTTTGCCTTCCTGCGTCCGGCCTTTCTCTGATCGAGCTTTCTTCGATCCGGCCGCCCCCATAAATCCCGACAACTCCTTGCCGCCAAAATGGCGCAGGCGTCTCTTGAACCCTTCCCAGCTGTCCGTATTAAGAACCACAAACAACAAGCCGCCGGCAATCACCGCTCCCAGCACCCATAAGGCGCTGCGAGCGCCGGTGCCGGACTGGGACTTCACCCCGGTCTTGGCCTCCCTGGTCCGGACGGCCCTTGTAGTGCCGCTGGGGCCCGAGGCGCTGGTAACGGCCGCCGCCACCACATCCGCCATAAACTGCGCCCCGTCTTGGGCGGCTTTGAGCGAATTGAGATGGGTGCCGAATTCAAAGAGAATGGTCCGCGGCCCCACATCCTGGTTGTAGTCCCCTACCGCCCAAAAGATCTCCTTGATCAGGCCGGGATGAATCTTGTCGGCTTTGGCCTTGAGGAACTTGGCGAATTCAAAGTTCACCGCCCGGTTGGCGTTCTCCTTGCCCACAACGAGCCGTACCTGGGCAATCTCCTTTCCGGAGACCCGTTTCCGGTAATAGTTGGCATTGGGAATCCCGTCCCGGTGGACATCGATGAGGGCCACCGGCCGGCTCTTCAAGAGTTCGGTCACCGTCCGGCGGGAACGGACATAAGCCGCATCGTCATGGGGATTATGGTTCGCCCGGGAACGGATCACCCGCAACCCTTTTTCTTTGAGCCGTTTTTCCAAAATCGCCGCCGCCTGGTAGATATCGCCCCAATCCTTGCTGGCCGTGCCGCTGGTCGGCACGTAGGACTCGTCGCTGTGGGTGTTGTAGATGCCTACCGGGCCGATCCCCCTGGCCTGACGGCCGAAGCGAAACGCGGCCAGCAATCTGTCCCAGAGGCCCTCCGGGCCTGACTGGCTCAGGGCGGCACGTAAGGCGGCGCTCGCGTTCTCTTCAAGATTCACCACGCGGTCGAAGCGGGCATAGCCTATTTTGCCCACTACCCGGACGATAGTGTAACCGTGGTTGTCCTCCGTTATCAGATAGTCGCCCACCGAGACTTTGGAGGCGATCATGGAGATTACTCTGCCGTCCTGATCGATTATCGTATAATAACCGGACTCCACGCTGTGATCCACGAATTTTTCGACAGGCTGCCTGGCTGGTGTCTTGACCGGCGCTTTTTTGGCCGGCGCCTTGGCCGCAAAAGTTGCTGCGGGCTGCAACCAGACCGACAGCCCCGCAAGCGCGATGATCGCCATCAGTGTAAATCTTTTCATGGCTAGCTCTCCTTCCCGTTTGAGTCATGATCTTTGCCCTGCGCCGGATCGTCGCTTTTACCCGGCACCACTAATTCGACTTTCCGGTCTGCATTCGGCGTCGGACCTCCCTGAAGCCGTTCCCGGCTCTCCCCCACCAATTCGGCCAAAAGCACGGCAATAAGCCCCGCAATGACCTCCACGTCAAAGGCCCCGGCCCCTCCGATGGCCACCCGCCCGGGCATGCGGCGCACAACCAGTTCCACCAGGTTGGCGATATCCAGCAACACGGTTCCAACCGTTGCGGCGATGAAGGCCGATCGCCTGGAACGCCCCGCCACGTAGGCGATGACACCGGCAATCAGCCCGTACAGGTAGACCGGATCCAAAATGTCCAGAGCGCTCCGCCCGTGACCGGCGCCAGCCATGAGTTTAGCCGTGCCATACAAAACCGCCGCGGTGATCAGGGTCGCCAAAGTGGCTCGGACCCATTCCGCGGTGCTGTTGGCCCTGGTCAGGACATAAAGAGCCAGCATTAACGGGATAACGCCTCCGCCGATGTTCAGTGAGATCCCGATCCGGCCGTCGCTGATCGGCAAGCTGATGAAACTTCCTCCAATGATCAGCACAAGAAAGACCAAGGCCTGGGTATCCGTCAGATACATCCGGTCGTAAACCCGGTGTAACAGGCCCAACAAAGTCAAGACAACCACGGCACCCAAAAGTACGACTCCGATAGGCATGCTCTTACTCCTTTCGCTTGGTAGTCAGTTGTAGTTTCCCCTCGAAGCTGTTTCAAATACCAATTTATATCTGGTACTAATATTTGATTCTATAAGAAACTGCTAGGAACGGCAGGAAACTGGCTCCTGGCATCGAATAAAGATCTGTTGTGTGTGCGCCATTTCCAGAGAAAGGGTGGACAAGCCGATGATGGAGTATTTCCTCACCGAGGAGCAAAAGATGATCAAAAACCTGGCCCGCCGGGTCGCCGATGAGAGGATTGCACCGGCAGCAGCCGAATTGGATGAAAAAGAGGAGTTTCCCTGGGAACTCATGAAGGTTTGCGCTGACTCCGACCTCTTTGGAGTGTATATGCCTGAAGAATACGGCGGCCTGGGCGGAGGGGTTTTTGAACAGGCCCTGGTGGTGGAGGAGCTCAGCCGGGCCTGCGCGGGCGTGGCGGTCTCCTATGCCGCCAGCGGGTTGGGAGCTTTCCCGATACTGCTCTTCGGTACCGACGCGCAGAAGAAGAAGTACCTGCCCGATATCGCCGGCGGCAGGAAACTGGCGGCTTTTGGCCTGACCGAAGCCAACGCCGGCAGCGACGCCGGGGGCATTGAAACCACCGCCGTGCTTGACGGCGATTATTACGTTTTGAACGGAACAAAACAGTGGATCACCAACGGCGGCGAGGCCGAGATTTACACGGTAATCGCCATGACCGACAAAAAGAAGGGCAGCCGCGGCGCAACCGCTTTCATCGTGGAAAAGGGCACGCCGGGCTTCACCTTCGGTAAAAAAGAGAAGAAGCTGGGCATCCGCGCTTCCGCTACCCGCGAGCTGGTCTTCCATAACTGCCGGGTTCCCAAAGAAAATGTCCTCGGGCGGGAAGGAATGGGCTTTATCGTGGCCATGAAGACTCTGGACAAGACCAGGCCCGGCATCGGCGCCCAGGCCGTCGGTATCGCCCAAGGGGCTTTGGATGCCGCCGTCAAGTACGCTCGGGGACGCCATCAGTTCGGGCAACCGATCAGCTCTTTCCAGGCCGTTCAGCACATGCTGGCGGACATGGCGTTGCAGGTTGAAGCCGCCCGGGCCTTTGTCTACGCGGTGGCCAAGAGCATCGACAGCGGCGTGAAAGAGTTTTCCAAGGAATCGGCCATGGTCAAGGTCTTCGCCTCGGATGTGGCGGTGAAGGTCGCGCTGGATGCCATTCAGGTCTTCGGCGGGTATGGTTACATGCGCGACTACCCGGTGGAAAAGATGCTTCGCGACGCCAAGATCACCCAGATCTACGAGGGAACCAACCAGATCCAGCGCAACGTCATCGCCCTGGAACTGATCAAGGAATACGCCGGCCGCAAGTAAAATGAGGTGACAATTCCCATGAACATTGTGGTTTGTATCAAACAGGTGCCGGACACCACCGAGGTAAAGATCAACCCGCAGACCAACACGCTCATGCGTGAAGGAGTGCCCAGCATCATCAACCCGTTCGACATGTACGCCATTGAGGAGGGGCTCCGGCTGCGCGAACGTTTTGGCGGCAAGGTCACTTTGTTGACCATGGGGCCGCCTCAGGCCAGGGACGCCCTGCGTGAAGCCATGGGTCTTGGGGCGGACGCGGCGGTGCTGCTTTCGGATCGAGCCTTTGCCGGCGCGGATACTCTGGCCACCTCCACCGCCCTGGCCAAAGGGGTGGAAAAGATAGGCAACGTGGACCTGGTGATCTGCGGCAAACAGGCCGCTGACGGCGATACGGCCCAGGTCGGCCCGGGAACGGCCGAAAGGCTTGGCTGGCCCCACACCAGTTTTGTCCGCAAGATCCACGACGTCGCCGGAGGGGCTGTCAAGCTGGAGCGCATGACCGAAACGGGCTATGAAGTAATAGAGATGCGCTTGCCTGCGGTAATCACCGTGGTCAAGGAGATCAATGAGCCCCGGCTACCCTCCCTCAAGGGGCAGATCCGGGCCAAGAGCGCGGAAATTCCTGCCTGGACCGCCGCCGACCTCCGAGTGGCTCCGGAACTGGTGGGGCTGAACGGTTCCCCGACCCAGGTAGTGAAGATCTTTACGCCGGAACGCAGAAGCGGCGGGAAGATCCTGGAAGGCTCCCTTGGCGAGCAGATCGAATTTTTGGTGTCCAGGCTCCGGGAGACCAAAGCAGTTTAGCACGCATTGCCCATCCCATCCATGGTTTAGCATGCGTTTCTATCCATGGGCCACACGCCACCCCGCCCATCCTGGGCTCATGTAGGAGGAAGATTATAGATGCCAATTCTGGTCTCATCCGATAAATGCACCGCCTGCGAGGCTTGTGTCTCCAGTTGTCCCTTCGGCGCCATGCAGGTTGTCTCCGGCGCCGCCGCCGCCAACGAGAGCTGCACCCTGTGCGGCGCTTGCGTCGACGTATGCCCGGTGGGGGCCATCGAACTTAAGGTGGAGCGGAAAGCCGCCGGAACCAACGCCGGTGAATACCGCAACGTCTGGGTCTTCGCAGAGCAAAAAGACGGCAAGGTCGCGGGAGTCGTTCTGGAACTTCTGGGCGAGGGGCGCAAGCTGGCGGATCAACTCGGCGAAAAGCTTTGCGCCGTTCTTCTGGGCGAGAAAGTGGAACAGGCCGCCCAGGAACTCATCGCCCACGGCGCAGATATCGTCTACCTCTTTGACGATCCATCGCTGGCTCATTACCAGGATGATCTCTACGCCTCAGCCATGACGGAACTGGTTCGGACCGAAAAGCCGGAGATCATTCTGCTGGGTGCGACCTCCATCGGCCGTTCTCTGGGACCGCGGGTAGCGACCCGCCTGGGCACCGGCCTTACCGCGGATTGCACCGGTCTGGCCATCGATCTGGAAAAGAAGAACCTCTTGCAGACTCGCCCGGCCTTTGGCGGAAATATCATGGCCACCATCGTCTGCCCCAACCACCGGCCGCAGATGGCCACCGTCCGGCCAAAGGTCATGGCCAGGGCCAAACGGGACGGAAACCGGCGTGGCGAAATCATCCGCAAAGGCCTTCCGAAGGGTGTGGATCTGCGGACCAGAATCCTTGAGGTCGTAGACGAACTCTCGGAGACCGCCAATATTGCCGAAGCGGATGTGATTGTCTCCGGTGGCCGCGGAATGGGCGACCCCAAGAACTTTGCTCTCCTGGAAGAGCTGGCCAAGGTCCTGGGGGGCGCGGTAGGAGCATCCAGGGCGGCGGTGGACGCCGGCTGGTATCCGTACTCGCACCAGGTGGGCCAGACGGGTAAAACCGTCAACCCCAAGATCTACTTCGCCTGCGGCATCTCTGGGGCGGTCCAGCACCTGGTAGGCATGCAATCTTCGGAGATCATCGTCGCCATCAATGAAAACCCGGA
>JBLNCV010000018.1:0-5088 GCA_050260975.1 Syntrophothermus sp. | reverse complement strand
TGAACCCAGCGACAACTGCGGCGGTCAGGCCGACCATTATGACGAACCACAACTTGCTCCTTCTAGAGCTCCTCCATTCACGAACTAGAAAGCTGAAACGCCCATAAATTCTCACAGCACTAAAAATTCCCCCATTGGCTCCCCCTCCTGGCCACTAAATCGCTAATTGTTGTGGACGATAATTGTGGATGAATTTTCCATAGTCCTGGTCCAATGAGTTCGATGTATGTGAGTTTTTTCCTCCCATTTTGCAGAAAATTTTTAAAGGCTGTCAAAGTCCGCAAGATGGAATAGACTGTCTACCAAAACAACCCCCTGCCTAAAAACGGCAGGGGGTTGTTCTGTGAACCTGATGATTTTGATCTAATTGATCCCCAATACCTTTCCTAACCGCCACGGATGCCAGGCCTACTTCAGCGTATCCAGCTTCTTGTTCGCGGCGGTCAGGAGAGCCATGGCGTAATCGTAGTTGTGCACGCCGTTGCTCTTGTCGGAGACGACGATCTCGTAGTTCAGTTTGGCCTCCTGGTAAGTCTTGTTCTTGGCGTACTTGGCCGCCAGCTTGTCGATCCGCGCCTTGGTGCTGGCCAGTTGCGCCTTCACGTCGCCTTGCCACTTGTCCATGCGCGCCTGGAGATAGTCCTGGCTGGCGCCCGGGTGGCAGGAGCTACAAGAATCAGGCATGTTGTACTTCTTGCCCTCGGACGGGAGCACCACCCTCATCAAGTGGCTGCGTTTTTCGCCCATGGTCTTCGGCATATGGCAATCCACGCAGGTCACGCCAGCCTTGTACATCTCGCTGGGGCCGGCGTTGGCCACGCCCACGCCACCAATACCCAGCGTCAACTCTTTTTGAGTATGGTGCGGGGTGCTGCCAACCGCCACCTTCCCGGCGGTATGGCAGGTTGCGCAGCTCTCCTCCCTGGACCGCCGCAAGAGGCCCGGACGGCCATCGGGACCGTGGGAATCATGGCAGACCTGGCAGGTAACGCCCTGTTTGGCGTCCGCCATCTTGACCTTGGCGTCTTTGGCCAGGTTGCCTTCGGCCGAATGGCAGCTCAAGCAGGCGTCGCTGGCATGATCATTCTTCTTGAGGGTGTCCAGAGTTTTGGCATGCGGGCTGAGCAGCCACTCCGGATACTGCATGTGGTGAGAGTTTCTGGCGTTTCCGGTCGGCCACCAGTCTTTGGGTGAACCTTGCGGTGTGGAAGAGGTGTAATAGTCGGCCAAAACTGCGCCGGGCTTGTACTGCCCTTTATCGTTATAAGGATAGCCGAAGGGCTTCCCGTCAGGCTTCTTGGCCACGGAAGCGCCGCGCGTATGACACTGGCCGCAGTTCTCGGCGGAAAGGGAGGTCACAATGTTGGATTTGGACGGTCCAGCCACATGCTCGCTGGCCGGTCCATGGCACTGCTCGCAGGTAATCCCCAGGCCGCTGAAGCTGCGCGCCACGTTGGGGTTCTTGTCGGTCGGAACCTTCAGATCCGTTACATGGCAGCCAGCGCAGGTGGAGAGCCACGGAGTGCCCTCTCCGATCCCCTCGGTTTCGATCTCCCATTCCTTGTTTCCAAAGTTCCAGGAAGCCCAGAGTACCGGGTAATCATCCGCCGGCACCCCAAAGGCGCCCTTCTTGCCTACGAGTTCCTGGACTTTCAGCAGGCCCGGCTTGCCCAGGAGAGCAAACTGGAGATCATCCGCGGTAAAGTTGACCATCTTCGGGTTCTTCCCGCTGAGATCGCCGCCAAAAGCCTTTGGATCCTTGGAGAGGTCCTTTACAAATTGCCCGTGCGTTGTGTTGGACCAGGCGGTGTGGACCGGGTTGTGGCAGGCGCTGCAAGCGCTGTCCCCTACATAGGTGGCCTTTTCCGACTGCACGGCCAAGACCCCGGGCGACAGGCTCAAAACCAGTGCCACAACGAAGATCCCCATCAACAATGTGCTCTTTTTCACGATCATCCCTCCATCTCTCTCAAATCGCCAACTTGGGCAAAGTTGGGATCTCGGGTATAATTATCGGACAGTCCTGGGTCGATCTTAATAGGTTGCCGGGATAAAAACCGAAAAGCCCCGCCTTTTCGGTTCGGAGCCAATCAAAAGCCACCGATTTCGGCCGAGGAATGGTTCAACCGTCGCTCAATCGTCGCTCAACCGTCATTAAACGTCAACTCAACCGTCTAACCCGTCTTGGTGGCGATAATTACCCCGTTGGCGATCCCCTGGATCCCGTCGAGCACCCTGCCCGCGCCCATCGCCACGCAGGTCAGCGGATCCTCCGCCAGATAGACCGGGATGCCTGTCTCCGCGCTCATGATCTTGTCAAAACCGTGCAAGAGGGAGCCGCCGCCGGTCATCACAATCCCTTTGTCCATGATGTCCGCGGCCAGTTCGGGCGGCGTCCGCTCCAACACCGACTTCACCCCGTCAATGATGGCCATGATCGGCTCGGAAAGCGCGTGAAACGCTTCGGTGGAGGTGAAGACCAGATTGCGCGGCAAACCGGTCACCAGATCCCTGCCCTTGATCTCCATCTCGCGCTGGTCACCTTCCGGATAAGCCGTCCCGATATTGATCTTGATCTCTTCCGCCGTCCGCTCGCCGATCATCAGGTTGTACATCTTTTTGATATATCGAATGATGGCATCGTCGAATTTATCCCCGCCAATACGCAGGCACTCGCTGACCACCACGCCGCCGAGGGAGATTACGGCGATATCCGTCGTCCCGCCGCCGATGTCCACCACCATGCTCCCGCTGGGTTCCGTGATGTTCAGGCCTGCCCCGATCGCCGCGGCCATGGGTTCCTCAATTAAATGAACCTTTTTAGCCCCGGCTTCCATGGCCGCCTCCAGCACGGCACGCCTTTCCACGCTGGTCACGCCCGCCGGAACACAGATCACCACCGTCGGACGAAAGAAACGATTATTGCCGCAAACCTTTTTGATAAAGAACTTCAACATGGTTTCGGTAACGTCGTAGTTGGCGATCACCCCGTCCTGGAGCGGCCGCACCGCCAGGATATTTCCGGGCGTCCTGCCGATCATCTGCCGGGCTTCTTCGCCGATAGCCACAATCTTGCCGGTCTCCTTCTCCACCACGGCCACCGACGGTTCGCGCACCACAATGCCTTTGCCCTTGACATAGACCAGGATATTGGTGGTACCCAGGTCGATCCCTATGTCGTTTGCCAGATTTAACATAACTTTACACTTTACCTCCTCCGCAAGCACTGCGTTGCCTGGCACCTGTCCATCAGTTTCTTCTATCGGCAGCTTGTGGCAGGACCTAAAAGCAGAATTTGCCACAGAACAGGTTCCACATTCTGTGACAAATTCCTTCTTCTTCCTATATGAATTGCGTCACGAAGCTTTGCGGCGGTATTTTTTGCGGGTGGCCTCTCCTCCCCGGATATGGCGCTCCGCCTTATTGTTTTCCAGAATCTTCTTTACCCGTCTGGCCAGTTCCTTGTTTACCCGAGGTAATCTTTCCGTCATGTCTTTATGAATAGTGCTTTTGCTGACGTCAAAGACGTCGGCGGCCTGCCTGACCGTGGCTTTCGTATCTAAAATAAAGGAGCTCACTTCCAGCACCCGTTTGCGGATGTAGTCCCTCATGCCCCCAGCCCTCCCTCGCTGTTTTTGTACATTTATATGCGAGGGAGGTGGCATTATACCAGAAGTGGCTCAAATCGCCATAAAACAGATTTTGAGAAGGCAACTCCAGGGTCTAGGGCAGCCAGGTCTTTGGATCCACGGATCCGCCGTCCCTGGCCAGCGCAAAGTGCAACAGGGCTTCTCCAGTGCCCTCCCCGCCGGTGACAACGCCCGCCCGGCCAATCACCTTGCCGCGGGAGACCCGATCCCCCTTGGCAACCAGGGTCTGGGAGAGCAATCCGTAGGTTGAACGCCACCCACCGTCGTGCTCGATGATCACCGTGTAGGCGTCGGCTTTGCTGTGGTAAGGCACCGGCATTCGGGAGGCTTCAACCACCGTCCCCGAAAAGACCGCCACCACCGGCGTCCCCGCCGGGACGGCCAGGTCAAGGCCGTCGTGAAAACGCCAGTCCCCGAAGACCGGGTGTTTCTTCCAGCCAAATGATATTGTGGTATCGCCGCGCACCGGCCATACCAGGTTGCCGAACCTTTCCGCCGGCTGAGGAGCCGGTGCTGGCCCGGCCGTTGTGGTGGCCGCCGCTGAACCCCCCCTGGATGCCGCCGGGATGGCCGATCCTTGAGGAACAGCAGATCCTTGACTGGAATTGGCTTCAAGCTGGTTGCCCAATTCCTTTTGGACCCCCTGCTTGAGCCGCCCCACCGCCTCCTGTGAAGAGCCCGCCGCTTTCTGGCCGCTCTTTTGTACAGTGGTGCCCAGAACCGGGGCTTTTCCCGCGCTCAAGTCCCCCTCGGCAGACGCTGGCGAGCCATCCTTCTTCGCCGGTGACTGGCCGCTTTTACCCGCCAGATTCTGGTTCAAGCTTCCCAAAAGGTGGTAGCTCTGCTGTGCCGTAGCCGCCAGAAGGCCAAGCGCCACCAACACCAGAGCGTACGCATACCACCGCCGGATCAGCGGCTTTCTCGTTTTTGGGGCCGGTTGTTCGTTCTCCCGGGGCTCCAGTATCCGCGCCTCTTTTCGCGTATTGCGGGCATCTCTCCTGGCGAGACCCCAGATCTCCCCGATCTGGCCAAAGAGCGCGCGGGTCCACCACCGCCGCCGCCCGCGCCGGCCTTCTTCTTTGCTTTTTTGAGATTCCGTAGTCCGAGGCAATCGTTCCCGAGCATCATCTTTCATTAAAATCACCCCGGACTAGCATCCCCTGTTTACCCATTTTCCATGTATTGCTGGAGGGTGATAATTTGTACACCGGTGTAATAATAAGTTAAAATTGCCCGGTAATCCCTCCCCAGTTTGGCCAGACCGTTGGCGCCGTACTGGCAGAGACCCACCCCATGCCCATTGCCAATCGTCGTAATCCGGACCCGGTTTCCATCCACCACCCAGGTAAACCTGGTGGAACGCAGCCCTAACCTGGCCCGGAACTCCGTTCCCTTAAAGAGGCGACCTCCGGCCTGGATCTCCTTAACCCGCCCTGTA
>JBLNCV010000017.1:0-3790 GCA_050260975.1 Syntrophothermus sp. | reverse complement strand
CTCTTGAGTTTATCCGAACGTTACCAATTGCTTCGTCAAGCTCAATGAACCGCCGGATGCGGGACCGCACGTCCGGTGGTGTGAGAGGGCGGCGGGGCGACCCCGCCCCCTACTCGATTTTTCCACCGCCGTGTCAACTTTAAATCGAGTTGATTCCGCAATACGCACAGATGTGCAGTTTTTCGTTGACAGCTGTGGGAGGCCGTGATATTATAGAAGCACACATTTGTTATTTAGCATGTTACCGATTTAATTTACTAAAATAAAATGATGCCTCGCCATACGGAGGAGAAAAATGCGCTATTTGACCATTGCATTGCCAAAAGGAAGGCTTTTGGAGCCGATTCTCGGGATGTTTGCGGAAGCGGGCATCGCCGCGGAGGGGGTAAGCGAAGACTCCCGCTGCCTGATCTTCATGCAAGAAGAGCTGGGAACCAGGTTCGTCCTGGCCAAACCAGCGGATATCCCTACATATGTGGAATACGGAGCGGCGGATCTGGGAGTGGTGGGCAAAGATGTCCTCCTGGAGGCTGGCAAGGATATATTGGAGTTGTTGGACCTGGGGGTTGGAGGCTGCCGTATCGTGGCGGCGGTGCCCGCCGACAGCGAGGTGACCGATGTGGCGCAGCTTGAGGCCGGCAGCCGGATTGCCACCAAGTTTCCGCGGATCGCGCGGAGCTACTTCAACCAGCGCGGCCTGCGAGTCGAGATTGTAAAGTTGAACGGATCGATTGAACTGGCGCCGGGGGTCGGCCTGGCCGAGGCCATTGTGGATCTGGTGGACACCGGCCGGACTTTGCGGGAAAACGGCCTGGTGGCCGTCAACAACATTGCCTATGTGACCACCCGCCTGGTGGTCAATCGCAATAGTTACAAAGCGGAGCATGAGCGGATCGCCGGGATTGCCGGCCGGTTGCGGGCTGTGGCCGTTGAGCGGATCACCGGGGAGGGGCACGGCGAAAGGGCGTTTCCGGAAGCAGCCAATCCTGTTTCGCAGGCTGCCAGGCAGGGGGCGGCGGCTCCAGTGGCCCAGAAGGTGGTGGGCGCCAATGCCTGAGCTTTTTCGGATCTTCGTTGCCGGGCGGGATGATGTGGCCATCAACCGGTTGCTTGACCGGCGCCTGGGGGGCGCTCTGGCAGGCGGAGAAACACGGACAAAAGAGGTTTTGGCGCAAGAAAAAGCCATGGCCACCGTGCGGGAGGTGGTGGAGGCGGTGCGCCGGGAGGGGGACCGGGCCGTGCTGCGTTTTACCGCTCGCTTTGACGGGGTGCAGTTGGCCCCGGACGATCTCCGGGTTCCTCCGGAAGAAGTTGAAACTGCCTGGCGGGGCGCGGACCCCGCCTTTTTGGATGCCTTGCGGCTGGCCAAAGAACGGATTGAACGCTTTCACCGCCGGCAGTTGCGGAGTTCGTGGTTTACCAGCGAGGAGGATGGGGTGATCCTGGGCCAGCAGTACACCCCGTTAAGGCGTGTCGGTATCTACGCGCCGGGGGGGACGGCCGCCTACCCTTCGTCCGTACTCATGAATGCGATCCCCGCCCAGGTGGCCGGCGTAAAAGAGATTTGCCTTGTCACGCCCCCCGGCAGGGACGGCCGTGTTAACCCCGCCATACTGGCGGCGGCGCGCGAGGTCGGCATAGAAGAGATCTACCGGGTGGGAGGCGCTCAGGCGGTGGCTGCTCTGGCCTTCGGTACCGGATCGATTCCGAAGGTGGACAAGATTGCGGGGCCCGGCAACCTCTATGTGGCTCTGGCCAAGCGCCTGGTCTTCGGCGAGGTCGGGATCGACATGCTGGCCGGCCCCAGCGAAATCTTGGTTATTGCCGATGCGACGGCCCGGCCGGCGTATGTCGCGGCGGATCTCCTCTCGCAGGCCGAGCACGACCCCCAGGCCGCCGCGATCCTGATTACCACTTCCAGGGAATTGGCTGAACAGGTGGGGGTCGAGCTTGCCAGGCAGCTGGCCGTTCTTCCCCGGCGGGAGAAAGCGGAACAAGCCATCCGAGATGCGGGCGGCTGCATTGTGGTGGAAAGCGTGGAGGAGGCCATTGAGCTGGCGAACCGGTGCGCTCCCGAGCATCTGGAACTGATGGTGGCCGAGCCGTTCTCCTGGCTCGGCAGGGTGCGCAACGCCGGGGCGGTCTTTTTAGGCTCGATGGCGCCGGAGCCCATTGGTGACTATGTGGCCGGCGCCAATCATGTCCTGCCGACCAACACCACGGCCTTGTTTGCCTCCGGGCTTGGTGTGGAAGATTTTATGAAGAGAACAAGCATCATTGCTGCAACCCGCGAAGCTCTCCAGAGGCTGGGCCTCGCGGCGATCCGCCTGGCGGAACAGGAGGGGCTTGGCGCCCACGCCCGGGCGGTTCAGGTACGGCTTGATGGCGGGGAATAAGCTTACTTGCTGGCACGCAAACTTGATCGAATGGAATAAAATGGAAGCACTGTAAATAGATTAACTTTCTGTGGGAGGAAGGTAATTTTGGAAGGCGCGGCGAAATTGGAAGACACGGCTTTGGAAAGCGCGGCTCGAGAAAACGCGACGAAAAATAACGCGGAAAGCACAGCGAAAGAAGATATGGCTGGGCGTTTCGGCCGGATCCACCGGAAGACCGCGGAGACCGAGATCAAGGTTGAACTCGCGCTGGATGGCACAGGACAGGCTGAGATTTCCACCGGGATCGGGTTCTTCGATCACATGCTGGCGCAACTGGCCAGGCATGGCTTTTTTGACCTGACGGTCCTGGCCAAGGGCGATCTGGATGTGGACGGCCATCACACGGTGGAGGATGTGGGGATCTGCCTGGGCAAGGCATTTGCCGACGCCTTAGGAGAGCGGGCGGGAATCCGCCGGTACGCCACGGCCTGGATCCCTATGGATGATGCTTTGGCCATGGCCAGCCTGGATATCAGCGGGCGGCCTTATCTGGCATTTACAGCCGAATTTCCCCAGACGAGGGTAGGGGACTTTGAAGCGGCGCTGGTGGAGGAGTTTTTCCGGGGGTTTGTCCAACAAGGCGGACTTACCTTGCATTTGCGGCTTTATGCCGGCCGGAACACCCACCACATGATCGAGGCGCTCTTCAAGGCGGTGGCCCGGGCGCTGGACGAGGCATCCGCCCTTGATCCCCGGCTTGGGGGGGTCATCCCATCCACCAAAGGCAGTCTGACTGAGACCGAACCTCCGGTGTTCCAAGCTATATCTTCGGCGACGGTGCGAGGGTGAGGTGATGGCGGTGAGTACTGTTGCCATCATTGATTACGGGGCCGGCAACCTGCGCAGCGTGGAAAAGGCCCTGGCCAGGGTTGGGCACCGGAGCTTGATTGCCAGCCAGCCAGACGAGATTTTGGCGGCCGGAGCGGTGATTCTCCCCGGGGTAGGGGCTTTTGCCGCGTGCATGGACGGATTGGAGAGGACCGGCCTGGTTCCCGTGGTTTCGCAAGCGATCCATTCGGGAAAGCCTTTTTTGGGAATCTGCCTGGGATTGCAACTCCTCTTTACCGAAAGCGAGGAGGGCGCGCAACCGGAAAGGCGGGGGAAAGAGGAACAAGGGCCTGGCCGAGGCTTTCCTTGCGGGCTTGATATCCTCCCTGGCCGCGTGGTTCGTTTTCCCGCCGGCAGGAAGATCCCCCAGATCGGGTGGAACCAGGTTCGCTTACAAAGGCCGGATCCGCTTTTTGAGGGAATTCCCGATCAATCCTTTTTTTATTTCGTCCACTCGTATTATGCCGTCCCGGAAGATCCGGGGATTATTGCCGGCGCCAGCACTTACGGGGTGGAATTTGCCG
>JBLNCV010000016.1:0-8620 GCA_050260975.1 Syntrophothermus sp. | reverse complement strand
GGCGTGGGCTGGCCGAGGCCAGGACAAGGGGCTTGGACATGTAAGTACGTCCTCCTTGATCCGAATCAAAGAAAAAAGTACGGCCCGCGTGGCCGGCGTCCGACATAACCAAACATTTACATTGTCATTGGCGTAACATAAATGGCAGAATTGGAAGCAAGCCGTGTGCGAACACGCCTTAAATCCGGCTCTAACCTCATACAAGTTTACCATTTCCCATGGACAAAGACAAGCAGATCTTTACAAAAAAGGGACGGGTATTTGCTGGGAACCTGATCCGAAAAAGGAAAGGTAGCTGGAACTCCTCAGGTTCCGCTACCTTACTCGAATATCGATCCTTGCCTTCTTTCATGGCCTGCGCAAAAGCGACGCCCCGGCGATGCCCGGCTCCGTCATCTCTATCGGCGAAAGAATCACATCCAGTTCCTCCGGGGTCAATAGCCCACGCTCCAAAACAATGGAACGGACGGACCGCCCAGTCATCAGCGCCTCTTTGGCAATCTGGGACGCCACCTCGTACCCCACGTGGGGGTTGATAGCCGTCACCACGCCGACGCTCTTGTCCAGAAGCTCCCGGCATCGTTCCGCGTTGGCTCTGATCCCAACGATGCAGCGATGCTTGAAGACTACCGCCACATTACGCAGAATATCCAGGGATTGCAAGAGATTGTAGACCAAGACGGGCTCCATGACGTTAAGTTCCAGCTGCCCGGCCTGGGCGGCCAGTGTCACCGTAAGATCATTCCCCATGATCTGAAACGCCGCCTGGTTGACCACCTCGGCGATCACTGGGTTGACCTTCCCCGGCATGATCGATGACCCCGGCTGCATGGGCGGCAAAGATATCTCCCCCAGCCCCGCCCTGGGTCCCGAAGCCATGAGGCGCAGGTCGTTCGCAATCTTGGTGAGATTTACGGCCGCGGTCTTCAGCATGGCGGAGACCTCCACCAGGGCGTCCACGTTTTGGGTAGCGTCCACCAGGCTCTCCGCCACCCGGAGGTTAAAGCCGGTAAGCTCCCGGAGCCGGCCCACGACGGCCTTGATATACGCCGGGTCCGCATTGAGCCCCGTGCCAACCGCCGTAGCCCCCATATTTATCACCAAGAGACTCTCTTCGGCCCGGGACAGCCGCCTGACATCCCTTCTCACCACCCAGGCATAGGCGCCAAATTCCTGCCCCAAACGGATGGGAACCGCATCCTGCAAATGGGTGCGCCCCATCTTCACCACCTGATCAAATTCTTTTTCCTTCTGGCGCAAAGCCTCGGCCAACTCCTCAAGCCCCTGAACCGCCCCCTTGAGCAGAGTGATCGCCGCGATCCGCACCGCGGTGGGAAAGACATCGTTGGTGGACTGCGCCATATTCACATGGGTATTCGGGTGAATAACCAGGTAATCACCCTTCTTACCGCCGATAATCTCAATGGCCCGGTTGGCGATTACCTCATTGGCATTCATGTTGATCGAGGTACCAGCGCCGCCCTGGATCGGATCCACCACAAACTGGCCATGCCACTCTCCGGCGATGATCTCCTCGGCCGCCTGCACAATGGCTTTACCGATTCGCTCGTTCAGGTAGCCGCACTCCATATTGGCCAGAGCGGCTGCCTTTTTGACCACAGCCATCGCCCGGATCAGCGAAGGATGGATTCTCTGGCCGGTAATGGGAAAGTTCTCCACCGCGCGCACGGTCTGAATGCCATAATAAACATCGTCGGCGATCTCCTTGCAACCTATCAGGTCTTTTTCGGTTCTGCCCATCTTGCCATCTTCACCTCTACCAGGTTGTATGGTGTATACAATAAACTTCGCCATCTTATGGCAGAACCCTGCAATTAGCCAACTAGCTTAACAAAATCTTGGCCCCGATGGCCAACAGAGCCAGGCCGAGCAGTTTGAAGGCGCTAAAGGCGAGCTTCTCCACGCCGAACCAGCCGAAATGGTCAATGATCATCGCGGCCAACACTTGCCCAACAATTATCGAGGTGGTGGCATAGGTCATCCCCACCTTTTTGATGGCGATCACTACTCCCAGGGTAATCGCCACCCCGATGGGCCCGCCCAGAAAGCTATACCAGGGGGCCCGCCCAAATCGCATCAGTTCCCCCGTCCCGACTCCGCCCAGGAACAGTAAGAGTGCGACGGTGGCCGTCGCCAACAGATGCACGATAAAGGTGGCTTCCCATAAACCGACAGTCTTGTTCAGCAGGGTGTTTAAGCTGCCCTGGAGAGCCATGGCCAGGCCGGCCAGGGCGGCTATCACCAGAGGGAATATCTCTGACTGGATCATCGCGTTTCTCCTTAGCCTTTCGTCGAATATTTGCAACAGCGGCCGGCGATTAATAAAAAGAGAGGGGTAACCCTCTCCGTTCCATCGGCCTACCCGGTTTTGAACAAATCTTCTCCGGGTGTACCCGCTGCTTTTAGCTTGCGCCTGATCCAGGAGATTTATTCCCACGCAGGCTCTCCAGTTACTTTAGATTCCAGGAGAATCTATTTGATAAATTTCATGATTACATCCATGACTTCATCGATGGCCTCGTCGCCCCGATCTTCCTTGACCGCCCGCGCCACGCAACCTCTGGTGTGGCTCTCCAACAGGGTTAACCCCACTTTGGTCAAGGCTGCCCGGACGGCGGCCACCTGGACCAGGATATCCACGCAGTATTCGTCCTCGTCGATCATCCGCTGCAACCCCCGGACCTGGCCTTCAATCCGTTTCAGGCGTTGCATCAAATCCATTTTGTTGCGCGAATAGACGCTAATCTCCTCTGTCACGGCACATCCTCCCTTTGCGAAAATGACCTCCCGGTTACAGCGCCCGCTGGCGCTCTTTTTCAGGCAACTGTTCATTCATGCTGCCCGTCCGGTACCCCTGAAGGTCCAGAGCCACGTAAGCAAAACCAAGCCGCTTGAACTCAGCGACAACGACATCCGCCACCGCCAGAACCTTTTCCCGATCGGGCCGGGCCACCTCGATCCGGGCAACTTCCTGGTGGTAACGCACCCGTAGTTCGCGAAAACCTAGCCCCCGCAAGAACCGTTCCGCCTCTCCCACCTGCCGGAGGCGTTCGGCGGTAATGGCCGTCCCATAGGGAAAACGGGAAGAAAGGCAGGCAAACGACGGTTTATCCCAGGTGGGAAGGCCCATCCGCCTGGACAATTCGCGGATCTCCTTTTTGCCAAGCCCCGCCTCCCGCAAAGGGCTGCGCACGCCAAGCTCACGCCCGGCCTTAAGCCCCGGCCGGAAGTCCAAAGCATCGTCGGCGTTGGCCCCGTCCAGCACAAACCGGCAACCGTTGGCTCCGGCCAGTTCGGTGAGCTTGGAAAAGAGCTCGTGCTTGCAGTAGTAGCAGCGATCGGGGGGATTCTCGGCAAAACCGGCGATACCAAGTTCGGAAGTCTCGATCACCAGATGCCTGGCTCCAAACCGAGCGGCAAGCTCCCTGGCCTCAGCCAGTTCCTCGGACGGATAGGTCTCCGAAGCGGCGGTAATGGCCAGCGCGCGCTCGCCAAGCTCCTCGACGGCCACCTTGAGTAGAAAGGTGCTGTCCACCCCGCCCGAAAAAGCGATTACCACGCTCCCCATCTCCCGGAGGCCGGCGCGCAAGGCGGCCATCTTGCTTTCCAGCCTGCCCGGCGCATTTCCGGTATCCGTATTGCCACTCATGCGACCAATGCTCACACCAATATTTTCGATCATTGAAACTCCCCCTGCGAAATTTCCCGGCTCCTCTTTACATGCCCACGTACTTCGCGTAAAAACTCCTGGCGGCCGCTTCGTCGTTCGTCCCTTTGATTACCGCCCGTCCGTCCCCGAAAAGCACCATTTCACGGCCATCCGCCTGGAACCTGAGCAGAAATGGGTTGCGGGAGACCTCCCCCAACCGGCTGAGGCGTTGGGCCACCTCAACCAGGTCAACCTTTCCCCCGGGGGGTGGAGCAACCTGGATGGCATCGCGGCCGCATAAAGACATGGAAAGCCAGCCCCTCTTCGCCTCCAGAAACTCAAACCGCCTTTCCCCGCAGGCCGGGCACTCCGGGCGCCTGGCATTGGAGAGGTCGATCCGCTCAAAGCTGTTCTCCCAGACATCCACGCTTACCAGATCCCGGCTCAGATGCTCCTGGTCGCCCACCAGCAGTTTCAGCGCCTCCGCCGACTGGATGGACGCGATGATATTTACAATCGGTGCGATGACCCCCGCCGTATCGCAGGTCGGCGTCGACCCAGGCGGCGGCGAATCCTGGTAGATACACCGGAAACAGGGGGTCTCCCCGGGGAGGACATCAAAAGACAGCCCCTGGCTCCCCACGCAGGCGCCGTGAATCCAGGGAACGCCGTGTTTGACACAGGCGTCGTTGATCAGCATCCGGACCTCAAAATTGTCGGCGCCGTCCAGTACCAGGTCAAAACCGGTTAAAAGTTCCTCCACGTTGGTGGAGTTTACATCTGCCACGACCGGCTCGTAATCCACCTCGGAGTTGATCTTTCGTAACTTCTCCACGGCGGCCACCGCCTTGGGCAGAGTTTGAGCCGCATCCTCTTCGTCATAAAGGATCTGCCGTTGCAGATTGCTCTCTTCCACAAAATCCCGATCTACAATGCGCAGCCGCCCCACACCGGCCCGGGCCATATTATTGGCCAAAACCGAGCCGAGGGCGCCGGCGCCCACCACCAGCACGGAGCTCCGCCGGATCCGCTCCTGCCCCGCCTGCCCAACCGGCGGAAAGAAGATTTGCCGGGAATACCGTTGCCGCATCGAAGATCCTCCTCCTTAAGGAATCTGCAACAGCGCCTTCACAGCGTAAACCGTCCCGATGGAACCCAATACGGTAACAATGATATTGCGGGTCGCCAGCGCCAAGACCACCGCTGCCAGGCCTCCGGCCGCCCCCACCACAGGGTGCCCCTTTTGAACCGTGAGAATGCCGGGGAAGATCAAGGCGCCCAGGGCGGCATAGGGCACATTTTGCAACCAGCGGCGTACCCTTGGCGGCAGCGAAAACCCTTGCAGGCCGACCAGGGGCAACATACGCGGCAAATAGGTCACCAGGGCCATCCCCAAAACCAACCATATCCATTTACTCATGAAGCTTCACTCCCTCCGCTGGCAGCCGGCGGCTCCGGCAGCCACATCCCAAGACTGGAAGCGGCGACGGTAGCCAGCACAATCGGCCAGGATCCTGGTAAAAAAAGCCCCAGGACATAATTGAGTATCGCAGCCAGGAAGGCGATGAGCCCCACCTCCCGCAGCGCTCTTACCTGTGGCGCCAGGAGGCTGATAAACATCGCGTACAGCGCGACCGTGAGACCGGAAACCAGGCAAACCGGAAGCAAATCCGCCACAAAGACCCCCAACGCCGTCCCGCCAACCCAGGAGAGGTAAGCAAAAAGGTTCAAACCCAGCAAAAACAGTGCGGTTAGCCGTGGCGCGGGTTCTTCTTTTGTTCCACCGGCATGGGTCATGGCCACTACAAATGTCTCATCGGTTACCCCGAAGGCAATAAGCCCAGCCACCGCCCGGCGAAGCTGCCTTACCCTGGTGGCCAGCGAGGCGCTCATCAAGAGGTGCCTGATATTGACGACCATGGTGGTCAGGACAATCTGGGGAACAGACGCCCCCAAGGCCACCAGATTGGCCGCGATGAACTGGCTGGCCCCGGCGTATACCAGGACCGACATGGCGATCACCGCCCATCCGGGAAGGCCCGAGGAGAGCCCGAGAAGGCCGTAGGTTACCGCAATGGGCAGATAGCCGACGACAATCGGGAGTGCGGCGTTCAATCCTTTCAAAAAATCTTCAAACGGCTTTGCGGCGCGTAAGCGCTGGCCGGCCTCCACGGCGTTATGCATCAGAAGTTCCTCCATTTAGATCTTCATCTGTCGTCTGCGCGGGATAACGCAGCGGGGCCCCCATCGCCGCATTGGCCCCGAAAAGCGCCAACAGCCCTCCAAAAACAAGAAACAGCAATGCCGCCCAGCGTCTCACAGCCAACAGCACCAGGGCCGCCATTACCAACTGAAGTATGGAGAACCATGGATTCGCCAGCACCTGCCAGGCAGCAGCCTTGGCGGCCCTCCACAGTCCCTTTCCCTCCGCGGTCATCCACCAGAACCAGTAAGGTTGCATCATCAGAAAGAAGAGGAAGAGGTAGAACCAAAGCCCACCCGCAACGGCCGCAGCCCATTTGATCGGAAAATCCCGGTAAAAAGCTACGTTAGCATAGATGGCCAGAAAAAGCAACGTCCAGATGGCCACCACCCCCAGCCCACGCCAGAAAAAGCGTCCCAGAGCGGGCCAGAAATCCAGAACCCGGTACTGTTTCTCCCGGGCCATCTGCGTGGCAAGATAGAACATAGCCAGAAGTCCGGGCCCGGCGGTCACAACCAGCAAGGTGGAAAGCAACCACAGCAGGTTGATGAGGATCAACTCCCAAAGATTCTCCCAGGCGCCGGTCAATGTCTTTTTGAGAGCACCGATGAATGCTTGCAATTCCTCCACCCTGCTTTACCGCGTTATTACCATTGCCTTTTACTGCCGCATGTGATCTTCTGCTTTCATTTCACCGGTCAACAGTTAAACTCCTGCTGGCGGCAAAAAAGTCCCCGCCGGCGCCATTGTTTCCAATTACTGCCGCCGCAGGGACTTTTCAATGGATCCCACGAACTTCTAACCTACCACCTCGTACCCGGCCTCTTCCACGGCCCTCTTAAAGTCGGAAATCCCAACCTGATCGGGGTCGTAAGCCACCTGCAAGGAACCTTTGGCCAGATCCACCGAAGCGCGTTCCACGCCTTTCAGGCTCTTTACCGCCTTCTCCACAGTCCCGGCGCAATGGCCGCAGGTCATGCCATCCACTCTAAGTGTGGTCTCCTGCCTGCTCACCCTCTTGACACCTCCTTTAAAGTCGCGAGATGATAAACGAAGTCAAAAATCCGGCCACCGTCGCCAACGACACCAGGCGCCCGGCGTCCGCAAAAGCCTCGGGCAGCATGGTATCGGCAATCATGGCCAGCACGGCCCCGGCGGCAAAAGCCATCACCCCGCCGAGGAGATCCCCCGGGATAACCTCCGCGAAAGAATAGCCGGCCAGTGTCGCCAGCGTCGAGATCGCCCCAATCAGAAGCCACAGTCTTACCACCGCAAAAGGCGGCGCGTCCCGGATCAAGTTCTTCGTGGCGGCAATGGACTCCGGCAGGTTGCTGAGAAACACCGCGGCCATCACCAGTAAGCCCAGGTTTGATCCCGCTTTGATGCCAAAACCGATGGCAAATTGCTCCGGAAGGCCGTCCAAAAGCGCCCCGAGGACGATTGCCGCGCCGGTATTTTTGCCGGAATCCTTTCCGTGAGCATGGGAACCCTTATGCCCGGGATGATGGCTCAAAAACTGGTGCAACCCGTAATAAAGGAGCGCGCCCGCGGCCAGCCCGATAATCGCCGCATCAAACCCCCCGTGTCTGAACGCCTCTTCCATCAGCCCAAAGGAGAGGCTGCTGATCAACACCCCGGCTCCAAAGGCCAAAATGGCAGCCAGCGTCTTTTTGGTCATCTCCATCGCCAGAGCCCACAGGCTGCCAAAAAAGAGGGAAAAACCCGCCGCCGCCCCATAAACGACTACCAGCGTGTGTTCCGACACCGGGGGTACCTCCCGACCACTCTCATCGGGATTAGTCTGTCATTCTTGATTGAAACTATTCTTCAGCCGGAGCGGTCTTGAACAACGTGCCGTCGTACCGTTTCCATTTGGTCTCCAGCTTGGCTTTTTCGCGCAACTCTTTGACCACCTGATCCGGAGATTTGGCCCGCGAGCTGACGAGCTCGTTGCGGATCTTCTCCTTGATATCGGCATAAGCTGGCGGTTTGGCTTCAATGCGTTCCTCCACTTTGATGATGTGGAAGCCGAACTGGGTCTGCACCGGGTCGCTCAACTGGCCCGGTTTGAGGGCAAAGGCCGCTTCGGCGAACTCCGGCACCATCTGCTCCTTTTCAAAGAAACCCAGATCGCCGCCATTATCCTTCGAGCCCGGATCTTTGGACTTCTCCTGCGCCAGTTTGGCAAAGTCGGCGCCACCCTTGAGGGACTTAAGAATCTCCGCCGCTTCTTCCCGGGTGTCCACCAGAATATGGCGGGCCCGCACCTTGGCCGGTTCCCCAAGCTCCTCCTTGTGCTCTTCGTAATACTTCTTTACGTCTTCCTCGTTAACTTTGACATCCTTTTCGCCCAGCTTTTTTAAAAGCAGGTTAAGGCCCACCTGGTCGTTCAAATCCTGCTCGGTCATGCCGTATTTGGCCAGGGCGGCCTTGTACTCCTGATCACTGGGAAAGTTGGCCCTGATCCTCTCCACCTCGGCCTTGACTTCCTTATCCGCTACGCTGAGCCTGGCTTCCTTTGCCGCCTGCCGGATAAGCCGGTCCAGGACCATCTGCTCCAGTACCTGCCGGCCGGCCCGTTTCTCCAGTTCCTGGTAAAAATCACTGCCGGTAATTGCTTCCCCATTTACAGTAAGTACTACAGGCCCTTCGTCCGCCGCCAGCGCCCGGCCGGCGTAACCATAGATTGGTAGGGCCGCCGCCAACGCCACCGACACCGCTAAAACCGCAACCAGCGCCGGAAAGCC
>JBLNCV010000015.1:0-3446 GCA_050260975.1 Syntrophothermus sp. | reverse complement strand
ACCGGGAAATCGCTGGCTTATCTGATTCCGGCCGTGTACTGGGCCAGGGCTACCGGCGAAAAGGTGGTGGTTTCCACCAACACCATCAACCTCCAGGAACAGTTGATCTTTAAAGACATCCCGTTTTTGCAACAGTGGCTGGGAATAGATTTCAAAGCGGTTCTGGTAAAGGGGAGAGCCAATTACGTCTGCCGGCGCAAGTTGCAGATGGCTCTCTCGGAAACATTGGACCTTTTTGATCCGCAAGAAGCCGTGGAATTGGCCAGGCTGGCCGGCTGGGCAGAAGATGCGCGGACGGGGTGCCGGTCCGAGTTGGAACAGGAGCCGTCCTTTCAACTGTGGGAGAGGGTATGCGCGGAAAGTGAGACCTGTTTGCGCAACGATTGTCCCTTCTTTGCCGACTGTTTTGTGACCAAAGCTCGCAAAGAGGCTCTGGAAGCCGACATCTTGGTGGTCAATCACCATTTGTTCTTTGCGGATGTGGCGGTGCGGCGGGCTTTGGGCGTCGACGCCGAAGTGGCGGTTTTGCCGCGCTATCGGTATGTGATCTTTGATGAGGCCCACAATGTGGAGAATGTCGCCACCGAATACTTTGGGTGCTCTGTTTCCCGCTACCAGATAGGGCAATTGATGGGCCGTCTGCTCCGGAAAGGTGTGCGCCAGGCTGCCCCATCCAGCACGGCGGCGGTGTCCGTCGGGGCGGCGGGAGGCAGCCGGGAGGGGGCGGCCGGCCGGGCGGCAACCGCGGGCAAACGGGAGCACTTCAGAGCTACCGGCCTGTTGCCGGGGATCCGGGCGAAGATCCGGCAGTGCGACCTGGAAACAGCCGACACAGAAGCTTTGACGTCTTTGGAAACCCGGTTGACACAGCGGATACCTGATGCTCTTCGCCTGGTGGATGAGGCCAACAACGCATTTTTTGCCGCGGCGGGCCGTTTTGCAGTCGGGGAAGTTGAGGCCGCGGAAACTCGCTTGCCCGGCCTTGAAGTCGGGCCTGGCGCAAGCCGTTACGGCGATTCGGCGGAGATCAGATTGCGAATCCGGGACTTCCACCGCCGGTTGCCCGGCTGGACCGAGGATCTGGCCCCGGCGGCCGAACAACTTCTGATCGCTTTACGAGCCCTGGACGGGCAATTGGAATCCCTGGCCGCCGAGTTGGGATCGTTGGGCGCGGAGCCGGCGGAAGGATGGGCGGCCTTCTTGATCGAATTGTCGGCGGTGCGGGGCCGGGTGGCTGCCGCGATCCAGGCTATCGACTATATTGTCGATGGGACGGATCCAGGAAGTGTGTACTGGGTGGAATTCCGCGCCGGCCAACCGGCGGAGACCACGAGGTTGCAGGCGGCGCCCATAAGGATTGCCGACGAGTTTTTGGCGCAGATTGTTCTGCCGGCCAAGAGCGTGGTGCTTACCTCGGCGACTCTCACCGTGGGCCAGAGTTTTGCCTATCTTAAATCAAGGTTGGGCATGGATCAACTCGATTCCGATCAAATGGTGGAGGCTGTATACCAGTCCCCGTTCCATTATCGCGATCAGGTGCTCATTGGCATTCCCATGGATTTGCCGGATCCCCGCAGTGAAACTTTCGAGGAGGCGGCCGCTCAGGCCATCGGCAGGATCCTTGTCGCCTCTCGCGGCCGGGCTTTTGTGCTTTTCACGTCCTATGCCGCCATGCAGAAGGTATACCGGAAGGTTACGGCCCAACTGGCTGCCGACCCGATCTGGCGGGAACATGGCTGGCCCATTTTCAAGCAGGGTGACGCCCCGCGGCACCAGCTTATCAGCCGATTTCGCGACCAGGTGCATTCGGTGCTCTTTGCCACGGACAGCTTCTGGGAGGGCGTGGACGTCCCCGGAGAGGCGCTATCTTGTGTAATTCTGGTCAAACTACCCTTCCGGGTTCCCACCGAACCGGTGGTGGAGGCAAGGGTGGAGGAGATGGAGAGAGCGGGGCGGAACTCCTTTGCGGAATACATGCTGCCCCAGGCCGTGCTCAAATTTAAACAGGGGTTCGGCCGGCTGATCCGGAGCAGCGAGGACTGTGGCAGCGTGGTGATTTTGGACCGGCGAGTGTTGCAAAAAAGTTACGGCCAGGTCTTCCTGGATTCCCTACCGGAATGCAGCCGCGTTTGCGGGGACCTGGGCGAGATATGCGAGCGGATCGGGAGATGGCTGAAATAAGTGAGGGAAGGAAGGATTAAAAAGTTTTGCGGTGCCGGATAGGTTATTTCGAGTTTGAGAAGTACGTTGGTGCGATTGTTAGCATAAGTGTTGTTGCAAGTGGTGCAAAACTAACCTTCCCTCGTGTTGTTTATCGGCAATTCTCGGCTAAAGTTTAGTAATTTAGAACACAGCCCCCTGGTCTAGGCCCCTGGGTTCGCGAATAGAGATCTTTTGGGAAGAGATGCCTCGCCTATCAGGGATGATAGAGGCTGGCAAGGGGGTTTTGACCATGGCAAGACGCCGGATCAGGTCGTATGTGATTACCAGCCGACAGATTTACCCGTTGGCGGTTGTCATTATCCTATCCGCTTTGATTATCGCCGGGTTTTGGGTCATAAGAGAGGGGAAACGCTTTTTTAACAGCACGAAGCCGGGCATTAAGCTGGCCGGGGTGGATATGGGCGGTTTGCTGCCGGATGAGGTGCGGGACAGGGTGCAGGAACTGGCCAAAAAGGTCACGGTCGGCGCGCAGGATGCCTTCATTGACCCCCGAACCGGGCGTGTTACGCCGGAAGTGGTCGGCCGCGTGGTCGATATCGACGCCACCGTGGAGAGGGTCTTATCCGCGGGGCCGAAAGAAGCGGTGGATTTCGTGACCACGCCGGTGATCCCGCGCATCAAGCAGGATTTCTTCAAGCCGCACTACAGCGGCAAACAAGATCGCCGGCGAATGGCCCTGATGTTCAACGTCGCCTGGGGGCAGGAGTTCATCCCGGGAATCCTGGAGGTGCTGCGCCAGGCGAATGTCCGGGCCACCTTCTTTTTCACCGGCACCTGGGTGGAGGATTTTCCGGAACTAACCCGCAAGATCGCCCAGGAAGGGCAAGAGATCGCCAATCACGGCTATACCCATGACTATGCCAACCAGCTTGATCGGGCGGGGATCGAGGCCCTGATCATGGACAATCAGAAGCTTCTGGAAAAGCTGCCGGTCAGCCCGTCGCGCCTCTTTGCTCCGCCAGCCGGGGAATTCAACGAACTGGTGGTCAAAACGGCGGCGGAGCTTGGTTTCAGGACGATCTTGTGGACACTGGACACCGTTGACTGGCAGAGGCCGGCGCCCGAAGTGATTATCGAGCGGATCGTGCCCAGGGCCAAAAACGGCGCCCTGGTGCTCATGCATCCCACCGAACCGACGCTCAAGGCCTTGCCGGAGTTGATCAAACGCCTGAAGGAAAAAGGGTTCGAACTGGTGACCGTGTCACAGATCCTGGAAGACTGAT
>JBLNCV010000014.1:0-4400 GCA_050260975.1 Syntrophothermus sp. | reverse complement strand
AGGCTGGTGACAATCGGCAAAAATACCGGCGTCAGGATGATCAGCGCTGAAGCCGTCTCCATAAAAACGCCGGCAATTAAGATGATGGCATCGATCATCAAAAGGATGAGGAACTTGTTATCAGTCAGTGCCAGAAGCGAATTAGCAATCGTCACCGGGATCTTCCAGTTGGCCAAAATCCAGCTGAAGATGTTCGAGGTGGCAATGACCAGCATCACCAGAGACATGGTCACCGCTGAGTTCACAACAATTTGGAAGATATCCTTGAGCTTCAGGTCACGGTAGATAAAGAGCGCCACGATCAGCGAATAATCCACCGCGATTACCGCAGCCTCGGAGGGGGTAAAGTAGCCGGAAAAGATTCCGCCGAGAATAATCAACGGCGTGAGCAAACCCCACAAGGATTTCTTGAACTTGTCCCAGACATTGGACCACGAAAAAGTGCTCCCAGTGGGGTAGTTCTGCCTGTACGCCGTGTAGATGGCCACAATCATCAGGCTGAGCCCCATCAGTATCCCGGGGATGAACCCATTCACAAAAAGTTTCGCCACCGACTGGTCGGCGATTACGGCATAAAGCACCATCGGCACGCTGGGGGGAATCACCACGCCGATGGTTCCCGCGGCGGCGATCAGCGCCGCTGCAAACGGTTTGGAGTAACCCTTCCTCTCCATTTCCGGGATCAGAGGCGCCCCAATGGCCGCCGTGTCTGCGGCGCCGGAGCCGGAGATTCCCGCGAAGAACATGGCCCCGACCACCGCCACCAGCGACAGGCCACCCTTGACAAACCCGAGGAAGGAGTCGGCAAAGTCCACCAACCGCCTGGAAACCTGCCCCTTGGCCAAGAGATCCCCGGCCAGGATGAAGAAAGGCACCGCTACCAGCGGGAAGGAGTCCGTTCCGGCAAACATCCGCTGCGGGATGACCAGAAGCGAAATATTCTTGGTGATCAACACCAGAAAAGACGATAATCCGATGGAGAGCGATCGGCACCCCGAGAAGCAAAAACAGAAACAGACCTCCAAAAAGTATCCAGGCCACCCTATTCGCCCCCCTGCGCCATACCCTGGGCACTTGGCCTCGACGCTGTTTTCACAGCCATACCGGCCAATTCGTCCATGATCTTGTCCAGCGTGTGGATCGTCATGATCATAAAGCCCGCCGGTATGACCACATAGATGTACTTCATGGGCAAACCCAGGGCCGGCGAGATCTGGAAGACCTGAAGACCAATTAGGTTTATGTCGTGGACGAACCCGACGATAAAAAATAGTTCCGCCAGAAGGTAAGCCAGGATCGAAAATCCCCGCCGCACTCTGCCCTTGAAGGCGGCAACCGCAAAGGTCACCGCGATGTGCGAGCCCCGGTAAAACCCGATACTGGCCGCCAGGAAAGAACTCCACACCAAAAGATATCTGGAAAGCTCCTCCGTCCAGGTGAGGGCCGAAAAGAAGACCCGGAAAACTACTTCAACGGTGATTGTCAAGGTCATCACGGTGATTAACACAAACGTAAGCCACGTAACCACCGTGTTCAAAAGCCCGCTGAATCGCTTCACCGCACCATGCACGCTCTTCAGTGCCGGCACTATACTCCCTCCCCGTAAAAAATAATATTTCTCAAATATATCATATGGATTTAAGCAACGACAGGAGTCCGGCTTCTCTTGCCGGACTCCTGTTCAAATAACCGGACCATACGCTGCCGGCGGGCTACCGACGGCAATCCCGGGGTTTATTTTTTTCGCTTGGCCAGGGCCGCCTGGATCTCATTGATCAGGCCGCCGAACTTCTCTTCATACTGGTTGTAAACGGGTTGAACCGCTTTCTTGAACGGAGCCAGATTGGGGGTGATTACCTGCATCCCATTCTTTTTGATGGCCTCAAGCTGGGTGGCCTCCTGGGAAGCATTCCAGTTACGCTCGTATTTGGCGGCTTCCTGGGCGGATTCGACAAGGATTTTCTGTACATCGGCCGGAAGGGAGTTGTACAGATTCAAGCTCATGACAAACAAGGCAGGCGCATAAGTATGCCTGGTGAGGGAAAGATACTTTTGGGTCTCGTAAAGCCTGAACGCATAGATGACGTTTACCGGGTTCTCCTGCCCGTCGATGACCCCTTGTTGAAGGGCGGTCAATGCCTCGGTCCAGGCCATGGGAACCGGGTTGGCGCCTAGCGCCTTGAAGGTTGCGAGGTAGACCGGGTTTTCCATCACCCGGATCCGCAAGCCATTGATGTCCGACGGCTGTTTCACCGGCCGTTTGGAGTTGGTCAGGTTCCGGAATCCCCGCTCCGCATAGGCAATCCTTTGAGCCTGGCGTTCTCCATCTCTTTCAGCATTTTTTGGCCGATGGGGCCGTCCAGAATATAATAAGCCTCTTCGGGGCTGCTAAACAAGAACGGAAGCTCAAAAACGGCGATCTTTGGCACAAAGTTGCTCACCGGGCCGTTGGTGATCACACCCATATCGATGGTGCCCATCTGCATGCCCTCAAGCAACGTCCGCTCATCGCCAAGTTCCGCGTTGGGATGGATCTCAATGGTAATCTCGCCATTGGTCCTTGCCTCCACCAATTCTTTGAACTTCGTGGCTGCGACGTGGAAGCCATCCCGCTCATTCACCACATGCCCGAGCTTGATCACCCTGCCGGGCCGCCAGAGCAGTCATTGGCAGCGCCGCAATGCAAACGACTGCCACTATTAGTGCCAAAACCCTTCTGAAAGACATCTCTTCATCCACCTTTCCTGCAAAATTTGTACTTTGATTAACTTGCAAGGATCCAGTGTGTTGAATCGGCATAAAGCTAGCCCTTTTTAAGAAATTTCGCCCTTATAATTCCAGAATCCTCCGATCCTGACAAAAGTTTTCCTGGAAACTTATAGCAAGGCCATAACCGCAGCCTGGCCCAGACCTATAAGAAATCCCAGGACCGCCCCCAACACCTCGATATGCCTGAGTTCCCTGGCCGCTACGGAGATGACCAGCTTTTCCAACCGGTCAAAGTCGAAAGCAAGAACTTTTTCTTCCACCATCCGGCCGATATCGGCCTCGTTCCTCAACCTCTCTTCCGCCCGCTCCAGTAAACTTTCTACCAAAGAGACGGCTTCCCGTCCCACAGCGTGGCGAAGAAAGCGGCTCACGGCAGAACGCAGATTTGAAGGTAAAAACCCCGGAAGGCTGGCTTCAAGCCGTTGCTCAAGATACGCGTAGATTGCATCGCAGATCGCCACATTCAAATTGCTCCGGCGAAGCCTGTCCACCAGATCTTCAACCGGTAACAGTTCCTCTCCCACGGTCTTGCCGATACTCCTTGCAAATTCAGCCCGGCGTTTGGGCAAGAGCCCCTGAAAACTGTAGTTTATAAGCGGAATACGAAAGGCCCGGCGGGGACGAAAGATCATCCTGATAGCGATTACATTGGTAATCCAACCAATTACAGCACCAATCAAGGGCGTGATAAGGAAGCGCGTTACCTCCGCCGCCATAACGGGGAATCATTCCCTTGCTCAGCCTCGCAGATCCGGCAGCCGGGGCAAAACTCGACCCGATTCTCAAAGACATTTACGATGGTTTGAGCGACATCACGGCTCCGGCGGAAATGTAAGACGATCTTTTTCGGTGCGACGGTAATCAGCGCACTTACCAGGAGATCGTCGTAATCCGCCTGGTTTTGTACCAGATCCAGCACAAAACCTTCGAGATATTCGTTCTCCACAATGTCGCCGTCTTCATCCAGCAATCGAAAAAGCCCTGATGTGCGCACGATCACGTGGACCTTATCCGCACGGGGTTCCTGAATATCCACGAACGTCTTCAAAAGGCGGATAAACTCCTGGTATTCCCTGTCTATTACGAAGCTGTCTACCGCCTTGTCCACCGCCTCGCAAAGTTCCTGGAAGTAATCTTTTAACCAAAACCTGATAAACCCCTCAATAACCAGTTCGTTGTTTGCGTTCAAATAGTCCAGCACTTTATACAAGATCTGGTTGCGCCTGTTAATAAGCTGAATGACATCTTCTTCTCCAGTTTCCGTATTATGCGTTAAAAGTACCCTGGCCCGAAGAAGAATCTGCTGCTTTTCATCTTCGGTAAAGTTGGCGTAATGACTTTTAAGGATCTTTGGCAAAAATCCCAGTTGAAAATCGTTGACAATCAGATCGGCGATTGCGCTGGCCACATAATACCGCAGGATCTTGTCCATATCTTTTGTAGGCATTTTGCCAATCGGGGTCAGACTGCAACCAAAAAAAGTCATGTCGCCGCTTAGCCGTTCATCTATCTTTAAGAGAACTCCCTCATCCTGTAACAAGGAAAATTCCCCGTGCAGCCGGGACCGTACCGGCGCTACATTGGAGGACGTACCGATCGAGATGAACTCCATCCGCCTCACTCCCTTCGGG
>JBLNCV010000013.1:0-4353 GCA_050260975.1 Syntrophothermus sp. | reverse complement strand
CCGGCGGGTGCTGTCGGCCTGCTCGGCGCTGCGGGATTACACGACGATGTGCAACTCCGCCCCCAGCGAATTTCTGGCCACGGTGGCGCTGCGGCACAAGGAAGAGTTGCTGGGGCGGAATTTGGCCATTGCGCGGGAGAATCTGGCTGCTTTTGAGGCGTTTGTGGAGAAACACCGGGGGATTCTCTCCTGGGTCAAGCCCAGGGGTGGGTTTACGGCGTTTCCGAGGTACAACCTCCTGGGGAGTGGCAGGGTTGCTGGGGCTGTCAGAACGACCGGGGATACTATGTCTTCGGAGGAGTTCGGCCGGCGGCTGGTCGAGGCAAAAAATGTTCTGCTCTTGCCCGGAAGTACTTTTGGGGCGGAAGGGCATTTCAGAGTGGGCTTTGGGCAGTCCCAAGAAAAGTTTAATAAGGGATTGGGGCTTTTTGAGGAATTTCTGCAAGATGTTTCAAAGGATGGGGGGTCAAGTCCGGTTTAGTGTTAAATTATCCTCTGGTAATGATCGCCTTTGCTAAGCTGCCTCGGATTGAGGCACTTCTGTTTTTACAGGCTCCTTTGTCCCAAGGCTAGCCTTCATGGGTTTCAGCCATTTTTACACATTATAACGGAATAACAGACGCTACTGACCGCCCCTAATTGGAAAACGCCGATCCATGGAGGTTTGGTAAAAAATGTCACCAAACTCAAGTATTAAATGCGAAATATTTTAACCGACAATAATAATGAAAATAATTGAAAGGCGGTGGGGGAGATGCAGGATATAATGCGGGATACTGAGGCCGTGCACAAGCGGAACATCTTATTGGTCAAGTTGTTGTGGTTTTCCCTGGCGCTGGCGGTAATAATTGAGGTCGGCAACAAGATGGAGATCAAGATGATTGAAGTGATTGCGGTATATGGCACCCTGCTGACCGGATTTATTACCTTCCTCGTCTGGAAGCGGAAGATGGTCTTTCATCTCAGGTACATCGTAGCTGCCGCCACCGGTCTCTTCTCATTCGCGATACTCTCCTCCTCAAAGGGATCAACGTCATTCGCAAATGTGTTAGTCATCTATTTCAGCTTGGCCATGGTATCGCTATACCACGACTATCGCCCGATCCTGCTGTCGGGGTTAATGGGGTTATTTCTAACAAATTTCTCCTTTTTGCAGTACAGGGAGACACTGTTTGCGGGTGCCCCTTCCAAGACACTTGTGCCTTTAAACCTGTACCTGATTTTGATCACGAGCTTGCTGATTGCGCAGAGTCAAATAGGGCTGGGAATGCGCAAGGAACTGGAGGCAAACCAAAAAGAGGCTTTATCCGCCAAAAACAGGATCGAGGCGATTTTGAAGCGGATTAAAGACTCCGTAAACGTGTTAGGCCGTTTCAGCTCTGCTTTAAAGGAGAATGTCACGGCAACGGGGCAAATATCCAAGGAGGTCACCGCCGCGTTTTCCGGCATTGCCAGCGGCATTGAGTCGGAAGCAAGGAGCGTCAATGACATCAGTGTCTCAATGGTCAAGCTTGATCAAGCCGTCCAGTCCGTGGCCGAAGTTTCCGCAACCCTGAATGACCTTTCCAGCCGGACGGTGGAAGTCACGAGCCTGGGAAGGGATCAGGTCAAAGCCCTGTCTGCGGCAATAGATAGCCTGAGCAAAAGTATCGGCAACACAGTGGATTTGATGGAAGCTCTTGGCAAACAGTCTGAGAAAATTGGGACCATCACAAATACCATCAACAATATCGCCCAGCAAACCAATCTCCTGGCTTTAAACGCCGCTATAGAAGCGGCCAGGGCGGGGGAGCACGGGAGAGGTTTTGCGGTTGTCGCCTCGGAAGTAATGAAACTTGCCGAAAACTCCCGGAGGGCTACCGAAGATATTGCCAGTATACTGGAGGCGAATCAGGTAAAAACCAGGGCGGTTGCAGAGCAGATCAATTCGCAGCAAAAGGCGGTATCAGCCAGTGTGGAAGCCAGGTGCAAGGCGGAGGAAGTGCTGAACCAGATCGCGGACAATTCCGGAAAGTCTGCCGAAAAAGCAAAGCAGGTGGAAGGGATGGTGTTGCAGCTGAAGGGGTTCTCTCATACCATCGCCAATGAGGCCCAGTCGATCGCTTCCATCACGGAAGAAAGCACGGCTTCTGTGGAAGAGGTTATGGCTGGCATCGAAGACCAGAACCACCGGATCCACGAGATTGTGGAGAGCTTTAAACAGCTGGAAGAGCTGATGCAGTCGTTGAAAGAACTTGCCGGCGCCGAACGGGCCTGAAAATCGCCGGGGAAGAACCGGGGTAAAAGGAACCAGCCTAATAAACAACCTCCTCGGCGTAATGGTCCTCGTGTTCTTCATCCAAGCAATCCTCGCAGAGATATACGAATCGCCCCTCCTCCTCGCTGCAGGCAATGCAGAGCCAGGTGGCGACGGTCTTTTTCCCTTCCTGGTCACATACCTCGCAATAATGGTATTGAGGCTTGTTTTGCGCGATGATTCGGGGGTAGGCGCCCGCTTCCGCGGGTTCCGTGATCTTTTCCAGGGTTATGACATGTTGTATGTCATCTCCAAAATCGTAGACGTACTCCAGTTTGTCTCCCTCGGCGAGGTCCAGACGATCAATACGCTTTTTGGCTCCCGGTCCCCCACCAGAAGGGTTAATCTCTCCCAAACCTCCGGCTTTCCAGACCTGCCCGCGATAAAATTCGCTGAGATGATCGAGGGGATCGTGCCGGAAGGCCCGCCGGATGATCCTGTCAAAATCCTTAAGAGTCTGGGCGCCTTCGATTTCAATACGGCGCCAGAGCGTTTTGCGATGCTTTAATGCTACCTTAAACTGGTATACCTGTCCCACCGGAAACCCCCCGTTCTTTTAAAACTGTGATGTAAAGCGTGCCGGTGCCCTGGCCACCTCCCCGCGCCAGAAAAAGGCACGCTCCGGTCCGGATCACATACGCTGATCTTCTATTGCGACAAAAAATGTCCTGCCGGATTAAAAAAATTCCTGCCAGATGCCGCTCATCTGATCCCGACAGATCCCGGCAGGGGCGATGAGTGATATAATTGACTGGAAAACAGAAGGAGGATGCGTAATGCCCCAGGACAGGAGGATGCATGCCTTGTCAGCCGATGACAACCAGCTGGTGATAAGAGAGGTTGGAGAAGAGGATGTAGCGTTAATCGCCAGGATAACCCGCAGGGTCTTTTCGGAACCTCACCATGCTCAACATAGCTTATTACCCCCGCCGTCCGCGTCTCGGGAAACCGAGGAGGAGATCCGGGAAGACCTGGAAAGGGGAAGCCGGGTTCTGGTTCTTGAGCTGCACCATCCGGTGCACCATTCGTTCCATTATCCGGTCCATCTGCCCCAGCTGCATTCGTGTCAGAGGCAGATTGCCAGGCTCCCGGAGCCGGTGGCCATCGCGCGCCTCAAACCGAACGGGCCGGATACCTGGCTGCTGGGGCGTTTCGGTGTGCTTCCCGGCCATCGGGGACAGGGTTTTGGGAAGACCCTTCTCGAATTGATCGCGGCAGAGGCGAAAAAAGCGGGGATAAGGCATCTCAGGCTTTATTGCGTGGCGGAACGTCTCCTTATTCCGTACTACCAGCGCCGTGGCTTCAGGATGGCGGAGATCCGGCCACATGCCGAAAGACCTCTTACGGTGGCGACAATGGAAAGAGATTTGCCGGAAGATTCTCGGGAAGGAGGTTTGCCGGGAGCTCCTTCCTTGCGGGCTGTGGGCCCTCTCTTGCGGGCCGCGGGTGTTACCATCCCCGGACCGGATCCTGGTTTTGCCGCTGGCCCTGATCCTGGCCCCGATCCCGGCCCCGCTTCCAGTCCTGACTCCAACCCTGATTGGCAGGTTTTGCCTTCAAACGGCCTATATATCTTATGGCTCCACCTGCCTGAAACTAAGGTGATTCGCGCCGGCAGGCTTGGAGAACACCTCTTTGCGCAAGGACTGTATGCCTACATCGGATCCGGTTTCGGGAACCTCCCACACCGTTTACGGCGTCACTGGACGGGCCCCCGCCGTTTTCACTGGCACGTGGATTGGCTTCGGGCCAGAGCCGTTCCGGTGGGGATGGATATCCTGCCCTGGTTGCCCCCGGATTCTTCTGATGAAAAGCCTTTTGTTCCCGGTAACGCTGAAACTTCCCCCGCGCTTCCCTCGGAATGCGAGCTCGCGCTTGCCTTGTCCAAGGCGCTCGGGGCGGAAAGCTACATACCCCGTTTCGGCGCCAGCGACTGCGGATGCGCCGGACATCTTTTCCATGTGCCAGAAACTTCGCCGGTTTACGCTCTGCCCCGCGCCTGGGAAGAACGGCTTCTATGCTTTTACCGGCGGGGGTTCTGATTGAAGCGGTGGATA
>JBLNCV010000012.1:0-30075 GCA_050260975.1 Syntrophothermus sp. | reverse complement strand
TCTCTTTGGGTTCATGGTCCTCGGGTCGGGGATTTGCCTCCGGCTTCCTTCAGATTCCGCCTCGCGACGGACACCCTTGCCTTTGGCTAACGGTTGGTGCAGCCAACCTCCGTACAGGTCTCTCACCTGCTAGTCGCGCGCCCGTGCCGGGCGCACAAGGAAACAGGGGCGGCATGATTATAACCGCCCCTGTGCCTTTCCCCTGAGATAGAAGCTACCACCAATCCCTATCCTTAAGGAGGGTTCTCCCCGCAAGTAATCAATACCTGTATCCGTTCTTCACCCAGTGGGCCAGCTCCATCTGCAGGTTGGGCTCCCCGATCTCCTGCAATTCATAGCGAATCCGGATGGCCGGCTTGTTGATCTTGACCACCCTTCTCAAGTCGATGGGGGTGCCAATGACCACCGTGTCGCAATCCACCTTGTTGATGGTGGCCTCCAGCTCCCGAACCTGCTTGTCGCCGTAGCCCATGGCCGGCAGCAAAGCACCGATGTGCGGGTATTTTTTGTAGGTCCCTTCGATGGAACCCACCGCCCATGGCCGGGGATCCACCAGTTCCGCCGCGCCGAACCGGCGCGCCGCGATCACGCCCGCCCCGTAGGTCATCCCGCCATGGGTGAGCGTGGGCCCATCTTCCACCACCAGCACCCGCTTGCCGCGAATCGCCTCCACATCCTCCACAAACACCGGCGAAGCCGCCTCGATAACCGTCGCCTCCGGATTGACCTGCCGGATGTTGTAAATGGTCTTGGCCACATTCTCCGGATTGGCGGTCTCCACCTTGTTGAGGATGATCACATCCGCCATCCGCACGTTGGTTTCGCCGGGGAAGTAGGTCACCTCATGCCCCGGCCGGTGCGGGTCGGCCACTGTAATGTAGAGGTCGGGCTTGTAAAAAGATGTGTCGTTGTTGCCGCCGTCCCACAGGATCACGTCGGCCTCCTTTTCGGCCTCCCGGAGGATCTTCTCGTAGTCGACGCCGGCGTAGACCACCACCCCGCGGTCGATATGCGGCTCGTACTCCTCCCGCTCCTCGATGGTGCATTTGTGCCGGTCCAGATCCGCGTATTCCGCGAAGCGCTGCACCACCTGCCTGGCCAGATCGCCGTAAGGCATCGGGTGTCGGATGGCCACCACCTTCTTGCCCATGGCCTTGAGGATCTCGCTCACCTTGCGGGTGGTCTGGCTCTTGCCGGAACCGGTCCGCACCGCGCAGACCGCCACCACCGGTTTGGTGGACTTGAGCATGGTGGTCTCGGGCCCCATCAGCCGGAAATCAGCTCCGTTGGCCATAACCAGAGAAGCTTTGTGCATCACGTATTCGTGGGACACATCGCTATAGGCAAAGACCACCTGCCCAACCTTCAATTCCTTGATGAGCCTGGGCATCTCCTCCTCGGAATAGATGGGAATGCCCTTTGGGTACCCTTCCCCGGCAAGCGCCGCCGGGTACTGCCGCCCCTCGATATCCGGAATTTGCGTGGCAGTAAAGGCCACCACCTCGTAGTTGGGGTTGTTGCGGAAATAGACGTTGAAGTTGTGAAAATCCCGTCCCGCCGCCCCCATGATCAGCACGCGCGTCTTTTCCATAGCATTCACCTGTCCCCTCTTTTGTTCCCTGTTTGTTGTTCGTCGAAGATCTCCGTCAACATTCCGTAAACCATCTCCGGGACTACCCGGAATGAATAATCCACCAGCACACGTTCGGACATCTTATGAGCATCTTTCCCATATGGGCCGATGTTTACAACTGGCAAGAGCAGGCCCTCGTTCTCCTGGATCGCCAGATGGTAGCCCCGCCCCCATGCCGGTGTATTGGCGATGAACTCCCTGGTTCCGGGAATCCGGCCCGATAGGCCAAAAAAGCTCATGTCGGAGATGTAAGGGTAAAAATAGCGTTTTTCGATGCGCAACTGCTCGCGCTGCACGGTCTTTCGCAACATGCGCTCCGCGGCGCCGTAAAACCTGGCTTGTGCGTACTGGAGAGACGCATCCCCGGCGGGTGCATCCCGGGCAGCGCCGCCCCGCAAAGCCGCCTCCACCCCTCCTGCCGGTTCCCACTGCGGCACGCCGATATGTGGGTAGTAAGGAGGCGAAAAGAAGAGCACCACGCCTGGGCCGCGCAAGCCACTCTGCCGCCAGACCTCCTCTACAATCGCCAGGCTGAGCCTTCGCTCGTCTATTCCGCCCGCTCCATCGCCGCCTGTTCTAGCGTCGCCTCTGCCCTCCGGCCGAATGAGCTTTTGCACGAGGTCATCCAAAGACCTGTCCAGGACCTCACCCCGCACAGCCCGAACCTGCCGGTACAGATCCTCATAAGTAAACACCTGGCTCTTCCACGGCAGAGGGCGGTAGTCGTGCTCGATCCGGTCGCAATAGCGGCGGTACTGGCTGTTCAGATAGGTGATCACATTCTCAAAAGCCGTGACCGCCCTGGCGCGCAACCGCTCCAAAATCACACCGGGGGATGCGGCATGAGTGGCCATGTTGAAGTAGAGAACCGCCGCAAAAGGAGTTTGCACCGTATATTCCAGCTTCAGGTCTTGCTGCTTGAGGGAAACCGGCGGCAACGCCACCTCGCCCGCCGCCTCGTCGCAGAGATCCACATTCATGTCGATCAGTCGCATCAACTCCGAACTGAGCAGGTTGGCGTCAAAGCCGTCAAACGCCTCTCCCACGTGGGTCTCCCTGCCAACCACGTAAAAAGTGGGAAGCAGTTTCCCTACCGCGCCCCAGTAGACATAGAAAGCATCGTCACCGGGAAAGCGCGGCGCCGTGTAATCGGTGTTGATCACTCCCAGGTAACGCAAGCCCTCCTTTGCAGCCAGTTCCCGGAGATACGGCAGCGCGGCCAGGATCCCCGCGGAATCCCCCTCCTCATCCGGAGTCAGCACCAGGACGACGTTCCCGGCGAATTGACCGGCTTCTTCGGATAACCTCTTCGTAACTACGGTCTGAATAGCCACCCCGGCCTTCATATCCAGGGAGCCACGGCCAAAGAGATACTTGCCGGACTGGAGATCTTCTTCCACCTCGGGGCTGAGCCTGACGTCCCGAAGCCTTTGGGAAAGCTGAAAGGGCTGGAGTGCATAAGTTTTGAGCGCGCCGTAGTCGTCGATCCCCACTGTGTCCAGATGACCGATGAGGATCACTGTCTCCCTGTTCGAGGCGCCTGAATTTAGGCTCTGAACGCCCATGGTCTGGGTACCCTGGACGCCCTGGGTGTTCCGGGTCTGGGATCCTTTTACTAAAGCGATCACGTTGGCGCCAGAGACCTGCGGCACCGGCAGGAGACGGAGGTGCTGCGGGAAACGCTGAAAATACGGCGCCTGCGCCAGGTATTCGTAAATCTTTTGCGCGATTTCAAACTGCCCGGCGGTCTTGACGATGCTGGAAGTCTGAATCAGCTCCAGCACCAGAGACTGCATTGTTTGATAAAAATTGGGGTGAGAATCTTGGTTCATCTGCCTGCACCTCCTCCCGTTTGGAGCTATTCCGCAACAGGTACAACTCTTTCAAGTGGTCATTTGGGATTCAAAAGCTGCCGCAAAATCTGGCGCGCCTCGCGCGGGTGGTGCTCGCTCATCACGCCCAGAGGGGCCATCAGGTACTTTTCGTCGATAACCACCCTGGCCGTTGTCAAAGGAAAGAGCCTTCTCGTAACCTGCTCCACCCGCAAACTCTCCAAAATCCGCCGCCCGGCAGCCATCCTGGTGAGAGCCCCACCGGTCCCGATGATCCATTTGACCTGCGTCAAATCTTTCCCCTCTACCAGCGTAGAGCGTCCGGCAGGGCCGTACAGTTGCCGCACCTCGCCGGCATGGCGTTCCACCGCCACACGCACCGCCTCCGCGGTGAGCATCTCCACCATCCGCCGCTCCTGGTCCGTGACGGGAACAGGCGGCAGCTTTTGCAGCCATTCCTCAGGCGGTACCTCATTCTGTGGCGTACCGGCCGCTTTCAACCTATCCACAAGGAGGTTATAGAGGTTTGCGGCATTGGCGTAGACCCCCAGGTCCCCCTCCACCGTGCGCTTCGCCAACGGCTCGGGCGCCGCCTGGAACTGTCCCCATTCCGGGGAACCTTCGGTGACCGAATGAACATCGGTGGTGGCCCCCCCCACATCAAGCACCAGCAGGTCACCAGCCTCTTCATAGAGCACCTGCGCGGCCTGCATCACGGCGCCCGGCGTGGGGCGGATGGGCCCTTTCACCATGGAACGAATCCGGTTCATGCCGGGAGCGGAAACGATATGCTTCTCAAACAAGACCTGGATCGCCCGGCGGGAGGGCCCCACGTTAAGAAGGTCAATCTTCGGGTAGACGTTTTCCACCACCACCATTTCCATCCCGGGAACCTTTTCCTGAAATATGGCCTGCACTTCGCCCGCCGCCGCTGTATTCCCGGCGTAGAGCACCGGTATCGCCAGCTTTTCTCTGGAAAAGAAGGCCGCCAGTTGCCGTGCGTTGTAACTCACCGTCTCCTTCTCACCATAGTCCACACCCCCCGCCAGAAGGATCATGTTAGGGCGCAAAGCGGCAATGCGGCTCAGGTCTTCTTCACCGAGCTTTCCGGCGGTGACCAGCTTGACGATGGCCCCCGCTCCCAGCGCCGCCTCTTTGGCGGCGCGCACCGTCATGTCGTAGACCAGACCGTGGACGGACATCCGCAACCCGCCGGCGGCGGAACTGGACGCGTACATCTCGGACCACTGAAGGTCGTCCTGGTGTTCACCCGGAAGCCTGCCTGGAAGACTCCGAAGATTGCCGCGCAGATCGGCAATCGCCGATTCCAGGCCTCTGACGACATCGCCCTCCCGCACGGTGGTCAAAGCTTGCCCCTGCCCCACAAAGGTTGGATTGGCGGTATTCAGCCCATCAAAGGCGCTCACCACGGTGGTGGTGCTCCCGATCTCCGCCACCAGCAGGTCCACGCGGCGCATCATTTCCCTCCTCTACTTCCGATGCTTTACCAAAAAACTGGCCACATCGATCCCCTTGGTCCCCCGGCCAAAACCGGCATCCAGACCGCAGGCAACCGCCATCTCGTTGGTCACCTGGGTGCCGCCGCCAATCAACAACAACTTGTCCCGGATTCCCTTTTCCACGCAGAGGTTGTGCAGTTTGCGCATATTGATCTGGTGAATATCGGCGTGGGTAATGATGGTGCTGATCAGGATCGCCTCCGCGTCAAGCTCGATAGCCGCATCCACTACCTTGGCGACCGGCACCGAGGTGCCTAGATACTCGCATTTGATGCCAAACCCCTCCAGGCCCCCATGTTTGATATCGATGATCTCCCGCATCCCCACTGAATGTTCGTCTTCACCCACGGTAGCCGCCACCACCCGCATCGGCCGTTTGGCCACAGCCTCCCGGACGGCCTCCGGCGGCAGCACATCCGGTCGCGGCGGGATCTCCAGGGTCGCCAGATCCACCGCGAAGTCCACCTCGCCTTTCAGTTCTACATAGGTGCCCTCCGCCGGGTGCATGACCAGCTTGTGGATTACCTCCGGGTTTTTGAGGTTCATCCGGCGGGCGAACTCCAGCGCCGCAAACTCCGCCGCCCTTTCCTGCGCCGGCAGAAACATGGCCAGGCTCACTATCCCGTCTCCGGCCGATTCCACCTCCGGTTTGAGAAGCGTGCCTTCCCGCCAGCGAGCGGTTTTTTCCAGCCGCTGGTGGACGTTGTCCTCTTCATCCAATTCATCCACAAAAACGATCTTTTCAGGTTTGCACAGAGTACAACCAGCGATATAATCGCAAGCGTGCGCCATAGTCCGGGTTTGCCCATCCTCCCCGCGCAGCAGGGGCAGATGATTATCGCCGAAATGGCTGCAAACCGGGGCAAAGTAGTCGGTATCCCTGGGCACAATCGTGCCGGCCCCCACCCCGCCCGTGGCCTGGCGGGCAATGCCGTCGCCGTTACGCTCCGGGTACATCCCGGAATCCACGAAAAAACCAGCCTCTACCGCGGCAAAGTATCCACCGACGGCCAGAATCTCCTCCAGGAAGAGTACGGCCCGCTCGCTGAGCTCCCTGACCCGTCTGGCTACCTCGCCGTCCGCTTCGATCCGGACCAGGTCCTTGAGGCCGTCCAGGCCGTCCAAGGCTTGCTTGGCGGTATCCACCGCCGCAATGGTGTTGAAATGCCACGGGATGTTCCGTCCCTCGTCGGGCGTGATGGTACTCTGAATATCGGCGCTGGTCAGGCGCGAGAGAAGTACATTCAGGGTGTGGGTCACCGTGGCTTCCCGGGCGTCCGACTCGATATATTTGGTGTTCATCTGCGCCCTCATCCGATACCCTTCAAAGAGCCGCCGCAGAGCCACCGCATAGGGCAGGTCCATGCGCAACGCCGGAGCGGGCGGCGCCGTAGGAGGCACCGTGGAAAGGCAGATGGCTTCCCTGGGCATTCCAGCCAGAGTGGAAAAGGCTGCGTTGAGAGCATGCTGGACCATCAGCTCCGGCATGACCTTCCAGGCCTCCCGGGCGGTGGCGTTGGCGTTGTGCGCGCCGTCAATCTGAATCATGTCTGCATCCGTCATGAGCCGCTTGGCCTCGGCCGCGTCCACAAAAGACCGGTACATGTTCACATTGCGGTACAGGACGTTATACTGGGGATCCTGATGGGCGCCGTTCACCCCCTCCTCGGCGAAAAGCACCGCAATCTCCGGCCCGGCCACGCCGCTCACATATGAATGCAAATTCAGGGGGCGGCCCACCTCATCTTCGATGAGATCCAGGGCCCGCCGGGTGGCGCGAATCTGTTTGCGGCTGATGGGGACGCCTCCCACTCCCTCGGGCGTTCCCTCGATCAGGCCGTCGAAGTGGCTCTGGCCGGCAGTCCGGATCACCATCAGGTGGTCGGCCCCGTGCCAGGCAGCCATGCGCATCCGGCGAATATCGTCTTCAAACCGGCCGGAAGCGATCTCCGCCGTTACCGTGCAATCCGGCTGGGGATCGATCCCGCCGAAGTTTCGGGCCGCCGGCAATGGAACACTCCGCTTGAGGCTCTCGGAGGTCTGCTGGTACTCAAAGTCCCCGAGCACCCGGGGTTCATCCCGCCCGTCCCGCCAGTGCCAGCCCCTCCGACGGGGGCGATAGTTCTCCAGACCTTGCAAAAGCTGCTGGACGTCGATCTTGGCGCCGGGCTCCAGCGCCTTTAAAGATTCAGGTTCTTTTCGAGGCTCCAGAACACCCAGAGGCTCCTGGGCGTTTAAAGCTGAAGGCGGGCGCTCATTAGCCGCCGGCGGTTCCCCGGTTGCCACCGTCGCTGAGGTTACCGCTTTCGCGGAAGTCATGGTCACCTCCGTAGCCGGCTGAAAGCTCTCCCACAGCCGTCCTTCAATCATAGCCTGGCCGGCTTCACGAATTCCAATCCGGTTGGCCGCCGCCACCCGCCAGACCACATGACCGGCT
This sequence comes from Syntrophothermus sp., assembly GCA_050260975.1. Lineage (GTDB taxonomy): Bacteria > Bacillota > UBA5301 > JAMCQP01 > JAMCQP01 > JAMCQP01. The sequence continues at coordinate 22,653 of JBLNCV010000012.1, read as the reverse complement.
CCTTTGCCAAGCAATCCCTTTTCCACGCACCTGGCCACCAGTTCCTTGGCCTCCAGGCTGCTAAAGCCCATGCGCAGCAACACTGACCGTTCAATGGATGGCGAGGTATGAGTACGGGCCAATTCTCCCAGCGGAGCCACTACCTGGCGGGCCAGATCCCAAAAGCGCTCCCGCAAATCATCATCGCTCAAATTGGCCAGATGCAGCCTTCTTGCGATAAAATCATCAGCTCTCTTCATTATGACACCCCACCCATGCAAATATGCCGGATTATGCAATATTAGATCATTGTATTACGTAAACCAGGCTACTGGAGCCGCGTTCATGGAAGGTTCCAGGTACAGCAGTATACAACCCACTGTATAACTAGTCAAATATTGGAAATTGGTTATGGATATTATATTTCGGTGTCTCCCAAGGGAATCCTCCTGGAAACTTCAAGCTCGGAAAAACTACGTGCGGCTAATTGTAGTATCCCATGCGGGCTATATGTCATCCTGAAGCATCCCGCCCTCCGAGCATGTTATCATCCTGGCAAGGTACAGGATGTACCGGGTGTCGCCGCAACCACGGATGGTGTGAGGCGACCAATTGAGGGAGCGGCAAAAACAATCTACCCGTCTTCAACTTTTCCATTGACATCCAGCACTCCTGTTTGGTATAATTGAATTTGTAGAACATAGGTACGTATATTTAGGGAGGGAGCTGCGTCAATGGTTGTTTACCGCCACAAACCTTATTATGTACCTTCCGGGCAAACCGCCGAGAAAGAGCTACGCCGCCTGCTTTCGGGGATGGGGTGCCGGATTCCCGAAAAAGCCAGTTTGAAGCAGCTTTATGCGATCTATTTTAACGCCCGGGAAAAGAGCCCGTCCACCAGGCTTTGGGGCCGGGACCACTAGTTGTCCTGAACTCCTCTGGCCTGATGTAATTTTTTGCAGTAGCGGCGCCAGAAAGGAAGGTGATTCCAAATCTGCATCGAATATTTTCCTCGAAAACCACAATGCAAATAAAAGACCAAAATGAACAAAAAAGAATCGATGAGAGGGTGAAATTCATGCCGCAGAAGGTATCTCCTTCCGGAAAAAGTTTACCCCTTGAAATTTCTGATGACTCCGATTCCGGAACCCGCAGGCCATGGCGGAAATTTGCAGGGCTTGCCAGGTCATTTCGCCAGATGGTGTCGATTCTGGGAGAAACCTTGAAGATCCAGGGAAGCTTTGTCCGTAATATCCCCCTCGGCATGGTCATTATCAACAACAGCGGCAAGATCATCGATATTAACGAACTCGGCGCCGCCATCTACAGAAAGCCCAGAAAACAACTTCTGGGACAGGACATCCGCAAAGTCGTCCCCCCCCTCAGCCAACCCGCGGCATGGCGGGCGCTGCAAACCGGCCAAGCAACGGTTTTTGAGCATAGCCAATCTTCGACCGGGCACCCGGAATGCGTATGCCGTATTTATGCCAGCCCGCTACGCGACCACAACGACAAAATAATCGGGGCTATGGCCATTTTTCAGGACATCACCGAAGAAAAGAAGTTGCAGTTGGCGCGTCTTACCACCAAGAGGGCCCTGCTGCACCTTCGGGACAGCATCCTGATTATCGATCGGGAAGGAAAGATCGTCTTCGCCAACCAATATCCTGAAGAAGTGGTTGGCCGACCATATATCGACGTCGCGTACGACGGCCGAAAATTTGATGCGGAAGGGAAATATACCAGCCGGACCATTGAAACCCTGGAGACCGGTCGCGAATATATCAACGCTATCGTACCGGCGCAAGATGGGGAAAGATCTTTCCGGCTGGACATCCGGCGACTGGTGGACAGCGACGGAAATTTCCTGGGAGTGGTCTCCTACCGGGCCGACGTTACCCACCAGATGCAAATGAAAGAACGGTTGAAGAGAGCGGAACTACTGGAAACCGTGGGCCAGATCGCCTCCACCACCGCCCATGAATTGCGCAACCCCCTCACCGCTATTCGAGCGGCGGCACAGGTGGGGACGATTACCGACAACCTGCCGGAAAAAGACCGTTACTTTGCTTTTATCGCCAGGGAGATCGATAAGATTAACGAATTCTTAACCGAACTCGCCACCCTGGCCAAACCCGAAAAAGAGGAACCCAAGCCGACCGCTGTCCACGAAGTGCTCGAGAGCGTCTTGACCTTGACAAGCAGCAAACTCCAACTCAACGGCATCAGCGTAAAAACACAGTATGAAAAAGACCTGCCAAAGGGGCTTTTGTGCAAAAAACCCCTCACGCAGGCCTTCCTCAATATTGTCGCCAATGCCGTCCAGGCGATGCCCAATGGCGGCGAACTGCTTATCCGGGCGGAACATCTTCCCGATAAAGCGGCAATCCGGATCGCTTTTTCCGACACTGGGGTCGGCATGAGCGAAGAAACCTTGCGGCAAATCTTCAACCCGTTTTTTACCACCAGGGAACGGGGAATCGGTCTCGGCATGTCGGTAACCCACCAGATTATCACCGAGGTCCATCACGGGGAGATCTCGGTGGAAAGTGAGCTACACAAGGGAACCACTGTGTATGTGGAGCTTCCGGCGGCCACCGCGGACTTGGCAACGGCGACCTCACGGTAAAAGGCTACATCCGGCAATCACCCGATCATCCCAGCGCCTCCCGAAGCAAAGGAATCAGATCATCAAATTGTTCGGCTACCCGTGCGCCGGCCTGTTTAAGTCTGGCGATCTTTTGCGATGGCTTTCCGGCGCCGCCGGAGATCATAGCGCCGGCATGGCCGAAAACGGTGCCTTCAGGCAGGCTTTCCGTAAAGCGCCCCGCCACAAAGGAGATAAGCGGTTTGGTAAAACCACCTTGCAGGACAAAATCCGCCATCTCTTCCTCAAAGCTGGTCCCGGGTTCGGAAAAGGTAACCACCGCACGAGTTTCCGGATCCTTTTCAAAAAGAGCCAGCAGTTCTCTTGGCGGCGAACCGATAAGCGCGTCCCCCCCGATGCTTACACTGGTGCTTACCCCATATCCGGCTTTTTTGACCATCCAGGAAGTCTCTGCAGTCATGCCGCCGCTACGGGATATTACCCCGACATGGCCCGGGACGAAACAACGCTCCACCTTGTCCCCGCCGATCGCTCCGAGTTTCACCCTTTCCGCAGGGCTGATAACGCCCACGGAGTTTGGTCCTACAACGCGTACCCCTTCACGCCTGGCCAGGTGGAGAAATTTAATCACATCCTGCTGCGGCACATTTTCGGTGGCGATAAAGATAAATTTAACCCCGTTGGCGATGGCCTCGAGCACCGCATCGTACACAAAAGCCGGCGGAACATAGACCACCGCCGTATTGATCTCGTGCGCACGGCACGCGGCGGAAAGAGTATCGTATACCGGCACCCCGTGAACTGACTCGCCGCCTTTTCCGGGAGTAACGCCGGCGACAATCGGGGTGCCGTAATCCAGGGTATGGCGGGTGACCATCGACGCCTCCCGGCCGGTGATCCCCTGCACCACGATTTTGGAGTTTCGATCAATTAAGATAGCCACTACCGTTTGCCTCCTTGTGTATCGTAACCCGGATAGGCTGTTCGCATCCGTTCCACCATGCGCCTGGCCGCCTCGGCCATGGTCACTTCATCGCCGTAATACTCGACTTTGGCCTGGGCGAAAAGCCGCCTGGCCTCGTCCTCATTGACACCGGCTTCGCGCACCACGACCGGGAAGGTGGCCGGGTCGATCTTCATCTCCTCAAGCGCCCGGATCACCCCTCGGGCGACAATATCCACCTGGGTGTTGTTGGTGATATTCTGGGCCACAAAAAGGCCTTTGACGCCAGGCTTGGAGAGAATGCCCTTGGCCAGCCCGCAAACCTTGTCTTCTGGCGGATTCCCGCCGAATTCGGAGTAATTGGCCGGCCGGCCGCCATAATGTACCAGGGCATCGAACAAAAGCAGGCTGCCGCCTCCTCCGCCGCACATGAAACCGATATCGCCGCCGTCCATCTCGGTGTAGCGGGCTGTTCCACGGTAAGGGTCCGCTTCGTTGACTTCCACCACCCGGCGCTCCAGCTCCGTAAGCGGCCGCCAGGCGCGTTCCGTACCCATCTGGACAACCCCGGCCAATTCCGGGTGACGGTACATGGCGCTGTCATCCACCGCCATCACCGTCGCGGCGGCTACCACCTCGCCACTGGCTGTCAGGACCAGCGGGTTTATCTCCAGAAGATAGGCGTCGTACCGTTCGAAAGCCTTGTAGAGCTTAACCAGGACACTGCCCAGTGCTTGCAGCATCTTGCCGGAGATTCCCACCTCCGCCCAGACTTGCCGCGCGGCGTAATCAGCCAAGCCCAGAAGTGGATCCACGTGGAATGTGGTGATCTTGTCGGGATGTTCCCGGCTGAGTTCCTCCACATCGATGCCGCCCATGGAGCTGACAATCACCACCGGCAGCTTCTGTCGGCGATCGATGGTAAGAGATACGTATAATTCCTGGGTAATATTGAGCCGTTCTTCCACGAGGACCTGCTCAACAGGGTAACCACCCACCTTCAGCCCGAGAAGCTCTTTCGTGAGCGTCTCCGCTTCGGCGGGAGATTCGGCGAACTTGATCGCCCCGGCCTTTTTGCGTTTCCCGACCGGGACCAACGCCTTGAGCACCACCGCCTTCCCCAGATCCACCGCCATCCGGCGGGCTTCCAACGGGTCCCGGGCTACGCCGTAGCGCGGAACGGCCACCCCCATCTTTTGCAAAAGGTCCTTGCTTTGGTTTTCCAAAAGCCGTGCCAATCACTCCTGGCCTCCTTTATCATCAGTTTCCTCGAGCGTCCCGGCCAGGGCAAGAATCCGCCTGGCCCGCGCTGCAACCGGATAATCCACCATCTGGCCGTCCACTTGAATGGCCGCAATGCCCTCCGCTTCAGCCCGGGCAAAGGCGTCCACGATGCGGCGTGCCTGCTCCACTTCAGCCGTGGTTGGCGCAAAGATCCTGTTCACCGGTTCAATCTGATCCGGGTGAATCACCAGTTTGCCAAAGAAGCCTAACTGCTTTACCGCCTTCGTTTCGGCAATCAGGCCTTCCGTATCCCGGATATCCGGAAACACGGTGTCCACCGGCGGCAGGACTCCGGCCGCGCGGGAGGCCACCACCAGTCGAGAGCGCGCATATAAAAGTTCGGTGCCTCCTTTGGAATAGCTTGTCCCGATATCGAGAGTAAAATCAATGGCGCCAAAGGCCAGACAAGTCACCCGTTTGCACCCCGAGGCGATCTCAAAAGCGTTCCAAACTCCCCGGGCGCTTTCCACCAACGGGATGAGTTGGATCCGCCCTTCGGGCATGCCGCGGGCGCGTTCAAGTTCAAAGAGCAGTTCGTCCACCTGGCGCACATCTGCCGCTGATTCCGACTTGGGCAGCATGATCCCGTCCAACCCATCCGTGACTACACTTTCCAGGTCTTCCCGCCAGAGACCGGAACCAGTCGAATTAATCCGCACATAGACAAGGGAAGTCTTGACGGGGCGAGGCAGTCTTAAAGCGTTGCGAGCCATCTCCCTGGCCTGCGCCTTTTCGCTGAGCGCCACCGCGTCCTCAAGATCCAGGATCACCGCGTCGGCGTTCAGGCTCACCGTTCCCGCCCCTTCTTGGGCTTCGCGGTACCCTGGCATCCCTGCCAAATGCAACACCTTGTTCACCCGCTTTTCGTTGTTCGCCGGGGTAAAAAGGTAAGTACGAGAAGCAACCATTTGCACCCCTCCAGGGAAGGAATTCCAGACATATAGTTTCCCCCTGAACGACTGAATTCCTGCCTTTTGGCATCACAAAAAAAACCCCTGGCCAAAAGGCTCGGGGTATTTTAGTCACACTCCGCCGATACGCCAACATTCATCACCGGTAGCCGTCGGCGTACATCTCCTTCTGCAACTTGAGGATCGCCCGCTTTTCGATGCGAGATACATAAGACCTCGAGATCCCCAGGATCCGCGAGATCTCCCGCTGGGTCCGCGAATTGCCGTTAGCCAATCCATAACGCAGCTCCAGAACCCGCTTTTCTCTCCTGTTCAAGCAGCGAATCTTCTCGTAAAGCTTGGATTGCTCCGCTTCATCTTCCACCCGCTCGGCGACAACGTCCCCGTTGGTGCCAAGAATATCGATGAGCCGGATCTCGTTACCTTCCCGATCGGAGCCGATCGGGTCGTAAAGCATAACCTCCCCTTTAACTCTTTTAATCGCCCGGAGATGCATTAAAATTTCGTTCTCGATGCACCGAGCCGCGTAAGTGGCCAACCTGGTCTTTTTGTGCCGGTCGAAGGTCTTGATGGCCTTGATTAAGCCGATGGTCCCGATGGAAATCAGGTCGTCGTTATCCTGACCCGTATTGTCGAACTTTTTTACGATGTGCGCTACCAGCCGGAGGTTGCGTTCGACCAGTATGTTCCGCGCGGTTTCGTCCCCGGCTTCCAGCCTTTTCAGGTACTCCAGTTCTTCGCTCTCCGACAACGGCTGTGGAAAGGCATTATTGTTGGAGATGTACGAAACCAGGAGCATAACTCCCTGAAAGATCGAAGAAGCCAGGGCGATGAGTGGGATTGGCAACACGCCGAGACACCTCCTGTATGTTGGATCCTCAACCCACAAACCTGGTTCTCTTGAGGGTCCTTAACATCTTATGAGGCGTCCGGCGAAGATGTTCCTCCACCGTAATCTTATTTTAACGTAGATATTTCCGCTGATTCTTCAACTGCTCCGCAAAGGTGCGGCTGAAAGCGTGGGAGCCGTCCGGCTTGGCCACAAAGTAGAGATAATCGACCTTTGCGGGCCTGGCTGCCGCGATGAAAGAAGATAGCCCCGGATTCCCGATCGGCCCGGGAGGAAGTCCATAATATTTATATGTATTATAAGGCGATTCGACCTGAAGATCTTTCTCATACAGCCTCCTGGTCTTACGTCCCAGAACATAATTCACCGTCGCGCACGATTGGAGCTTCATTCCCTTGTTTAAACGGTTGATAAAGACCCCGGCGATAATCGGGCGGTCCGCTTCCACCTGCGCCTCACCCTCGACAATGGAAGCCAGCACAACCATCTGGCGCAGGCTGAAACGCTTGCGCAGGGCGCTCTGCTCGTAGTAGGGCCACGCCACTTCCAAAAACCGGTTCACCATGGTTTTGATGATGCCGGCTTCCCCCAGATCCTGGGTAAACTGGTAGGTATCTGGGAAGAGAAACCCTTCCAGGCTGGCCACTTTGGCCAGCGGCGCCGGTATGGCATCGCCGAAGACCGACGCGGGCTTTTCCACCATGCTCAAAAATACCTTCTCGTTGGCCAGGCCGTTAGCCGCCAATCGGGCCGCAATCTGTTTGGCGGTGAAACCTTCCGGGATTGTGACATAAACGGCTGTCACCCCGCCCCGCTTGAGCTGGCTGATAATCTGAGCCGTGCTCTGATGCGGGCTGAAAAGGTACTGCCCCGCCTGCAGGCGCCCATCGGACAAGCTTACTTTGCTGGCAAAGCGAAATACCAGCGTATTTACCGGTATTCCCCGGCCCTGCAAGATCTTGATGATCTCCCGGGTGCTGGCTCCTTTGGGAATCCCAACCTGAACCGAATGAAACACCGGTTCTTTCCCCACTGGTGCAAATGCCTTCACGGAAATAGTCAGCAGCATTAAAAAAGCCGCCAACCCCGCCAGGAAAAGAATCCACCCCAGGCGTGTCCGTTCCTTCAGCCCGCCAACCACCCGGCTGAAAAACGCGGACACCTGCGGGCCAAAAGACCCCGACAATTCTTTAAAGCCAAAAACCGCGGAATCCTTCCGCAAGATGCTCACCTCGCCCTTCTATTATACCTTATCGGGGGCGAGATGGCAAATCATAACCAAAAAGCGATAGACCAATCTTCTGATCTATCGCTGTGAAGGGGGAGTAACGGAGGAGGCGCCTCTCATCCTCGTCGCCATATTATGAACCGGACTCCAAAAAGGTGCAAAGCTGTACTGTTTACTTATCTCTCCCGCCGGGCCCCCTCTTTGGTCTTTCTGCGCCGTCATCCTCGTCGTCGTCTTCCTCGGCTTCGGCCATCTCATCCAATACTTTTACCACCCGGTCGAACTCGTCGTCATCCTCAATATCCACCAGAACGTCCTCTCCCTCCGCGTCGGTTTCGATCCGGAAGATCACCGCGGAAGCCTCATCCTCATCCTTCTCTTCTTCCGGCAAGAGCACGGCATACCTGTTGCCGGAAACCTCCACCACATCGAGGACCACAAAGTGATGCTCAATCCCGTCTTCATCCACCAGAGTAATTTCTTCCCATTCTTCCGTCATGATTATCTCCATTCCGGACGGCCCGTCGGCAGACCGTACCCGTTATTTAAACCCAACGGCACATAGTATTCCCCTTGTCGTTGAACTACACTCGCCGCCGGCTGTCCAGGTATGAGCGAAGGATGATTGCCGCAGCCACCTTATCTACCACCTGTTTCCGCCTGGCCCGGCTCATATCTCCTTCAAGCAAAACACGCTGGGCGGCCACTGTGCTCAGCCGCTCGTCCCAGAAAGTGAACCGGGGGGCCAAACCCTCCTCTTTCAGCCTGGCCTGTAACATCCCGGCAAATTCTTGCACCTTCTGCGCGGCTTCACCCAGAGAACCATTCATGTGCCGAGGAAGTCCGACCACCACCTCACTAATCTCATTTTCCCGGATGAGTGCGCCAAGCCTGGCCAGATCCTGAACCAGGCCGGCCCTCTGAATGACCTCCACTCCACTGGCGGTGATCCCCAAGGGATCGCTAATGGCCACCCCGATACGGCGCTCTCCAAGATCCAGGCCCATGACGCGCATATTGCACCTCAAACTCAAACTATTTTCAACGCAAACTGCGGGCATGCCGCCCCACAATACCCGCACAGGACACATCTGGCTGGATCGGAGAACGCCTTACCCCCCGCAATCTGGATCGCACCCTGTGGGCAAGCCCCGACGCACTGGCCACAACCCTTGCACCATTCCTCGACATGCAGAGTTCTGGACTGCGCCGCCACCTGCGTCTGCAGTGCGCCAAGATCAAGTTCCTCTGCCTGCCTCAGGCCGGTTTGCTGCTCAGGCGGCCGGGAAAAATAGCGGGCGTTGAGTTCCACCTCCGCCGCACTTTTCATTCCCACAGCGATTGCATCGATCTCCGGCTGCCCGAGCAAAAATTCAAAGGCCGCCGCCGCCTCCCGCATTAGATGGCCCCCGCCGAGGGGCTTCATGGTGTAAATGCCCTTTCCCGCCGCCCTGGCCGCCTTGACGGCCGCCAGCATGGCATCCGCCGTGCCGTCCAGAATCCCGATTCCCGCCCGGTTAATCAGGGGGTGAATGACGTCAATCTCCGGCATCCGGGCCGCCGCCCGAACCGCCGCCACGGCGTGGGTGGAGATCCCTACGGCGCTAATCAATCCTTTGGCCTTGGCGTCAAGGAGATAATCCAGCGCCGGGCGGTGCCCCCGCAGAGTATGCTCCGACTCCTGCTCATGGAGCATGAAGATGCTCAACCGGTCCATTCCCAATGCCTGGCGGGCTTCCTCGACACTCTGGCGCATTCCCTCATAAGTATACGCATATGACTTGCTGGCGATGTGCACCTCCCCGGAGAATCCCCGCAAAGCCTGCCGGATATAGGGGTAGGTCCGGTAAAGTTGCGCCGTATCCATAAAATTTATGCCGAGCTCCAACCCCCGGCGAATGATCGAACTGCCCTCGGATAGAGGCAGATTAGCCTGTAACGGCCCTACGGTCAAGACCCCAAAACAAAGCCTGGAAACTATGAGGCCGGTCCGGCCCAATTCCCGGTATTCCAAAACAGCACCTTCACTTCTGTACCAGAGGCTCCTCGGGGGAAGGCTCCCGAACGATCACATTGATCAGGCGATCCCATTTGGGAAGATTTCCTTCCCCGCGGATATCTATCTTGAATGAACTGATCTGCGGCAGTTGGCGGAGCCGCGCCTCCGCCACCTTCAGGCTCCTTCCCAGGACCGCCTGCACCACTTTGGCCCGATCCACTCTCTCGTAATACCATCCTTCGGCAATCACATGAAGCCGGGCCGACTGTTTGTTGAAGGATTCCAGCCGGATCTGTCTCAAGATAAGCCGGTTGCTGAAACGCAGATCTTTCCCTGCCCGGGTGCGATCATACAAAGGCAGGAGCGCCCCTTCAAACGCCCTGCGCTCCACCTTCCACCCGGTCCCACGGATTGTGGCGGTGGCCTTTACCTGCTCGGCCTCTTCGCCAATCGCCGAGTCAAAAACGATGCCCACCAGTTCAGCCTCTACGCTGGGGTCGACCAGGTAATCCCCCGTGGAAAGCCCTTCCTTGAGCGCAGCTACGGCCCTGGCCTCCATTTCCCGCTCGATGAGGTTTTTCAAGCGGTTCAGGTCTGATTCGGTTACGGTGGTGGCAATCCGGTCTTCACCACCGGATATGGGTTCAGGATTGATCACCCGCAAAGTCCCATCGGTTTTTCCTTCCAGGACGGTAATCCTGGCCCTGCCCACATTGCCCGATGTTCCCGGCTCCATGGCCGCCACGTTGACTTCGGCCTGGCCGGCTCGCAGGCCCACCGGCACCTGCATGAAGTACTCGGTGGATACCGCGGGCACCACTACCTCTTCCAGAGACCGGAACCGGATCCCGTTGCCGGTGGCAAAAACCGTCCCTTCCGGCAGCCGGACAGACTTATTGGCCTGGCTGAAGATCGTCACCACACCCTTGGCGGGTGTAATTCCCTCCACTTTTTTCCCCGTGGCCCGGACCAGTTGCGCAAAGGTGAAATCCGAGGCCACCCTTGCCGCCGGGACCCAGGCGGTCACCGCGCTCCCCGCGGTGGCCTGGTGTTGTGGATCAGCCTTCTTTACGGCCCCCGGTTGCACAATCACCTGGAACTCTTGAATATCCTTCCGAACCGCGGGACTGACCACCACTTCCGCTCTAGGGTTAGCCCAAACGACCCACCCCCCGAGCAACAACAAAGCCAGGAGAACCAGAAGAAGCACCGGGCGCCGCGAGATCCAACCGGAAAACACCTCCAGCCCGCCCCCAATCCCGGTCCTGGCATGCCTCCCGGAGAAAAGCCCCGGAAGGCTCCGACGGACAGCCACCACCGGCGCCTCATCCTGGCGCAAATCGGACTCCTCAAAAACCTCCCGGCTTGTGTAAACTTTTATGCCGCATTCCTCAGCCAGGCGACGTACCACCGAATCCGCCGAAATCAGCACCACCTGCTTGGCCTCTCTTTGGGCATAAAAAAGCAGGAGGCGCATATTGACTTCGTTGCGGAGCACCTTGGCATCCTCCGGGATCGCGAAGACAACCACGCCTTCCGTGGAGTCCAGCAGGCGGCGGATCAGGGCGTTAATCTGATCTCCGGCCCCGACAGTTAAAAGCTTGTACGATGCGGGCATGTGCATTCACCGCCTCAAGAGTAGCAGACTCCCGGCTTCGATCAGGAGATCCTGGCATGAGCCAGATACCCGCGCACCAGCTCCTCCAGCAGTTCATCCCGTTCCACATTGCGGATCAAGGTCCGCGCATTGAGGTGGCTGGTGATATAAGTGGGGTCGCCGGAAAGAAGATACCCTACGATCTGGCTGACAGGGTTGTAACCCTTTTCCGTGAGTGCTTGATGCACAATCCGTAGAATCTGGCCGACATCGCGGATCTCCTCATCGGGAACTTTAAACTGCCTGGTTCGATCCAGTGCCTCTGTCATGGCTTGCGACCTCCCCCCTACGAACCATATTTACACGGATATATTCCACACCTCTACGGCCGTTCCTTTTATTATTGCAATTGCTGTCTGATCAGGTCTCTGGCCTTGGCCAGGGCGGCCGTAAGTTTTGCTGGATTCTTTCCGCCGGCCTGCGCCATATCCGGACGCCCGCCGCCGCCGCCACCGGCTACCTGGGCCGCAGCCTTGAGCAGGTTGCCGGCATGAACCCCCCGCGACACAGCGTCCGGCGTGGCCATGGCCACCAGCGAAACCTTGCCGCTCTCGGCCGTCCCCAGCACCACCACACCGGAACCAAGCCTGGCCCGCAGTTGGTCGCCCATGTTGCGTAAAGCCTCGGCGTCCATGTGCTCCACCGCAGCTACTACTGCTTTGACGCCAGCGACCTCCGTAGCCTGGTTGAGGAGCTCACCCACCTTGTTGACGGCCATCTTCTGCTTGAAAAGCGCCATCTCTCTCTCCGCTTCTTTATAATCGGACAGCAATTTTTCCACCCGTTCCACCACGGTCTCCGGGGTCGCCTTGAGTTTGTCGCAGAGAGCCTGAAGGGCCTTCTCCCTGGCGTCCATCTCCTCCAGGGCGCCTTTCCCGGTAACCGCCTCGATCCTTCTTGTGCCAGCCGCGATGCCGTTTTCAGAGAGAATCTTGAAAAGCCCGATCTGTCCCGTCGCCTTCAAATGGGTGCCGCCGCAAAGTTCCGTGCTGAAGTCGCCCATGGAAACCACCCGGACTACCTCGCCGTACTTTTCGCCAAAGAGAGCCGTAGCCTCCATGCGCATCGCCTGCTCCAGGGTGGTTACCTCGGTGGTAATCGGCAGGTTTTCCATGACCTTCTCGTTGACGATCTTCTCCACTGCAAAGAGCTCTTCGTCGCTCAACGGGGCAAAATGAGTGAAATCAAACCGCAGCCGCCCCGGGGCAACCAGTGAACCAGCCTGGTTGGCGTGATTGCCGAGTACAAGCTTCAGCGCCTTGTGCAAAAGATGGGTCGCCGAATGATTACGGGCGGTGGCCAGCCTGTCCCTGCCGTACACAGAGGCCAGTACCAGCTCGCCCACGCGCAGGCGCCCGGCGGTAACCAGGCCCTTGTGGACAAAGAGTGGCTCCACCGGTTTGCGCACATGGTCAACCTTGAGTTGGCCGTCAATGCCGGTAATGGTCCCTGTGTCCGCCACCTGCCCCCCGCTTTCGGCATAGAAGGGCGTCACATCCAGAATGATTTCGACCTCCTGGCCGGCCACGGCCTCAGTGATCTCCTGGCCGTCCTTGACCATGGTTACAATCTTGCTCTCAACTTCGGTACGCTCGTAACCCACAAATTCGGTGCTGAGCCGCTGCCCCAGAAGTGCATAAATTGCCGATTCTTTCCCAAGGTAGCCGGTCTCCTGGCGCGCCGCCCTTGCCCGCTGGCGTTGCTGTTCCATCGCCTGCGCAAACCCGGCCTCATCCACGTTCAAACCGTTCTCCGCCGCGATTTCTTTCGTAAGCTCAAGAGGGAAGCCATACGTGTCATGCAGGCGAAAAGCGTCTTGCCCTTCTACTTCCCGGCCCCCTCGGGCCTTGATCTTTCCGATTATCTCGCTCAGAAGCGATATTCCCTGGTCCAGCGTGGCCTGGAAGTGTTGCTCCTCCTGGGCAATCACTCTAAGGATATAATCCTGCCGCTCCCGTAGTTCCGGATAGGCGCCCTGCATCTGGTCAATGACCACCTGGACCACCTTTGGCAAAAAAGACCCCTCGATGCCCAAAAGCCGCCCGTAGCGCACCGCTCGCCGCAAGAGCCGCCGCAGGACGTAACCGCGACCCTCGTTATCCGGCAGGATGCCGTCCTTGACCATGAAGGTTACTCCCCGGGCATGGTCGGTAATCACCCGAATTGAGATGTCGTTCTTCGGGTCCGCCCCGTACCTTGTCCCGGCCAGCCCGGCGATACGCTCGACAATTGGCTTGATATGGTCAACCTCCAGGAGGCTGGTTTCGCCCTGCAGGTAGGCGGCGGTTCTCTCAAGGCCCATCCCGGTGTCGATGCTCTTTTTGGGCAAGAGGTGATACTCTCCGTTTTCGTCCTTGTGATACTGGATAAAGACCAGGTTCCAGATCTCCATGAACCGGTCACAGCCGCATTCAATGTCGCAATCGGGCTCGCCGCAGCCGTAACCCGGACCGCGATCCACAAAAATTTCCGAGCAGGGGCCGCAGGGACCCACGCCGATCTCCCAGAAGTTGGTATCCTTTCCGAGCCGGACGATCCGCTCCGCCGGCACACCCACCTTCTTGTTCCAGATCTCAAAAGCCTCATCGTCGTCCAGGTAGATGGTCACCCAGAGCTTTTCCTTCGGGATCTTCAGGTGCTGGGTGACAAACTCCCAGGCCCAGGGTATGGCATCTTCTTTGAAGTAGTCACCGAAGGAGAAGTTGCCCAGCATCTCAAAGAAGGTGCCGTGGCGGTCGGTCTTCCCCACATTATCGATGTCCGGCGTGCGCATACACGGCTGGCAGGTGGTCACGCGGGTGGACTCAGGCTTAGCCTTGCCCAAAAAATACGGTTTGAAGGGAACCATGCCGGCGCCGGTCAAAAGCAGGGTCGGATCATCCTTGGGCACCAAAGACGCCCCTGGCAAACGTTTGTGACCTTTGGATTCAAAAAATTTCAAGAACATTTCTCGCAAATCGGATGACGTGACCACTGGAAGACCCCCATCAATGTATCAATGTCATAGTAGAATCTGGTACTAATGATACAATACTGTTGTAAGACTTGTCAACACCACCGCAATACCTTACTCCACCACCCTGGAGGTGATCAGCCTCTCCAGCGCAAACTGCGCGATCACCTTCAAAGCGGCGGTAACCGGCACCGCCAGCAACATCCCCAGGGCGCCCCACAGTTCGGCTCCGGCCAGTACCGCAAAGATCACCACCACCGGGTGCAACCCGACCACCTCTTGCATGATCAACGGAGCGAGGATGCTTCCCTCAAGCTCATGTACAATGACGAACAGGATAATCACATACAATACCAGCCAGGGCGAACGGCCAATCCCCAGGAGGATCGCCGGCGCCGCCCCGATTATCGGGCCGAAGTAGGGGATCACATCAAAGATGGCGGCCAGAAGTCCGATGATCAGTGCATAGGGCACCTTCAGCAAGAACAGGCCGAAAGCGGTCAATGCGCCCACAAAGAGACTAACCAACAACTGCCCGCGAATAAAGCCGCTTAATGTCTTGTTAAGCCGCCGCGCCAGATCGAGCAAATCCGCTTGCCAGGCCAATGGCGCCAACCCAAGAAGGCTGTCCCGGAACGCAGCCATGTCCCTGGTGATATAGTAGGCCAGCACGGGGGAGAGCAGGAGAAGGAGGCTCTGGGAAAACAGGTTCAGCAGCGCCTCAACTCCCCGCCGTACAAATTGGCGGAGGAAGGCCTGCCCCTGTAGGATTCCTTCGTCTACTGCCGCCCGGATGGGCGCCGGCAGCGGAGCCCGATGATATCTGCCCAGAGTGTCGCCGGTGAGTTCCTCCAACCGCCTGGCCTGCTCCGGCAAAGCGATGATAAAATCGTCAAGTTCCACAACAAGCGGCGGCACCACGAAAAAAACCGTCAGAGCCGCCAACAGGATAAAGGCCGTGTACACCAACAAGATCGCCACACCCCGCGGCACCTGCTTACGCACCAGCAGGTTTACCGCCGGAACGGTCAGATAGGTGATCAGCGCAGCAAAGAAAAAGGGCATAAGCACGCCCCGGATCCTGTATAAGAAAAGCACTGAAAGCAGAAGCATCAGTGCAAATAGAGCAATTTTCGTACGCCTTTCCATACGGTTATCTCATCTTTTTTACGAACTTCTTTGCCCAATCATAGGCATCCCGGCCTGTATCAATGGCACGGTTGCCGGCGCGCGCCACCATCCGAAATCTGATCGGCTTTCGCCTCAATCTCTGCATGGATTCCACTGTCTGCCGGCCCGCCCGCTTTACGGCAGCCAGGCTGCCACCCTTCCGGTTGCGGTTATTGCGCATCCAAACGGCCGCGATCGCAGTGCCGATAACTCCGCCGGCCAATAACCCCTTCCAAAGTTTGCGCATCATCTCACTCCTTTCTCCCGTCAGGCTTTTCCGTCCACATCTTCTGGTCCTTCGGCCTAAACCTGTTTCCCGATCTCCTCGGGGATCACCACTACATCCCGGCCTACGGTGTACACATCCGGCATCGGAATGGTTACCCGCCCGTCTACAAAGTCCTGGACAAGCCCGCGCGAGATCTCCATTCCCTCAAGCCGTCCGGTCTGAGCATCAAATAAGATATCTTCAACTGTTCCCAGCGCCTTGCCCGAGCCGGTGAGAACCTTCCAACCAATCAGTTGAGCGGTGTCGGCTTCCAGAGAGGATTCCCCGCCGGGGCTGTCCACCCGGCCTGCCCACACCGGCTCATCTTCCGGTCCATTCTCCGGCCCACCCTCGAGAATCACCGCGTGCCGGCCCAACTCCCGGATCCGCGCAAGTCTCAGATAGCGGTCTCTGGAGAACCATTTCCCGCCGCTTACCAGGCCGACAAGCCGACCCTGCCGGTGATCGAAGACTATACTCTTGACCGTGCCGATCTCTTGACCGGAATCTTCATCGACGACCGGCAGACCCAGCAGTCCTTTTACCCTCCGTGTCCCGTTTTCCTGCATCATTATCTACGTCCCGATCTCTTGCATCACTACCAATCCCGACCTCTTGATCCATTATTCTCGATCACCCCGCCGCCGATCAGCAGATCACCCTGATAGTAGACCACGGCCTGGCCGGGGGTAATCGCCCGCTGGGGCTCTTTGAACCGAACCAGCACCCGGCCCCCTTTCTCCGGTTCGATCACCGCCGGGGCGGGCTTGATGTTGTAGCGGATTTTGGCGGTAACCTCCATTACTCCAGTTAAGGATTCCACCGCCACAAAATTATTATGCGACGCCGTCAAGCTCCGGGCGTAGACCGCCTCGTCAGGCCCAACCACCACCTCATTCTTATCCGGATCCAGGGCCACTACATAAAGAGGTTCACGGGAGGAGACGCCCAGTCCTTTACGTTGCCCGATGGTGTAAAAGGCGATCCCTTCGTGCGCCCCCAACTCCCGCCCGTCGAGATCCACAATCTTTCCCGGTTTGGCCGCCTCAGGCCAGTAAAACCGCAAAAAACCGCGGTAGTCGTTGTCCGGAACGAAACAGATCTCCTGGCTGTCCGGCTTATTGGCCACCGCCATCCCTCTTTCGGCTGCCATGCGTCTGGTCTGAGCCTTGGTGTACTCGCCTAACGGCATAAGAATGTGCCGGAGCTGGTCCTGGGTTAAACTGTAAAGCACATAGCTCTGATCTTTTGTAAGGTCTAGAGCCCGGCGGATGGTGTAACGCCCGTATTGGGGATTGAAGCCGATCCGGGCGTAGTGGCCGGTCGCGACAAACTCCGCGTCAAGTTCCCTGGCCTTGCGCAACAGAGCCTCAAACTTGATCTCCCGGTTACATTCGATGCAAGGGTTGGGCGTCCGGCCACAGGTATATTCCTGGCAGAATTTATCGATTACCTTCTCGGTAAAGACCCCTTGGAAGTTCAGGACGTAGTAGGGTATGCCGAGTTTGTTGGCCACCCGCCTGGCATCCTCCACCGCCGACAACGAACAACAGCCCCCTTCCGCTTCCCCGCTCGCGGGGAGGAAAGAGGGCCAGATCTGCATGGTTATGCCGATACAATCATACCCCTGCTCTTTAAGCAGGGCCGCCGTGAGCGAACTGTCGACTCCCCCGCTCATGGCCACTACCACCCGCCGTGCCTCCGGCATTTACGCAAAAACCTCCTTGCCGTAACTTTCACTGGGCCACCTTGGCATCCTTATTCTTGTTTTTGTTCCGGTAGTCTTCGATGGCCTTGTGGAGGGCATCAGCCGCCAGATTTGAACAATGCATCTTCTGGGAGGGCAACCCGTCCAAAGCCTCCGCCACCGCGGCGTTGGAGATCTGGAGAGCCTCCTCAAGGGTCTTGCCCTTCACCAGTTCAGTGACCATGCTGCTGGTGGCAATCGCCGCGCCGCAGCCAAACGTCTTGAACTTGGCATCGGTGATCCGGTCATCCTTCACCTTGATCCAGATCTGCATCACATCGCCGCAAACCGGGTTACCTTCCAGCCCGACGCCGTCGGCGTCGGGAATCTCGCCTACGTTGCGCGGGTTCTGGAAGTGATCCATTACCTTTTCACTGTACATAAGATTCCTCTCCCTTCGACCAATTCTTAAGCGTGCGCCTGGGAGTAGAACGGCGACATCGCCCGTAACTTCTCTACAATCCCCGGCAGGACCTCAAGCACGTAGTCTACATCTTCATCGGTGTTTTCATTGCCGAGAGTCAACCGCAGCGACCCGTGCGCCACCTCGTGGGGCATCCCCATGGCCAGAAGCACATGTGACGGCTCAAGGGAACCCGAGGTGCACGCCGACCCGCTGGAGGCCGCAATTCCCTTGAAGTCAAGATTCAAAAGCATGGACTCGCCTTCAATGTAAAGTACGCTGATATTCACATTTCCTGGCAGACGCTTCGTCGGATGGCCGTTTAGCTTGATCTCCGGAATCTTCTCCTGCAAGCCGGCGATCAGGCGGTCCCGCAGGCGGATCAGGCGCTCGTTTCTGCCAGCCATGTCTTCTTGAGCCAGTTCAAGAGCTTTGACCAATCCAACGATTCCCGCCACGTTTTCCGTGCCGGCCCGGCGCTTGCGCTCCTGGCCGCCGCCGTGAATCAACGGCGTGATCTTCGTTCCCTTTCGGACATAAAGGACGCCCACCCCTTTTGGCCCATAAAATTTATGAGCCGACATGGAGAGCATATCGACCTTCAGCTCATCCACATTGATCGGTAAGCTGCCTGCGGTCTGCACCGCGTCGGTGTGGAAATAGACACCCTTTTCGCGGGCGATCCTGCTAATCTCGGCGATCGGCTCGATGGTCCCCACCTCGTTATTGGCATGCATGACGGTAATCAGGATGGTATCCGGCCGAACGGCCCTGGCCACGTCATCCGGATTCACCAGGCCGTACTCGTCCACCGGCAGGTAGGTTACCTCAAAACCGCGGCTCTCCAGGAACTTGCAGGCGTCAAACACCGCGTGGTGCTCGATGGCCGAAGTGATGATATGCTTTCCTTTGGCTTCGTTGGCGAAGGCCACACCCTTGATGGCGTAGTTGTCCGACTCGGAGCCGCCGCCGGTAAAGATGATCTCCTGGGGCTTGGCCCCAATAATGGCGGCGACTTTTTCACGGGCGTCCTCAATGGCTTGCTTCGCCTCCCGGCCGTAGAAGTAGAGCGTCGAGGGATTGCCAAACTTCTCGGTAAAGTACGGCAACATCGCCTCCAGCACTGCCGGAGCCACAGGCGTTGTTGCTGCATGATCCAGGTAGATGCGCTTCATCGCAAAGCCTTCCTTTCTGGTGGATTTAAGTCTCATGGATCAGGGTCAAATATAATACATCGGAGGCGCTTCCCGCGCCCGCATCTTCCTCGCTTCTTCGCTGAGGTCGGCCAAAGTGGTGGAATCCAGCACCTGGGTGATGCTGTCACGCAGCCTTTTCCAGACGATCCGCGTCACACAGGATTCACTCTGAGTGCAGTTGGAGAACTCCTGGCTTTCATCCACACACTCCACCGGGGCGATAGGCCCCTCCAGAACCCGCACCACATCTCCCACCGTAATCTCTCCCGGCGGTCTGGCCAATTCGTAGCCGCCCTGGGCGCCCCGTACGCTGGTGACCAGGCCGGCCTTGCGCAGGCTGGCGATAAGCTGCTCCAGGTAATGCTCGGAGATGAGTTGCCGCTCCGCAACGCTTTTTAAGGCGATCGGACCCTCGCCATAGTGCAAAGCCAGATCAATCATGGCTTTAACGCCATATTCACCTCGCGTGGAAAGCCGCACGCCCACAACCCCCGTTTTTAATCCCGACTAATTTAATTGGAATTCTTGATTACATCCTAGCACAACTTCCGGCGACTGTCAATCATCTGCCCGTGAAATTTTTCTTCTCTAGTCTCTCCTTGAGAACGGCCTCGTAACCATTGCCGGGAGGGCGGTAATAGACCCGATCCCGGACGTTTTCCGGGCGGTAGGCCTGCTCCACGTAATGCCCCGGGAAGTCGTGGGGGTAAAGATAGCCCTTGCCGTGCCCCAGACGCTCCGCCCCCTTATAGGAGGCGTCCCGCAAATGCACCGGCACCGCCATGGCCTTTTCATCCTGCACATCTTTCATCGCCGCGTGAATGGCTACACAGGAGGCGTTGCTCTTGGGCGCCGTGGCGATGTAGATGGCCGCCTGCGCCAGAGGGATCTGGGCCTCGGGCAGCCCGACAAATTCCACCGCGTGGGCAGCGGCTGTGGCCACAAGCAAAGCCTGGGGATCCGCATTTCCCACATCCTCTGCGGCGTGAATGACCAGGCGCCGGGCGATAAAACGGGGATCCTCCCCCGCAGTGATCATTCTGGCCAGCCAGTAGACCGCCGCGTCAGGATCGGATCCCCGCATGCTCTTGATGAAAGCTGAAATCGTGTCGTAATGGTTGTCCCCGCTCTTGTCATAGCGAAGCGCCCTGCTCTGGATGGAATCCGCAGCTGTCTCCAGGGTGATGTGCCGGACCCCATCGGAATCCGGCTCGGTGGACAAGACCGCCAGTTCAATGGCGTTCAGCAAGGAACGGGCGTCGCCATCGGCCACCCGGATCAGGTGCGCCAGCGCTTCAGAAGCCAGGTCCACCTTGAAGTTGCCCAGGCCTTTTTCTTTGTCCGACAGAGCCCGCCGGGCAATCTCCGCCATCTCCTGGTCGGAGAGGGGCTCCAGCCTGAAGATCCTGGCGCGCGAGATAAGTGGCGAGTTTACCTCAAAAAAGGGATTTTCCGTGGTAGCGCCGATAAAGATCACGGTGCCGTCTTCCACCGCCGGCAAGAGTGCATCTTGCTGGCTTTTGTTGAAACGGTGGATCTCGTCGATAAAAAGGATCGTCCGTTTCCCGTGCATGCCAAGGCGTTCTGCGGCCTCCTGAAGGACCCTCCGGATATCCGCCACGCCTGAGGTCACCGCGTTGAGCTGCTCAAAGGTGCATTTGGTGGTGTTGGCGATTACCCGCGCCAGGGTCGTCTTTCCCGTCCCCGGCGGCCCGTAGAAGATCATGGAGGAGAGCCGGTCGGTCTCGATCACTCGCCGTAACAACTTACCCGGCCCCACCAGGTGCTCCTGCCCTACAAAATCCACCAGAGTCTCCGGCCGCATCCGCGCCGCCAGCGGCGCCTCCTTGCGCAGCCGGTCGGCTGCGCTTTGCGCAAAGAGATCCATTGCCATCGCTCCTTTTCATCGCAAGAGGTCATTAACCACTACTCCGGCCAGGATCAGGCCGGCCACCGAGGGAACAAAAGAGATGCTTCCCGGGATCGAGCGCCGCATGGTGCAGTTCCACACCGCTTCACCTTTGTTTGGGCAGACGCAGTGCGTACGGCAGTCCACCGCCAGGCTCTTGGTCTTGAGCGGCGGCTCGGTGGAAAAGACCACCTTCACCCCTCTGGTAATTCCCGCCTCGCGCAGTTTGGTACGGACCACCTTGGCCAGCGGGCAGGTATGGGTCTTGGAGATATCCGCCACCTGAAACCTGGTTGGGTCCAGCTTGTTTCCAGCTCCCATGGAGGAGACCAGGGGAAGACGCATCGCATAAGCCCGTTTGATCAGATCCAGCTTGGAGGTCACATGATCGATAGCATCCACTACATAATCATAATCCGGCCGCAGCAGCCTGCCCGCATTTTCGGCCGAATAAAACTCGCGGATGGCCTCCACCTCCGCCCGGGGGTTGATAGCCAGAACCCGTTCCTTCATCACCTCGACCTTGGGCTTGCCAACCGTGGAACTCAAGGCGTGGATCTGCCTGTTTGTGTTGGTAATGCAGATCTCGTCAAAATCTACCAGTACCAGTTTGCCGACCCCGGCCCTGACCAGGCCTTCCACCGTGTAGGAACCCACCCCGCCTATGCCGAAGACCGCCACCGTACTTCTGGCCAGCTTCTCCAACCCGTCCTCGCCGACAAGCAGGGCGGTGCGGCTGAACCTGTGCAACGCTGCACCCACTTCAATCACCTCGATAAATTCGGCCCGGCGCAGCCACTCGCCGTAGCGGTTCGCCCGCCGGGCATAAAGAGACCCCACCATGCCGTTCCTGCTGAATGTTAATGAACCTGCTCTCGCAGGTGGGTGCCCTCCTGCCTGCTTTATGTGTCCACTCAAAGGAGGCATACATGCCACAGACAGAGTCCAGGCTCCCAAATCATTAGTGTTGGTTCAAAACACGATCAGCTTTCCACGCACACAGTAGGGTGCAAAACTTCTTCGTTTTATTTTGTGTTCTTTTACAGAACTTATAATACCACATTCCAAAGCCTATTTCAAGCCCCCCGCTCGATCCAAAATCTTGCGGGAAACTACCAAGATGAACCTCCTCCGGTCATTTCGTAATCTGGGCTTTCTCCGGCTGCACCGTTCTGATATTCAGCTCACGAAGTTGCCGCTCCGACACCGGCGACGGCGCCTGTGTCATCAGGCAGGTAGCGCTCTGGGTCTTGGGGAACGCAATAATTTCGCGGATGTTGTCCGCGCCGGCCATCAGCATCACCAGGCGGTCCAGGCCAAAGGCGATGCCTCCGTGGGGAGGAGTGCCGTATTCGAAGGCATCCAGGAGATATCCGAACTTCTCCCGGGACTCCTCCGCGCTCAATCCCAGCGCCGCAAACATCTTTTCCTGCACGTCGCGCCGGTGAATGCGGATGCTGCCGCCTCCCAGCTCAATCCCGTTGAGCACCAGATCATAGGCCTTGGCCCTGGCGGCGCCCGGGTCGGACTGCATCCGATCGATATCCT
>JBLNCV010000011.1:0-35379 GCA_050260975.1 Syntrophothermus sp. | reverse complement strand
GAAGATCGGGCCAATCGTAACCCGCCCGATCTTCTGTGTTATATTTGTCTAGGCACGTCATATATATGTATTGCTGAAAAAGCGTTGTCTTGCTTAAACTGTGTCTTGCTTTTTTGTGCGGGCAGGTCAAAAAAGGGAGGGAAAGACGGGATGGAACGGTTCGACATCTTCAAAGATATCGCCGAACGCACCGGGGGGGACATCTACCTTGGGGTGGTAGGCCCGGTGCGTACCGGTAAATCCACCTTTATCAAACGTTTCATGGATCTTTTGGTTTTGCCCAAGATACAGGATGCCAACGTTCGTGAGCGTACCAAGGACGAGTTGCCTCAGAGCGGCACCGGAAGAACGATTATGACCACCGAACCCAAATTTATTCCCGACGATGCCATTGCTATCCAGATTCAAAACCTTTCCTTGCGGGTCCGGCTGGTGGATTGCGTAGGCTACACGGTCCCCGGCGCCAGAGGGTACGAGGAAGACTCCAGCCCCCGGATGGTCTTGACGCCGTGGTTTGACGAACCTATCCCTTTCCAGCAAGCCGCTGAGATCGGGACAAAAAAGGTGATCACCGACCATTCCACGATCGGCCTGGTGGTAACCACCGACGGCTCGATCACCGACATCCCCAGACAGGACTATGTGCAGGCCGAGGAACGGGTGATCAATGAACTGAAGGACCTCGGCAAACCCTTTATCATTCTCCTGAACTCTACGCACCCCTTCAGCAGCGGCGCCAGGGATCTGGCAAAAGAACTGTCGGAAAAATACGGTGTCTACGTCGTACCCATGGATTGCCTGCAAATGAGCGAACAAGACGCCATAGAGATTCTGCATAAGGTCCTCTACGAATTTCCGCTGCGCGAGATCAACATCCGCCTTTCCAAGTGGGTTGACGCCCTGGATTCCGATCACTGGCTGCGGGAACGGGCTTATTCTTCGGTCTACGAGATTGTAGAGAAGATCGAACGTGTTAAAGACGTGGAAAAGATTGTAAATGAACTGTCCGGGCTGGACTTTTCTGAGAGCGCCGTCTTGCGTAAAGCGGAACTGGGCACCGGGATCGTGGACATAGAAGTTAAAGCCAAAGAAGAACTCTTTTACAAGGTCCTGGCGGAACTCACCGGCCTGGTGATTGAAGGCAACCATCATCTAGTGCAACATTTAAAAGAGATGTCGGTAATCAAGCGAAAGTATGAAAAGGTGGCCAAGGCTCTGGAAGAGGTGGAGGAGAATGGATACGGCGTGGTTGTCCCCGCCGTGGACGACATCGTCTTTGAGGAGCCGGAGAGGTTTCGGCAGGGGTCCCGCTTCGGGGTGAAGCTAAAAGCAAGTGCGCCTTCCATCCATATGATCAAGACCAACATCAATACCGAAGTCACGCCATTCCTTGGAACAGAGAAACAGGGCGAAGAGATGCTGCGTTACCTATCCGAGGAGTTTGAAAGCAATCCGGAACGAATCTGGAACTCGGATTTTTTGGGCAAACCGCTCCATGAACTGATCAAGGAAGGCATTCAAACCAAGTTGCAGCGGATACCCGAAAATGCCCATCTCAAGCTTCAGGAAACGCTGACCAAGATTGTTAACGAGGGGAGTGGAGGGTTGATCTGCATCATCCTTTAACGTTCCCAAAGCTTTAACCCCAAGATCGGTCGAAAGGGCCGATCTTTTTGCTTGAATTACTCCGCCGGAGCAGATATAATTGTTTTAAATTTACTGATGAGGGGCAAGGGAATTAGGAATGGACGAAAAACCGGTCTATCTCGGGATCATGGGGCTTGGCACGGTTGGCTCGGGTGCGGTGAAGATCCTCCAGCAAAACTTCGCGGACATTACCCAGAGGACGGGCAGGAGACTGGCGGTAAAGAAGGTTCTGGTGCGCAACCCGGATAAACCGCGGCCGGTGACCATGCCGCAAGGGGTACTAACCACCGATCCGGCGGAGGTGCTCGAAGACCCCGAGATCCGCATAGTTGTGGAAGTGATCGGGGGAATCTCCCCGGCCAAAGAGTATATTCTCCAGGCCATTCACAATGGAAAACATGTGGTGACCGCCAACAAGGAGCTGATCGCCAAAGAAGGGCGGGAGTTGCTCACTTCGGCCACCAATGCCGGCGTGAACCTGTTCTTTGAGGGCAGTGTCGCGGGGGGGATTCCAATTGTAAAATCCCTGAAAGAATGCCTCTCCGCCAACCTGATCCAGACCGTGATGGGGATTATCAACGGTACCACCAACTATATCCTCACGGCGATGACCCAACAGGGGGCCGACTTTGCCGAGGTGCTCCGGGAGGCTCAGGAGAAGGGGTACGCGGAGAGCGATCCCTCAAACGATGTGGACGGGAAAGATGCCGCATACAAACTGGCCATCCTGGCGTCCATCGCTTTCGGGACCAGGGTGCGCGTTGACCAGATTTATACGGAAGGAATTCGCAGGATCACAGCCGAAGATATTCGTTACGCCAGAGAACTAGGGTTTGTGATCAAACTTCTGGCTATCGGCAAGGAACACCCGGGGCAGGGCATTGAAGTCCGGGTACAACCGGCCTTTGTGCCTCACCAGCACCCGCTGGCTGCGGTGGGAGGAGTTTTTAACGCCGTCTTTGTGCAGGGCGATGCAGTAGGCGATATGATGTTTTATGGCCGGGGGGCCGGAGACCTTCCCACTGGCAGCGCCGTGGTGGCAGACATCATGGACATTGCCAAAAATCTCGGGGGCAAGGTCAATCCAGCCTGCTCTTGCTATACCGATAAGCCGGTAATCCCGATGGAGGAGACCCGCTCGAAATATTACGTGCGTACAGCCGTATTGGACAAGCCCGGAGTTCTGGCCCAGATTGCCGGAGCCTTTGGAGACGCCGGGGTCAGCCTGTCGTCGGTGATTCAGAAAGGCCACGGTATGCAGCCGGTGACGCTGGTCTTCGTCACCCATGAGGTTAAAGAAGGGGATCTCCGGCGCGCCATTGAAAAGATCCGCTGCCTGCCGGTGGTAGATGCCGTCCATAATGTAATCAGGGTGGAAGATCGCCGGTGACGACTCCCCGGACTTTAGTCCGAAGCTTCTCGGTTCATTACATATAAGATTTAAAGGATGATGGGCAAATGCAAACACAACGGCGCTGGCCGGGATTGATCGAGCATTACCGTGAGTTTTTACCGGTGAGTGATTCTACGCCGGTGATCACGCTTTTAGAGGGGAACACTCCTCTGATCGAAATTACCGGACTCTCGGCGGCTATTCCCCGCGGCGTCCGAATCTACGTAAAATATGAAGGGCTCAACCCCACCGGCTCCTTTAAAGACCGGGGCATGACCATGGCGATCTCCAAAGCTGCGGAAGAAGGAGCCAGGGCGGTGATCTGCGCCTCCACCGGCAATACCTCCGCTTCGGCGGCCGCTTATGCGGCGCGAGCGGGAATGAAGTGTTACGTAGTGGTGGAAGGCGGCGCCGTAGCCATGGGGAAGCTCTCCCAGGCCCTGATCCACGGCGCCAGGATGCTCTCGGTGAACGGCAATTTCGATACCGCTCTCAGGCTCGTGCGCGAAGTCGCTCAGCGGCTCCCCATTAAACTTGTCAACTCCGTGAACCCATACCGCCTGGAAGGCCAGAAGACAGCGGCCTTTGAAGTTTGCGACCAACTGGGAGAGGCGCCGGATTTCCTCGCAATCCCCGTGGGCAACGCCGGGAACATCAGCGCTTACTGGAAGGGTTTCAAAGAATACCACGCCGCGGGTCGCATACATAAACTCCCGGTTATGCTGGGATTTCAGGCGGCCGGCGCCGCGCCCCTGGTGGAAGGGCGGGCCATCCCTTCCCCCAGGACGGTTGCCACCGCGATCAAGATCGGTGATCCGGCCAGCAAGACCCTGGCTTTGGCAGCACGCGATGAATCCGGCGGCCGGATCGAGGCCGTAACCGATGAGGAGATCCTGGATGCCTATCAAAAGCTGGCGCAGGCAGCAGGTGTTTTTTGCGAACCTGCTTCGGCCGCCTCGGTCGCCGGGGTAATCAAGCTGGCTAAAGAGGGCTTCTTCCGCCGGGGGCAGCAAATTGTGTGCGTGCTAACCGGCCACGGTTTAAAAGACCCGGACCGGGCCATTGCTTCCGCACAGCCGCCCCTCTCCGTACCGGCGACCATTGAAGCGCTGGCCGAGGCGATCCAGGTATGAACAGTCGGGTGAAGGTTCAGGTCCCTGCTTCCACCGCCAACCTTGGGCCGGGGTTTGACTGTCTGGGGATGGCTCTGAGTATCTACAATGATGTTGAGATGGAGGCCGAAGGAGGCTTTGTTCCTTTTCGCCCTTTCAGCAAGGAAGAGGTCGAGATCCGGGTTTCCGGCGAAGGCAGCGATCTTCTGACCCGCTCGCCGGAAAACCTTGTCTGCCGCGCCGCCAGCGAGCTTTTCAAGAGCGCCGGGAGGCGTCCGAAACGGCTGAAAATAAGATGCGACAATCATATACCTCTGGCCCGAGGAATGGGTAGTAGCTCCGCGGCCATTGTCGGCGGATTGGTGGCGGCGAACGCTTTGCTCGACAAACCTTATATCCAGAGTGAACTACTCAGGCTGGCCACCGGGCTGGAGGGACACCCCGACAATGTAGCCAGCGCCCTGCTGGGAGGAATCACCGTCGCGCTGGTTGCGAGAGGGCAAGGTGACGATCGGGAAGCAGGAGTTGCGAACAGCCAGAGGGCCGAAGGGGCCGGACAAGAAGCCGAAAGAGAGAGGTTGCTGGTCCGACGGATTCTCCCGCCGGAAGATCTCGAGATTATTTTAGCTGTTCCGACCTTTACCTTACGTACCTCACAAGCTCGTAAAGCGCTCCCAGCCACAATTCCTTTCAGCGATGCGGTCTTTAACATTTCCAGAACTGCCTACCTTGTCGCACTACTCTCCAGCAGGGACTCCTCAGCTTGGGATTCGTCCGCGTTGGAAGAACTGGCGGATGCCACTGAAGACCGGCTGCACCAGCCTTACCGTGCTCCGTTGATCCCGGGTTTCCCTGATGCCCGTCGCGCCGCCCGCCAGGCCGGCGCAATCGCCGTCATTTTGAGCGGAGCCGGGCCCACTGTGGCGGCGTTTAACCGAAAAACAGCAGAAAATGGGCAAAACCTGCAAATCGGAGCCGCCATGCGCGCAGCTTTCGCCAAAAACGGGATTTCTAGCAGTATCCTCATTACCACACCATCCATTACCGGGGCGGAGATAAAAAAATAAGAGCCTCCGCTCTCTTCACAAATAAATGGCACAGGTGTGGTTTTACACCACTTCCTGCTGCGCTTCTTTCAAAAAAAATGGTCGGGCGGACACGATTTGAACGTGCGACCCCTACCACCCCAAGGTAGTGCGCTACCAAGCTGCGCCACCGCCCGACATGCTTATATTATAACATGCTTTGCCGGCGATGGCAAGAGAAAGTCGCGCATTTCCCGATTCCCCGGCAGGAAAGATTGGTCTTGTGTGGAAAATATATCCGGGTTTACATAGAAACTTAGCAGAAGATAAAAAATAGAGCCAAGAAACGGGGGAAGGAAGACGGATTTGGACCTCACGGCAGTTACCGACCTGGATATGCTCAAGGAGACCACCTTGCAGTGCCAGAAGTGCCAGCTGCGTGCCGGATGCCGCCAGGTCGTCTTTGGAGAAGGCAATCCTCGGGCTGCTCTGATGTTTGTCGGAGAAGGCCCCGGCGAACAAGAGGACCTTCAGGGCAGGCCGTTCGTAGGGGCGGCAGGGCAGTTGCTGGATAAGATTATCGCGGCCATCGGGATGAGCAGGCAGGATGTATATATCGCCAACATCGTCAAATGCCGGCCGCCGTACAACCGGGTGCCCACCGACGACGAGGCGGAAGCCTGCTTGCCGCATCTTGCCGCCCAGGTGCACCTGATTCGCCCCAAAGTCATTGTGGCTCTCGGCGCTACCGCCACCCGTGCGCTCCTAGGCAAAGAATTGCGAATCACCAAAGCTCGCGGCAATTGGATGGAAAAAGACGGGATCATGTATATGCCCACTTACCACCCGGCGGCGCTTTTGCGGGATCCCGGCAAAAAACGCGATGTCTGGGAAGATATGAAGATGGTCAGGAATTATCTGGTTTCCGAGGGGCTTTTTCCAAACTCAACCGGGTGAACTTTTGCAGGAAAAGAGAAGCACGCCGGCGAATTTTTTCACAAGGGCGATTTTGTTTGCGGTAGCAAGGGCTGCCGATGATTAGACATAAGGGGGAAGGCTGTTGAAAAAGTACAATTCCAGTGAACTGAGAAATGTCGCCGTCGTTGGGCACGGGGGATCCGGAAAGACCTCTCTCATTGAAGCAATGCTTTTCGCAGCAGGCGCCACCAAACGTCTAGGAAAGGTTGAAGAAGGAAATACGGTTACCGACCACGATCCGGAGGAGATCAAGCGAAAGGTCTCGATCAACGCTTCTTTGGCCCCATGTGAGTGGGAGAACCACAAGATCAACCTCATTGACACCCCCGGATATTTTGACTTCGTGGGCGAGGTGATCAGCGGGCTGCGGGTGGCGGATGGCGCGCTGGTGGTTTTGGACGCGGCATCCGGCGTAGAGGTGGGTACGGAGAAGGTTATGGCCCACGCCGACGAATATCACTTGCCGTGCCTGGCCGTTGTGAACCGGATGGATCGGGAAAACGCCAACTTTCAGAAAGCTTATGAGGGTTTCCGGGAAGCCTTCGGCAACCGGGTTGTTCCCATGCACCTGCCTATTGGCAGTGCCGAAAGTTTTAAAGGCCTTGTCGATCTTGTAAAAATGAAAGCGATCATCTTCGACGCCGGCGGCAAATCCCATGAAGAAGAGATCCCGGCTTCACTCTCCGCGGAAGCGCAGGAGATGCGCGATGTGCTGGCTGAAGCCGTGGCGGCCAACGACGACGAGTTAATGATGAAATACCTTGAAGGGGAACCGCTTACCCAGGCTGAAGTCGAGCGCGGGTTGGCCAAAGGTGTGACAGACGGCAAGGTGATTCCTGTACTTTGTGGCTCCGCCGCAAAAGGCTTCGGAACAGTCCAACTTCTGAACACCATTGTAGCCGCGATGCCTGCCCCTACCGCTTTGCCTCCCGTGAAGGGGGTCAACCCAAAGACCAAAGAAGAGATCAGCCGCAATGTTGATCCAAAAGAACCCCTGTCGGTCTTTGTTTTTAA
Source organism: Syntrophothermus sp. (assembly GCA_050260975.1). Classification (GTDB taxonomy): domain Bacteria; phylum Bacillota; class UBA5301; order JAMCQP01; family JAMCQP01; genus JAMCQP01. The sequence continues at coordinate 28,210 of JBLNCV010000011.1, read as the reverse complement.
AACCATGGCCGACCCTTATGTCGGCAAACTGACACTCTTTAAGGTTTATTCCGGGGTCCTGCGTACCGATTCGCACGTTTATAACGCTACCCGTGACAAAGAAGAGCGGCTGGGCCAGCTGTTTATTCTTCGCGGGAAAGAGCAGGAGGCCGTTCCGGAAATCGTCGCCGGCGACCTGGGAGCGGTGGCCAAACTACAGGAGACGGGCACTGGGAATACCCTTTGCGACAAGGAAAAACCCATTGTCTTCCCGCAGATGGGTTTTCCAAAGCCGGTGCTTACCATGGCCGTCGAGCCCAAGACCAAAGGCGATGAAGACAAGATCGGCTCCGGGCTTGCCAGGCTGACGGAAGAAGATCCCACCTTCCGGGTGGAAAAGAATACCGAAACCGGCCAAACCCTGATCTCCGGCCTTGGAGAGTTGCACCTGGAGATCATCACCAGCCGGCTGCGCAAAAAATTTGGGGTAGACGTGGAGATCACCAACCCCCGCATTCCCTACAAAGAGACCATCCGGGGAACGACCAAAGTGGAAGGCAAACACAAAAAACAGAGCGGTGGCCGCGGGCAATATGGTCATGTGTGGTTGGAACTTTCCCCGCTGCCGCCTGGTGGCAGCTTTGAATTCGTGGACAAGATCTTCGGTGGCGCGGTGCCGCGCCAGTATATTCCAGCGGTGGAGAAGGGTGTCCGGGAAACGATGGCCGAGGGCGTCCTGGCCGGTTACCCGGTGGTAGACGTCAGAGTAACCCTCTACGACGGATCTTATCACAGCGTCGACTCTTCTGAAATGGCTTTCAAGATCGCGGCGTCCATGGCTTTCAAGAAAGGTTTTATGGACGCAAAACCAATCCTTCTGGAACCGATCATGAAGATCGAGATCACCGTCCCCGATACCTACATGGGCGATATCATGGGTGACATGAATAAGAAACGCGGAAAGATTCTTGGCATGGAGCCGAAGGGTGGTTTGCAGATCATCCGTGCTCTGGCGCCGCTTAGCGAGATGTTCAAGTATGCCATCGATCTCCGTTCCATGACTCAGGGGCGCGGTTCGTTCTCCATGGAATTCGACCACTATGAAGAGGTGCCAGCCAATATCGCCCAGCAAATAATCGCGGCGGCAAACAGCGAGCGAAAAGAGGCCTGACTTTCGGCCAAGTGAGCGCCATACAACTCTGAAGGCTTTACCCGTGGGGAGGAACTTAAAACGCACTGGTCTCAGATCTGCCGGCCAGCCGGGCTAAAAGAACAGATGCGCCAGGGAAGGCGAGGGGGTATATTTGTGGTGATCCCCCTCGTTTTCCTTTTCATGGTGGTCCTGTGGCTTTCCGGGGTCCTTTTTCTGGTTCCGGACCCGGGTTTTGCCGCTCGGCCGGTAGAATCCCCCTGGAAACAGGTGGCCGCGGAGATGGAGGAACTGGTGGCGGCCGACCCTGACAATATCGAGTATATCTTTCGCCTGGCGGTGGCTTACGCCAATTTGGGGCGGATCGATGAGTCCGCCAACGCTTTCATTCGAGCTGGCGAAATTGACAAGGAACGGGTTTATGCCGAGAAGATCATTGCCGCTTATCGGCCGGAATTAGATAGTGGAAGGTTAAACCTCCTGGAGTTGAATTATCTGGCCTTCGCTTATTATTCGGAGGATCAATACGCGGAAGCCTGCCAGGTTTTTTACAAAGTTGTTGAAGCCGACCCCGCCAACGAGTGGCCCCGAAACTACCTGGGATTTTCCTTATATAAGGCCAACCGTCTGGATGAGGCCATCCCAGTTTTACAAAAGGCCGTACGTCTCAATCCGTCCAACGAATATTCGCATTTCCTTCTTGGCATGGCTTATTACTATAAAGGGTGGTATTTCCGGGCTATTGGAGAAGCCGCAAGGGCGCCAAATGTAATCAAGAAATTCTTCAAATAGCAGCCTTTAGCCGTGGACTTTCACGCACTTATTCTGCAACGACTCCCCAGTGCATATTTTAGTTTTGAAAAGACTGGGGGAGGTCGATAGGTATATGAAACCCGCCAGGTACAACCCGAACACCAACACCAAAAGCAATGCCCATGAGTCCACGCCGGTTCTGGCAGCGGTCGTTCAAGGAGCATTGATTAGCCTCCTGGTGGCTGGGGCGGTCCTTATCCTTGTTAGTATAGTTCTGGCTACCACTGAATGGATGCGCCTTGGCGAGACTGGAATGCTACTGGTGCATTATTTTAGCGTGGCCACCGGTTCTCTCCTGGCGGCAAAAAAAGCCAGACGCAAAGGCTGGCTTATCGGCGGGCTAACCGGGATCATTTACGTTCTTGCGGCGGCTTCTCTGGGCACCATGCTCGGTATTCCGCTTGCCCCGCTGGCAAGCATAGCCCAAACCGCAGTAACCGCATTTATCGTAGGAATTGTCGCCGGAATTACCGGGATCAATATGTGACAGGCAAGTACTTATCCGTTTAGTTTAAATAGCGGTCCGTTGGTAAAAAGAATGGCAGGGGAGACAGGACTCGAACCCGCAGCCACCGGTTTTGGAGACCGACGCTCTACCAATTGAGCTACTCCCCTGCGTGCACAAATATTTTAGCACATTTGACGCCGCCGGTCAAGGCCCAGTTGCCGCCATCTTGCCGTCAAACAATAGCAATGGGCGGAATGGTCGGTCTTTTTTTGCTTTTTTCGGGAGGAAGGACATTTGACTCCATATGCCGAATAGTGCCGGTTAGTGTATTGCATCGGATGCATAACCCTACAAGGGTCTAGGATCTTCTCACCTGGAAAACCTATCGTGGAAAAAAGGAAGAGCTTTCTATACGGTTAGGAGTGACATGGACATGCCAAACGCAAACGAAAAACAGGTTAAGGTCGGTATCTCAAACAGGCACGTACACTTGAGTCAAAAGGATCTTGAGGCGCTTTTCGGGCCGGGGTACGCCCTTAAAAAGGTTCGGGATCTCTCCCAGCCGGGCCAATTCGTCTCCGAAGAGATGGTAACCCTGGTTGGCCCCAAGGGAGTAATGCAAAATGTCCGGGTGCTCGGCCCTGTCCGCTCCCAATCCCAGGTGGAAGTCTCCCGCACCGATTCGTATTTGTTGGGTTTAAAACCCCCCGTCCGCGACTCGGGCGAACTGGCGGACACACCTCCCATTGTGGTGGTGGGGCCCAGGGGAGCGGTAACTTTGGAGAAGGGCGTCATCGTGGCCATGCGCCATATCCACATGACACCGGCGGACGCCGAAAGGTTTGGGGTGAAAGACAAGGATATCGTCAGGCTCCGGGTCCCGGGCCCCAGGGCTTTGGTGTTTGATCAGGTGCTCATCAGGGTTCGAAGCGATTTTGCCCTGGAAGCGCATCTAGATACCGATGAAGCCAACGCCGCCTTCCTCCAAAATGGCGATCTGGTAACCGTGGAGGTTTGAGTATGATGCCGCTTTATGAATTTAAATGCAGCCATTGTGGCGCCAAATTTGAAACGCTCTGTTCCAATGCCACAGCTCAGCAAGGAGTAAAGTGTGTCTCCTGCGGCTCTGAAGGCGCGCAAAAGATCTTTTCAACCTTTGGCTATAAGAGTGGCTCATCGTCCAAGGTTTCCACCGGTTCTGGCTCTGGCGGCGGATGTAGCTCTTGCGGCACTCACAACTGCTCAAGCTGCCACTAAGCTTGTTCCGTTAAGACCAGGACTACCACCATAAAGTAGGCGATAAGCGTCCATAATAAAAAGACTCAACCCCAGGAGGAATTCGCCAGGATGTGGCGAATTTTTTTTGGGCGATCCACTGTGCAAAATATGGATTTTGCACAGTTTGAAATCCGCGTCGTATCTGCCGCATCTTTTGACAAGGAGTGATTATTGATGGCCGCTCTCGCCTCTCAACCCGAATTTGAGGAATGCCTTAGAAACTTCGTGGATGAACTTCGATTGACTGGCGACAAGTCGGCTGCTACCATTCAAAATTATGCAAGGGATCTGCGCCTCTTCAAGAAGTTCATGCTCGGTAAAGATGATTATCTTAACAGGCATCGTCGTGATCGCGACTACTTGCAGGCTAAGCGCCTGGAGGAAACCATTTTGCCTCCCTTATACATACAAGATATTCATCTTCAGGATATCAAACTGTTTTTGCTATACGTACAGGATTATCGCGGGAACAGCAAACAAGGGATAGCCCGCAAAATCTCCGCTCTCCGCGGCTTTTTTCACTTTCTGCAAAAAGAAAAGATACGCCAGGACAACCCCATGCTGGAGATTGAACGCCCTAAGATCAATCCAAAGAATACTATTCGGAAATACCTTTCGAAGAAAGAAAGCCAGCAACTGATTGATTTTGTGAGAAACCACGGGACCAAAGCGGATCGCAATACCGCCATCATCTGCCTGTTTCTGTACGGCGGCCTTCGGATTAGCGAATTGATTAACCTGAAAGTAGCCAGCATCAAGTTTGAAGAAAATTATCTGGAGGTTCTACACGGTAAAGGCGACAAGCAAAGGATTGTACCCCTGCCTGATAGCGTGATGGAAACACTCCGGCGCTACGTCCAAAAACGGCCGCATAGGTATGCCGAATATTTGTTTATCGACCGAAATGGCCGAAGGATAAGCCGTAGCAGCGTTTATTATATTGTAAAGCAATTTGTGCAAGCACTCAACCTCGATCCGAAGATCTCGCCTCACAAACTCCGGCATACATGTGCCACTATGCTTTTGGAAGCGGGAGTGGACCTCCGTTATATTCAGGAATTGCTTGGGCATGCCGACATCTCCACCACTCAGATCTATGCCCATGTGAATCGTACCAAACTAAAAGAGATCCTGTTGTCTACAAAGATTTATGAATGAAGGTTCACCTGGCCTTTCCCAATCATAACCTCATAGCAACGGGTATCCGTAGCAACTCCCCCGGCTTGACAATCGCACTTTGCAAGTGGTTGATTGTGCGAATTTCATAGATCAGTTGGCGTGGATCCATCCCATGGTCCAATTGATCTTCGGCGATGGACCACAAAGTATCCCCTTCTTTTACTACGACCACCCGGTATTCCCGCCGATGCTCGGTAATCGCCAATGAGTAGACCCTGGGGGCCAGCCACCATCCTGCAGCGACTAACAACAGTAGGATGCCTACAACGATAGGGTAAAAATTTTTGGCACCAGTCTTGGCTTGTAGTCTCTTTCTCTGCCCTGGATGCCAACTGCAATCCATGATATCTCCCCCTTATAACAATACAATTTGGGAATGGCCGTTCCCGGATCGTAGGTTCCATTGGAACGAGGGTTCCGGAACTCTCGTTTGATAAAATTATACCGGGAACTAAGGTTCCTGTCAAGAGGGATAAAAATTTTTCTGTTTTTCGCGAACGGGCGTTTGAAAATGTGGAAAGGATATGATATAATTATCGTGGCCATTGTTAGATACCAGCCAGCCAGCCAAAACAGGCCTGAAAACAAGTTCTGAATAATCAAGCCTCCTAAAAGCATTTTTAAAAAAGGGGTGTTAAGATGGCTGACCTTTCTCTACGCCAAAGTCAGATTTTGGAGTTTATCAAGCAAGAGATTCGCACCAAGGGTTATCCGCCTTCCGTACGTGAAATCGGCCAGGCAGTCGGCCTGCGTTCCAGCTCCACCGTGCACAGCCACTTGAACAAACTTGAAGAGATGGGTGTCATCCGGCGCGATCCTACCAAACCAAGAACGATCGAGGTCTTGGATGGGCCAGAGCCCGTGCGCAAAGAGTTGATGAATGCCCCGATTGTAGGGCGCGTTTCGGCGGGTCAACCGATCCTGGCCACCGAAAATATCGAGGGTTATTTCCCGCTACCGAGAGATTTTACGTCAACTGGTGAGGCGTTTATCCTCAAAGTTCGCGGCGAAAGCATGATCGAGGCTGGCATCTTTCACGGCGATTACGTCGTCGTACAGCCACAAAAAACCGCCAACAACGGGGAAATCGTCGTGGCCCTTCTGGAAGACGATGCCACGGTAAAGCGCTTCTATAAGGAAAAGGAGAGGATCAGGCTTCAGCCGGAAAACTCCCGCATGGAACCGATCTACGCCGAGACTGTGACGATTCTGGGAAAGGTTGTCGGTGTAATCCGCAAACTCCACTGAACATCACGTAAAAGAGCACATCCAGTCCGGATGTGCTCAACTTTTATTTACCTGTTTTGATCTTCAGGGCGTTGTCTGGGCGGTTGGTGTTTCGGTCCAATGCAAGGGGGGAACAGAAGACCGCGGCTGCTCTTCACCTGGATGGGGATTAGCCTTCTCAACACCAAGAATCGTAAAGAACATCTCAAAAGCCTGTTTTTCGCCCCTCACCTCGGGATGTGTTTCCTCGCTTGAATGAACAACAGGCAGTTTCGCGTAATTTCGAAGGGCCATCTCATAAGCTTCTTCGATCCCATCACGCTCAACTGCCTGCATGAGTTCATCGTAGATTTTTCGGCGAGCCTCAGCCTGTTTGCTCCAGAAGTCGGGGTTGGAGGTCAGCGGGCTCGCCAGGATATCCTGTTTGGCAAGCCTCTTGAACTTCTTCAACCCCCGCAAGACGTCATCTTTGGCCACCTGAATCATTTTCAGATTCCCCCTTTTCGGTTTTTGTAAAGGTCGGCGTGGCTTCCAGATCAGTATATTATATGGTTTCGCTACTTTTGTTCTAAATCCTTTCAACCAACAGCAGGATTTTAATTTAACAAAAAAGCAAACACCAAAGTGCTTGCCTCAATCGCGGATATTGAAGATGTAAGTAATTTCATTATCCATAAGCAGCCGGTAGTAATCACAGGTTTCTCCATTACGTTCAAAGCTCCCCAGGTGTTCCGCCTCCCCAGAAATAAGCTTCTGTTTGAGACTCTCTTTTGGCACAGGCCAAGAATAATTGCGTCCTGGAAAGGGGATCACTTTTTTATCAAGCCGGTCTTCCTCTCCCATAATGCCCTCCCTCCTTCCTTCATTTTCCTCTCATAATATAGTATCGGCTCCTGGTTATACTTTTATGACCGCTTTTTTATTTTTTTTGGAAAAGCAAATGGCGCATGGCCGTGATAGGGTAATACGCTATTACGCTAACTTTCCCGCCCGGTGGCCAACCGTAAAAGCATTTCCACCAGATCTGGAAAACTTATTCCCTCAGCCCTTGCGGCGTCCGGCACCAAACTTGTCTCGGTCATTCCGGGCAGAGTGTTGACTTCCAACACATAAGGCTTCCCGTCTGTGCTCCTGACAATCAGGTCCACCCTTGCAAAACCGCGGCAACCAAGGCTTTGGTAGGCCCGCAAAGCCAGTTCCTTGGCTTTAGCTTGCTGCTCCTCCGGCAGCCGCGGCGGGATGATATGCTCGCTCATTCCTTTGGTATATTTCGCCTCGTAATCATAAAAGGCCGTCTTTGGTACGATTTCGATAAGCGGATAGACCTTGGGCCTGCTGTTTCCGATTACCGTGGCCGTGATTTCCGTGCCTTTTATATACTCCTCGACAAGAACGCTCTCGTCGTAACGAAATGCCTCCTTTAACGCTCCCCACAATTCGTTCTGGTTATGGACAATGGTCACCCCCACCGTGGAGCCCGAAGCATTGGGCTTAACAACCATGGGCAGGCCCACCTTTTCCAGGATCTTTTTGGTAAGCGAAGCCTGATCCTGCCTTTCCAGATCCTCCTTGTTGACCACAAAATCAGCCGGGGTGGTAATCCCGTCGTAACGGAAAAGTTTTTTGGCCATCACCTTATCCATCCCCAGAGCACTGGCCAAAACTCCGGAACCCACATAAGGAATCCCCATCAACTCCAACAATCCTTGCATGGTCCCATCCTCGCCGTATTTTCCGTGAAGAGCTATGTAGGCCACATCCACTCCGGCCTTTTTCAGGTTTTCCACCAGGTTTTCATCCACATCAAACTCCGCCACCTCATGTCCTCTCGAACGTAAGGCTTGGCTCACCTGCTGGCCGGTCCGCAGGGATACCTCCCTCTCTGATGAACGGCCCCCCATGATTACTGCCACACGCATTCTCTACACTCCCATCGACGTGTAATATCTTTCCATGCTCTGAAAAAGTTGCCCAAACCCGCTTGAAGGCTATTCAATCACTTCGTAGATGGTTAAAGTGATCCGGCCGTCTTCCCCGGAACGGGTCATCCCAAAGATCAAGTTCTTATCCTTGAGGATCTTGTTCAAAAAGGTCACCAGCAAGTGGGCATCGCCGCTTACAGCAAAACTTTCGGTCCCAAGAACCTCGATACGCGGTTCAGACAATTGAACGCCTCCCACCTCTACCGGAATAAAAAATACAGCAATATGCTGAAAACAAAGCTATAATAACCCAGAATGGTAACCTGCAAGCTTCGTAAAAAGGTCCTGGAAGGCTGCCAACCGTTGCTGCTTAACACTATGCCGGTGGAAAGCAGGAATATGCTTAACATCAACAAAAGCAGGGCCCCCCATAACAGATCCCGCAGAAGCAAATTTACCGCCCCTCTCCCATCTTGCGTACCATATAATATGACGCAGGAGGCGGAGAGGTTTTACAGGCCAAGGAGCACTGGTCATACTTTCATCGTTTCTTTGATATGCGCTCGTAGGATTGCAATTTTTGTCCTTCCCGGACCCATCGCCAGTACCGTTTTGGTAAAACCCGCTTGGCTCGGGCTATGTCCAGACGCCCCTCAATAATCTGGGAGTCATAATAAGCCTCCCAGAGAGATGTGAAATAATCCTCACGGTGGATATCATGGGCGTCGTGGGCGTGGTTGAAACAAAGCTTTCGCTCCGCCGGTTTTATCCCGCCATCCCACTCGAAAACGCCCCTGCCCGTGTCCAGAATGATCCGGTATCCTGGGAAACGCCGGCTGAAATGGGCGAGCACAACATCGACGAGATCATAACGCATCGGAACCCTGCCGATCAATACAGGTTGCCCCTTTTCCCGGGAAGGTGTAAGCCGGATCAACCCTTTCAACCGGCAGGCCTCTTTAGAGACCGCTTTGGCCCATTGATAGACCTGGCTGGCTTCCGGAGAGGTCTTCGAGTATACGTAGGAAAGCCCATTGCTCAAAGCCTGGCGAATAACCTGCGTGATCACAAAGGGAGCGCCCGGCGCCTGAGCCCGCAGCGCATACTCCAGAATCCCAAGAAACCGTCGCCTGGCTTGCGAATTCTCCATCCATTCTATGGCGCCTTGGGCCTGCTTGTAAAATTGATAAGCCTCGTCAAGCGACAGGTTACCGCCGGGGTATTGGCCAGCGCTTGCGAGAAGTACCGACGCAAGAATGGTCGCAGCTTTCTTGCCGGAGGTTGCTGCGTCTTCACCGGGAGTCACAGCATTCTTACCAGGAAGAGTAGCCATTTCCCGGCACCCCCCCATCTCCCTGCGGCTGACAAAAGAGCCCGAGCTGTTTCGGAGCTGTCTCCAATTTAGGGGCCCGGCCGTTCAACAATAAAAACGGCGCAGCCCGCTTGATCGTCACCCCGAGGTTTTTCAACTCATTTAACTCCCGGATCCGGTAAGTACGGCGAAGGCTTACTATTCGCCGAGCGGACAATGGCCCGATGCCAGGCACCCGCAGCAATTGATCCAGAGAAGCCTTGTTGACTTCCACCGGAAACGCCTCCGGGTGGCGTAAAGCCGCTGCGGCCTTGGGATCCATCTTCAAGGGAAGATTACCATCACCGTCGAAAGGTAGTTCCTCATATGAAAAGCCGTAGGTCCGAAGCAGGAATTCACTCTGATATAGCCGGTGCTCGCGCAATATGGGAGCCATCGCCTTATTCTCCAGAGGAGTGCCGGCAATGGGCTGAAAGGCGCTGAAATACGCCCGCTTCAATTTCACTTCCCGGTAAAGGCGACTGACGGCGCCCAGGATCTCCGCGTCATTTTCCCCGGCGGCGCCCACAATAAATTGTGTCGTCTGTCCCGCCGACAGCCGGACCTTTCCCTGCACCCTGCTTACCCAGCGCATCCGTTGCAAGAGGTCGTTTTCAAAATCCTTTTGCCGCGACAGGTTCTTCAAACGCGCGGCGCTGGGTGCTTCCAGGTTGAGGGAGAGCCGGTCGGCCAGTTCCGCCGCCCGCTGAATGTAATCCCACCCTGCCCCCGGCAAGATCTTGAGATGGATATAACCACCGAACCGGTAACGTTCCCTGAGGATCTCTGCGGTCTTGAGGAGATCTTCCATGGTAGCCGCCGTGTTTTTGGCCACTCCGGAGCTCAAAAAGAGCCCTTCAACATAATTTCGCTTGTAGAACTCCAGAAACAGCCTGGCCAATTCCTCCGGCGCGAAACGGGCTCTGGGTACGTCGCGGCTGCTGCGGTTGGGACAGTAAAAGCAGTCATTCACGCACTCGTTGGTCAAAAGGACCTTGAAGAGCGAAATGCACCGGCCGTCCGGCAAGAAGCTGTGGCAACAGCCAGCCGGAGCCAGATTGCCAATCCGTACCCGCCCGGCTCCTTTGGCGCTTGAACCGGAAGTAGCGGATGAGGCGCAAACATCGTACTTGGCGGCTTCACCAAGAATAGCGAGCTTGGCCAGGGTATCCACGTAGTTCACCTCTTATAAGGCCCTAACCATCTTGCTCACGATTATATCGAACTCGGGTTCGTTTGTCAACTACTTCCACATCTTAATTTTCCAACGGCCAGGTCCAGTCCTCCAACTCCTGCATGAGCGCGTATTTGGTGAGATCAAAATGAATTGGCGTGACGGAGATCATATTGTTCCTGATGGCCACGGTATCCGTTTCCGGGTCTTCGTCCAGATCCAGCACTTCACCCGCCAGCCAGTAGTAGACCTTGCCACGTGGGTCGGTGCGCCGGTCGAACACATCCTTGTAGCGGCGGATACCGAGCCTGGTGATCTTCACTCCGGCCACATCCTTCTCCTCCAGCGATGGTATGTTGATATTCAGCAGGGTATCTGGGGGCAGCCCCCTGGTAACAATGTTTACCGCGGCAATCCGGGTGAACTTGGCGGCAAAACTGTAATCGGCTTCATCAACTGTGTTTAAAGATACGGCAATGGACGGTATCCCGAGGATTACCCCTTCCACCGCAGCCGATACAGTTCCCGAATAAAGTACATCTGTTCCAAGATTGGGGCCACGGTTGATGCCGGAGACGACTAAAGCGGGCTTCTCTTTGAGAATCACCTCCGCCCCAAGCTTTACACAGTCCGAAGGGGTGCCATTCACCGAATAGGCCTTTACGCAACTGCCATCGCCCAGTTCCATCTCCTGAACCCTCAGAGGATGATGCACGGTAATGGCATGCCCTGTGGCACTTTGCTCCCGATCCGGCGCCAAAACGGTCACGTTTCCTATCTTGCATAGTTCATGCGCCAACGCTCGTATCCCGGGGGCAAAAATTCCGTCATCGTTGGTCAGCAGAATCTCCATCTACACACCTCATTATAAGAAGTTCCTCTTGAAAAAAGTCGTACCGCTGCGACTTTCCCAGGAGGAACCTACTCTGCAAACTTGGCACTGGATACTCCTTCCAGCTCTCCGATCCTCAGGAGGATCTTCTCCTTCATCTCCGGTTCCGGCAGCGTCACCCGCATGTGGATCATTACCGTGCCTTTCTCTTCCTCGGGCAGCATCTCCACCTTTTTGATGCTTACCTTCATCTCGCCCAGAGCCAGCCCAACAATCCCTAGCTGGCCGGGACGATCCGCAGCCCTGATCGATAGTGTGTTCCACCGGTAGGCAAACACCCGGAACTCCAACCGGTTGAGGTACAGGAGAACAACCACCACCAGAATCGAGGTGATAATCGCTCCCAGGTAGTAGCCGCTGCCAGCGGCAAGCCCGATCCCCGCCACAACCCAGAGGCTGGCGGCGGTAGTCAGGCCTTTCACACTGGCGCCCTCCCGCATGATGGTTCCCGCACCCAAAAAGCCGATGCCGCTTACCACCTGTGCCGCCAGACGCCCTGGATCAAAAGGCACCCCGCGCAAATCGCCGAATCCGTAAATGGAAACCAGCATCACCAGAGCCGATCCCACACAGACCAGGATGTGCGTTCGAAAACCCGCCGGCCGGTGGGTACTTTCTCTTTCGAGACCGATCAGCCCACCCAGAAACGCCGCCAGCACAAGCCTGGCCACAACCTCCAGCTCACTGATGGTGACCATCGATCTCTTCCTCCTGCCTTATTTTTCCTTCACGTAAAAATAATACGTGGGCCGCCTACTCCCACGCAAACCAGCCAAAGCCTGTATAGCAGTCTTCCCTCAGTCCTACAGCCCCAGCCTTAGTTTTCCACCGCGGCGGGTTCCCAATCCCAAAGACTCGGAAATCTCTGATGGCCCACTGTACCCCTTGAGAGCGCATGAGCAATCCGTTGAGCTTGGAGATCGATCTCCCGCAAAGCCTCATACACCGGTAAAACCGCCTGTGGCCCACAGATCGCCATCAATGTTTCCATGGCATAGTTGCGCTGTTCCTCGCTGGTCAAGATGATCCGCACCAGAGGTTCGATCGCCTGTTCATCACCGATCTTTTGCAGGCCCTTGATGGCCGCCAGACGGACGTCCCGGTCCTCGTCGTTGAGCGCGCAAAGCAAGATCCTGCTTGCCCGTGCGTCGGCAATCTGCCCCAGAGCCTCCACCACCTCGTAACGTACCGCCGAGGCCTCATCGGCAAAGGCAAAGATCAAAGCATCAACCGCCCGGGGATCCTTCAGGCTGGCCAAAAGTTTTGCCGCCCGCTGCCTGACCAGGGTGTCGGAGGAGCGCAAAGCTTCCACCAGCGGCCAGACGATAAGGTCATTCTGGAATTTCCGCAACGCCAGTACCGTATTATAATAGACAAAGGAGTCCGAATCCCCCAGGGAACTAATCAGATAACGAATCTCCGAAGCTTCCGCAAACCTTGCCAGCCCGGCTACCGCCCAGGCACGCACCACGGCATCGGAATCGTTTAAAGAATCTATGAAAGCCCCCACATCCTCGCGTTCCCCGATCTTGCCGAGACCGTAGACCGAGCAACGACGAATATCCGCATTCGGGCTGTGGGCGCCGGTTAAAAGAAGCTGCCGTAAAGAGATCTGGATCTCCCGCAGAGACATAACCGCCTCCCCGTAGGAGATGCCTTCATCCACCTCAAGGTCGTGAGCAAGCCCATTAATGGCTTGGAGGAGTTGGTCGACCATTTTGACCTCCAGATCCATTTTACCCCTCCTTTGTCATCTAACCTAAAGGCATTGTTTGATTTTCGACGGGATCCATCGTATTCCTGCCGCTAACAAAGTTGTTTTTCGATCTTATTCTTGATGCGGCAGAGAGCATTATCGATGGATTTGGTATGGGTTTGAAGCCGCTGGGCCATCTCCTTGTAAGAATGGCCGTTGATGTAGAGCTGGAAGACCTGGTACTCAAACTTGCTGAGCACCTCGCGGATAAATTGCTGGGTATGATAGAGTTTTTCCCGGTCGATCACCAGACTTTCCGGATCATCCACCTTGTTGTTCCCCAGCACCTCCATTAGAGTGCGGTCGCCATCCAGGTCAAAGACCGGCTTGTGGAGGGAGGTATACGAATTGAGCGGGATATGTTTTTGTCTGGTGGTACCTTTAATGGCGCTGATGATGTTCCGGGTGATGCAAAGCTTGGCAAAGGACCAAAAGCTTGAACCGCCGGGAGTAAAGTCTCGGATTGCTTTATAAAGGCCGATCATCCCTTCCTGGATCAGATCGTCATCCTCGGCCCCTTGCAAAAAATAAGGCCTTGTCCACACGTGAACAAGCTTCTGGTATTTGTTGAGCAGGTAATCGGTAGCAGCCTCACTACCGGACTGTGCTAGTTTAACGACCTCCTCATCAGGCATCTCGGCATAAGCTGGTTTCTTGGAAACCAGGCGTTCCTCTGGCAGTGCACAGTCCATACCAACACCTCTCCAGGAAAAATATGCCAGTATGTATTTTCTGATATAGCATTCGACAGTGGGATCCAAAATCCTGCTGTCTTTGGTTATTCGTAAAAGCTTTCTACCGTCCTGGCATCGAGCTTTTGAAGCACTCGCAATAAAAGTTCCACGGCATGATCATAGTCGTCCCGGCTGATGATCCCTGCATGGCTATGGATATATCTGGTGGGCATGGCCAGGACCACGGAAGCCACACCGCGCTGGTTGAACTGGATCTTTCCCGCGTCGGTGGCGCCGCCCTCCATCACGTCAAACTGCAACGGTAAGCCGGCCTCTTTGGCGGTATCCACGATGAGATCTCGCAACCTCAGGTTCGGAATCAGGGAGTGATCCAGGATCAACAGGACCGGGCCTTTTCCAAGCCTCTCCATCACCTTTTCCTTTTCCATTCCTGGGGTATCGGCGGCCACACCCACATCCAGCGCAATTCCCACATCCGGATCTACGGTTTGAGCACTGGTCTGGGCTCCCCGCAGGCCGACCTCTTCCTGGACGGTGCCCACCCCGTATATGGTATTGGGATGGGAAACTCCTGCCAGCCGCCGAAAAAGGTCGATGATCATCGCGCACCCCAGCCGGTCGTCCCAGGCCTTGGCCAGATAACGGCGGCCATCACCCAAGGTGGCAAAGTCGCTCACCGGGATAATCGGGTCCCCGGGCCGGACGCCTAACTCTTCTGTAGCTTCCTTCTCACTGGAAGCTCCGATATCGATGAACATATCCTTCTTTTCGACGACCTTTTTGCGCGCTTCCTCGGTAAGAATGTGCGGCGGCAGGGAACCGATCACGCCTATGTAATCGCCCTTGGCGGTCTTCACCCGCACCCGCTGCGCCAGCATCACCTGCTCCCACCAGCCGCCCAGGGCGGAAAACCGCAAAAATCCGTCCTCGGTAATCTGTTTCACCATAAAGCCGATCTCATCCATATGAGCTGCGAGCATAATCCTCGGCGACCCGGCGGCGCCATCTTTTCTGGCAATCAGGGACCCCAACCGGTCCGCTTCAATAACCGCCATGGGTTCGAGATGTTTGCGCATGATCGCGCGCACTTCCCGCTCATAGCCCGAGACGCCCGAGGCATCTGTAAGTTCCTTGAAAAGTTGTACGGTTTCGTCCATGACCAAAACCCACCTCCCAAAAATAATGTCCCGTGATAACTTCCGCTACCACAGGACTATTATGGCACACAACACGGCGATAAACTCGCTTCAAATAACATAAAAAAAACTGTTTCACCCCTTTGACTCGTTTTTACGAGATCTTCTGGAGTACCTCTTCATGCGCTTCGAATATCCCTCGTTTTACCTCGGTCGCTGCCATCTGCTGCGCCTTAAACTTCCGCGTGATGTAGTTACAAGCATCCCATGGATTGACCCGCTCCCCGCAGGTAAAGACGTCAACAGCAGCGTACCCCAACTCAGGCCAGGTGTGGATAGCTAAATGTGATTCGGAGATCACAACAACCCCACTTACCCCCTGGGGACTGAACTTGTGAAACGCCACTTCCCGCACTTCCGCGCCGGCTTCCAACGCGGCGTCCACCATGATCTGTTCGATCCTTTTCCGATTGTTCAGCACCTCAGGGTCACACCCGTTCAACTCGCACAAGATATGACGGCCCAAAGCTTGCTCCATCTACCATCTTTGCCCCCTTTTTTCAGATTGGTTAAACAGCCGGAGTGCTGTCCAACCCATTAAATTGTAGCAGATTCCCGCAGAAAGTCAAGGCATACAGAAAAAAATGTATTGGGGGCTCAAGGCAAGCTGTTTATCTCACAGATCCTTACTTTCGCTCCCGAAAGCTCCATCCGGCCTATATACTACCTTTCATTTCCAAACGGCTTCAGCGGCCGTTTGGGGATCAGCCCTTCAGAGATGAGGCGCGCTCCAGCCAGTAAAACCCCCAGTTTCACCTGTTCCCTGGCAAGCCCCCCTTGCAGGTAACCGATGTAAGGCGGCCGGATAGGAGCATCGGCGCTCAATTCGATGGATGATCCCTGCACAAAACCGCTGCCGGCCATAATCACCTCGTCAGCATACCCTGGCATGGGAGCCGGGTAAGGGACCACGTGAGCATCCACTACCGCTCCCCGCTGCAACCCCCGGCAAAAAGCGATCAACGGCTCCGGAGCCCCAAACCGGATCGCCTGGATCAGATCCACCCGCTGTTCGCCTGCGGTCGGTGAAACTTCAAAGCCCAGGGCGGCAAAGATCCCCGCGGTGAAGATTGCGCCGGCCAGAGCCTCACCCACCACATGCGGCGCCAAAAATAGTCCTTGAAATAACGGACGCAACAAATCAAGGGTGGCTCCCACCCGGCTGCCGATCCCCGGCGCAAGAAGCCGGTTGGCGGCCTGCTCCACCAAATTCTTCTTGCCCACGATATAACCGCCCGTGGGCGCCAGCCCGCCGCCGGGATTCTTAATCAGGGAACCGGCCAAAAGATCGGCGCCCACCTGGGTGGGCTCCGCAAGTTCCACAAATTCCCCGTAACAGTTGTCCACAAAACAGACCAGATCGGGACGCCGTTCTTTTACGGAGCGGAACAAGCTTCCCAATTCCTCCACGGATAACGAAGGCCGCCAGGAATAACCCCGGGAACGCTGGAAGGCCACCATCCGGGTCGGCGGCTCCAAAGCTTCCAGCAGCCGTTCCCGATCCACCTTGCCTTCCGTTGTGAGGGGCACTTCCAGGTAGTCCACGCCCAGATCCCGCAAACTCCCCGGTGAATTACCTTTAACACCGATAACCTCTTCCAGGGTGTCGTAAGGCTTGCCGGTGGCCGCCACCAGGCGGTCCCCAGGGCGCAAAACACCGTAAAGACAGGCGGCTATCGCATGGGTGCCCGAAGCAATCTGCGGCCGTACCAGGGCGGCTTCTGCGCCAAAAATAACGGCATAGGCCTGTTCCAGCGCCTCCCGCCCGCTGTCGCCGTAGCCATATCCGGTCGTCCCCGCGAAATGGTGTTCACCCAGGCCCACACCCTGCAACGCAGACAGCACCTTTAACTGATTTTGAGCCTTGATGGTCTCTTGCCGTTCCACAAAGGGCGCTGTCTCCGCTTCCACTCTCCGGCCAAGTTCCAAAAGCTCCGGCGGGATGCCGTATCTTTTAAGAAATGGGCTATCCCACATCTAAAAAGCCGCCCTTGCCGGTAAATTAAAGCGAATCCCACTTTTCTCCATGCGTTGGAGGGCTTCCTTTATCCGGTCCTCCTCAAGGCACAACGAGATGCGGAAATAACCCTCCCCGTATGTTCCGTACCCATTGCCGGCCACCACTACCACACCGGCCTTCTCCAGGAGCGTGGCGACGAACTCGGTGGAGGTCATCCCGGCGGGGACGGGGCACCAGAGATAGAAAGTCCCTTTGGGCTTCTCCAGATGCCACCCCAGGGCGTTTAACCCTTCCACCATCACATCCCGCCGCTTGCGGTAAACCTCGCTGATCTCCCGTACGCTCTCCTGGGAACCGTTGAGAGCCTCAATCCCCGCATATTGAATCGCCTGAAAGATCCCGGAGTCGATGTTCGTTTTGATTCGCCCCAAGGCCTCGATCACGTACGGGTTCCCCGCCGCCCAGCCGATGCGCCAACCAGTCATGTTAAAGGGTTTGGAGAGTGAATGAAATTCTATCCCAACCTCTTTGGCGCCGGGGGTCTCCAGAAAACTCGGCGCTCGGTAGCCGTCAAAGGTAATCTCCGAGTAGGCCGCGTCATGGCAGATAATGATGTCGAATTCCTTGGCGAAGGCCACCGCTTCCGCAAAGAATCTCCGGTCGGCCACAGCAGCCGTAGGATTGTTGGGGTAGTTCAAAAACATCAATTTGGCTCTTTTGGCCACGTCGGTGTGGATATCCTGAAATTGGGGCAGGTAGCCGTTCTTCTCCAACAGCGGCATTCGATAAGATTCTCCGCCCGCAAAGAGGGTGCCGATGGCATAAACCGGATAACCGGGGTCGGGTATCAGATTGACGTCTCCCGGGTCGACAAAGCAAAGCGAAATGTGGGCGATGCCTTCCTTGGAACCAATCAGGGAGACCACCTCGGTGTCCGGATTCAGTTCCACGCCAAACCGTCTCGCGTACCAGCCGGCCACGGCGGCGCGGAATTCCCGCAAACCCTCGTAGCTCGGGTAACGGTGATTGGCCGGATTGTACGCCTCTTCCGCCAGCTTGTCAACAATATGGGCAGGCGTCGGCCGGTCCGGGTCGCCGATACCCAGGCTGATCACATCCACGCCATCCGCTTTGGCCCTGGCGATCTTTTTGTCAATCTCGGCAAACAGGTAGGGCGGGAGCTTTTTAATCCTTTGCGCAGTTTCCACATTATTTCCCCCTTCTCATTAGTTCACCTTTATAAATTCCGGGGGTCGAACTCCCCCGCAAAGACCTCCACCGCGGGACCGGTCATATAAACATGGTCATCTTCCGGATTCCAGTAAATTTCCAGCGTCCCACCGAGCAACTGAATCGTTACCCGGCGCCTGGCATGGCCGTTCAACACGCCGGCCACCGCCGTGGCGCAGGCTCCGGTCCCGCAGGCCAGCGTCTCCCCCGAACCCCGCTCCCAGACCCGCATTTTAAGGTGCTCTTCATCGATCACCTGGCAAAATTCCACGTTGGTCCTGGCGGGAAAAGCCGGATGCCTCTCGATCCTTGGACCGAGTTCATGTACCGGCGCGGTTTCCGTGTCATCCACAAAGAGCACGCAGTGAGGATTGCCCATGGACACCCCGGTAATCTTCAGCGTCTGGCCGTCCACCACCAGCGGCTGGTTGATCACTTTTCCCGCGGGATCCTCCTCAGAACCGACAACCATTGGTATTTCGGCCCTGCTCAATCGCGGCCGCCCCATGTCCACACGGATCTTCTCCGCCTTGCCGTCTTTGATCTCCACCAGATCAAGGGTTTTGATCCCGGCCAGGGTCTCCACGGCGATCTGTTCTTTCCTCGCCAGGCCGTGGTCGTAGCCGTACTTGGCCACGCAGCGGATCCCGTTGCCGCACATCTCGCTTTCGCTGCCGTCGGCGTTGAACATGCGCATCCGCAAATCAGCCGTTTCCGACGGCAAGATCAGGATCAGACCGTCGGAGCCAATCCCGAAATGACGGTCGCTCACCTTGCGGGCCAATTCCTCGGGCTGATCGACTTTTTCCCGAAAACCATCAATGTACACATAATCATTGCCAATGCCGTGCATCTTCACGAAATGCATGCCAAACCCCTCTTTCGGCTATTCGGGCCGGGCGGACGCCGCCAACTTCGTTTGATCATAACATACCGGCAAATTCCTGTCAAACAAGGAAGAATCGCTGTTTTGACGCCCGCAGAGCCGGCACCGTCCCTCTAGCAAGGTCAGGCGGCGTAATTCTAAGGGAGCGTAAGAAAATCCCAGACGAAATCCCTCCTCTTTACCCAGGCGGCGGCCCATAACGTAGCCCAGCAAGATGCCGGCCAACACCAGGATCACTGCGAGTTGCAACATGAATCTTCCTCCCCTCGCCCTCGATCACATTTTACTGATCACCGGTCTTCCCGGACACTCCCTCAGTCATTCACCTGGGTAAATTGTCCCCCGTCAAAGGGCGGGTAACGCGCGCCGCGGCGAACATTACAAGCCAGGCTGCGAGAACGCTGGCCACCAGCCGCGCCCAGTCCAGGCTTAAACCAATTACGAACCAGATCATTGCGATAAGTGCCACCTCAAATTTGCCCGTGGCCACCGCCCAGTTGCGCCGGCCAGCCTGGAGATCGCTCCGGTAGTCCACCAGATCGTCAAGGGCCTGGATCAACACGATGCACGCCAGCGAAGCCATCGCCGAACGCCACCCATATGCCGACACCCCGATCAGGATCGCCAGAAAGGATTCCACTCCCGCAGGCAGGCGAGACGGCAACCGGCGAAGCGGGTCATCCAGCATTCCCACCGCGTAACTGGCCAAAAAGAGGGTTACCGCCCATTCTGTATTGAGAGCCGCCGCCACCATTCCCAGCCCCAGAGCATAGGCAGCCGCGCCTCCCGCACCAAGGGCCCTCGTTTCATGACGCGACACCAGGTCATGATCTCGTGGCCCCCCGACATCCCCATCCAACAGATCATCCATAAGTTTTACGGCCACCGCCATGCATAAGACGGCGCCAAACCTAAATATGCTGGGCCACAAAGCGCTTGACCTCCCGGAAGCCCTGCCGGTGCAGAGCAGAAATGGGAAAGATCGGCAGTCCCCTGAATCTATGCTTCAGAACCACCAACCCTTCCTGAGCCGCAGGAAGATCCATTTTATTGGCTAAAATGGCGTAGCCCGGCCGCGCCCGGGCAAAGTTAGCCAGCTCAAGATCCACCTCTCCGACGGCCTCCGCCTGATCACGACGAATCGCGGAGGCATCCATCATATGCAGGATAACCGTCGCATCCCGGATGACACCCAGGGTCTGTGCCATGGCGCGGCGAATCTTGGCATCTGGGTGAATTCCCTCCGACAGGCCGGTGGTATCCAGCAGGTAAAATGGTTTGTGACCCTTGCCAAGGTCCATTTCCAGCGTTTGGCCGAGTAGATGACGGGTCTTGTGCACTTCCGGGCCGGTTAACGTGGAAATCGCCTGAGCCACGTTGTACGTCCAGGACTGGTCGGGCCCGTCCGATGCCTTGGCGGCGATGGCCAACTCCCGCCGGCCAAGAAAAGCCGCAAAATTAACGGCAAACATAGTCTTGCCTACATTGCTCTTACCGATAACCACGCAGGATTTCACAGCGCCGTTTCTCCCCCCATAACCGCCCTTTCCAGGGCTCTGGCCCTTGCTCTGAAAAGCTCTTCCGGTCGCCGTTTAAACTGGCTTTTCAGCGGCAAATCCTCCTCAATGAGCAGCATCAGCTCCTCACGTCCCGCCAGCCCCTTCTTTAGCAGACGTACCGCTTGTTGTCGCAAGGCTTTTTCGATTATGTTGCGGACCAGTCTGGCGTTTCCGCTGTTCTCGTCGTAGTTGAGGCTGACCTGGAGCAAGATCTCGTGCAAACGTGCCCTGGCGCCTTCTGAAAAGCGATACTGGCGCTTCTGGACCATGAGCTCGGCGATCTGGAGCAACTCCCGGATCGTATAATCCGGGAAATCAATCTGGATGGGAAACCTCGAAACAAGTCCCGGATTGGTCTGGAGAAAATCCTCCATCTCATGCTGGTAGCCGGCGAGAATCAAGATTAGCTCGTCTTTGTGGTCCTCCATAGCCTTCACCAGAGTGTCGATGGCCTCCTTGCCGAAGTCTTTGTGCCCTCCTCTGGCCAAAGAATATGCCTCGTCGATAAACAGAATTCCTCCCAGGGCGCGTTTGATCTGTTCCCGGGTCTTTTGCGCCGTATGCCCGATATATTCGCCCACGAGATCCGCCCGTTCCACCTCGATGCTGTGCCCTTTCGGCAAAACCCCGAGCTCTTTGAACATCCGGCCCAGGATCCGGGCCACGGTGGTCTTGCCTGTACCCGGATTTCCTTTGAAGATCATGTGCAAAGCCAACGGCTCGGTGGCCAGACCCTCTCTGGCGCGCCATTTCTGGACTTCCACGAAGGCCACAATCTCATTGACCAGCTTCTTTACGCTGTCGAGCCCAATCAGGTTGGTAAGTTCCGACCTGGCCTCTTCCAGCCGCCGGCGCCGTTCGGCGGCTTCATCCTCACGGACGCCGGTCCCTTTATCCATGGCCATAAGCTGGGAAATGGCCTTTGCAGCGCTAATCCGCCCGGATTCGAGGGCCAATAATACCTCACTCGGTGTTTTTGCCGGATTTTGAGCTTCCACCGGATACCAGCCACCCTCCGTCATAGATCACGAGAAAGCCCCTACCGCTCCATAGGCGATCCCTGGCACCGGGAGCGCTTCACCATTGGCAACAAGTAGTTCCTGGACAATGCGGGCGCCAGCGTCCATCCCCTGTGCCCCCAACAGTACCAGCAGATCCTCTTTGCCGAGATCCGCCAGAGCTGCTTGCAGCGCAACTGCAAGCTCTTCAAAGTGCGAAAATGGGATCCTCCTCTCGTTGAGGGCCTCCAAAAACGCTTCTTCCTCTTGCCTGGTCACCACATCTTCACCCCCTACATCGCCGGCGCTGGTAGTGGTTACCAGCCAAAATCCAAGCCGCCGGGTCCACTCGGCCAGAGCGACGGCATTGAGCCTGTTGACCTCCGTCCCGCGGTTCCCCCGGAGCGCGTTCACCACCACCAGCCGCCGGAATGGCAGGGTCCTTACCACTTGAAAGACGCTGTCGATACTGGCCGGGTTAAGAGCGGTATCGTCAAGGATTACAGGGCCATTGTTGGTCGGCACAAGTTCCATTCGCCTCTCAACGCAGCGAAAAGAAGCCAGGGTTTCGGCAATCACCGGGGGAGAGACCCCGGCCATCAATGTTACCGCTGCCGCCGCCAGTGCATTGTACACATTATGCTTGCCAGGCAGGTGAATTTCCAGAGGCAGCTTACTTTGCGGTACCACCCGCCCTTCCAAGGCAGGAATCGGTTTATTAAGAGAGACGGTGAACTTTGCGCCGCCAGGATGGAAGACCAGATCGCCGGCAGCGATATCCGCCTCGGAATCGATTGCATAAGTGACCGGACGGGCTCTGGCCCAGGCCGCACTATTCGCCACAATCGGATCATCATTGTTTAAAAGGACGATCCCGCCAGGAGGCAACATTCCGACAAAACGCCTCTTGGCGGCCACATAACGCTCGAAGGTCCCGTGAAAGTCCAGATGATCCGGTGTCATGTTGGTGAAAACGCCTATTTGAAAGTCCATGCCATGAATTCGCTCCTGGACCACACCCTGCGAGGAGACCTCCATGGTCGCAAATTGGATTCCCTGATCCGCCATTTCGCGCAAATAACGCTGGATGTCCAGGGCATCCGGGGTGGTAAGCCGCGCGGGATAGACAACGGCGCCGGTCTTGACCTGCACCGTCCCGATCAGGCCGGAGCGAAGACCGGCGGCTTCAAGGATCGCATCAATCATGAAGGTGGTGGTGGTCTTTCCATTGGTGCCGGTCACACCAATCATGGTCATCCGCCGGGCCGGAAAACCATAGAAAGCGCTGGCTAGATGGGCCAGGGCCCTCCGCCCCGATCGGACTTTAATCACCGGAATATGAACTTCTTCCAGCATTCCTGCAGCCAGTTGCTCGACAACCACCCCGGCCGCTCC
Source organism: Syntrophothermus sp. (assembly GCA_050260975.1). Lineage (GTDB taxonomy): Bacteria > Bacillota > UBA5301 > JAMCQP01 > JAMCQP01 > JAMCQP01. The sequence goes on along the minus strand of JBLNCV010000011.1, from coordinate 5,122 downwards.
TCTGGCAACCGCCTCCCGGATAAAATCATGCCCGTCCTGCTTGTTCCCGTTGATGGCCACAAAGATTGACCCGGGCTCAACCATCCTGGAATCCGCCACAACCCCCGTGACCTCGCATTCCGCCGGGTGGTAGACCGCCTGGATAACAAGGCCCGCTAAAAGATCGTTAAGTAAGCGCCGGCTCTTGCCCGGGTTCTGGTTCATTCCCCACACCTCCGCCCTTCTCACCCTGCATGGCCCAAAGATGCTTCAAATGAGGTTTGTAAAATGCTACAGTCACTATATGTGGCTTCCCAACGGCTAGGTGCGTGTCTAAAAGCAAAGAAAAAGGAATGCCTCTTGGCGTTCCACCTCCGGCATTCCTGATTTCACGGGATCTAGCAATTGTATTGACAATGTATTTATTTGAACTTCTTCGACAGGCGCATCAGCGTCTGAAGGTCCCGATCAGCCGCTGTCTTGTTCTTGGTCTTGATATCCGCTTTTAACTTGGTGTAAGCCGCCTCGAATTGCGCAATGTCTGAAGAAGCAGTACCCACCTTGGTAGTCCGTGGTTTGAAATTAGTCCACGCTCTTCCCATCCTGCTTGCCTCACGATCGGCAGTGGACCATTGCTTCTTGTCGACCGCCATCTTGACAGCCTGGATTGAGGCCCGCAAATCCGCCGGGGTGGTTACCGTTCTCCCCGTGGTACGGGTCGGAGCCGGGGCGGCTGGTGACGGCCGCGTTGGAGCAGGACGCGTTGGCGTCGGCATGACTCCCGTGGTGCGGGTCGGTTTAGTAGACGGCTTAGTCGGTGCCGGCTTAGTAGGAGTCGGCGCGACTCCCGTGGTACGTGTCGGCTTGGTAGACGGCCTGGTCGGCGCCGGTGTAGTCGGGGACGGGCTGGTCGGCGTCGGCCTGGTCGGCGTAACTCTGGTTGGCGCCGGCCTGGTTGGAGTTGTCCTGGTTGGCGCCGGCTTTTTCTTTGAAGGCGCAGGCCTTGTCGTTCCTCCGGGCCCGACGCAACCGACCGCCAGAGTGATCAGCATGACGATCGCCACAATGCTTGCCAGCAAGGATGTAAGCCATTTTTTGGTCCGTCGCATCATCTATCACCTCCTGCCGTTTAGCATACCTCCTTTGTCAGGAAATATGATCACGGAAAAAGGCAGTGATGGAAAAAGGAGTTACACTGTTCGTCCTCCTCGCCGTACGAATCGGGCGCCGGTTAACCCAAGTCCGGCAGCCGCCAGAATCGTTGCAACAATTGGCGCCGCCAGCCACCAGCGGCTCACGGTTCCTTCCAAAGCATGTCGGAGCTCGCTTTTCAAACGATCATACTCTCCGCGCCGAGTATATGCCCATGGATCCTCAGGAGGCCGGCCCGGCCCAGCCTCGCCTAGCGAAAGGATAAAACGCTCCAGCGTCTGGCGCATGTTCCGGTCGGAGCGGGGATCCGCATAGGCGGAATCGTAAAAATCCGCGACGGCTTTTCTTGAGCCGAATAATACCCGCACGTCCTCCGCAAAGGCCTCTTCGGGAGAGAGCGCCCAGTCTCTAGTCTGTACCTCCCCGTCGTTGCGCCAGCCCGGGATCTTCCTGATCTTCATATACTCGTCCCACAGCCCCGGATTATCCCCATAGGAACCTCCCAGGTAACGCAATTGGAGGTTATGCCCAAACTCATGCGTCAACGTTACAAAAACATGATCATCGATAAGGTCGGTATCCGCTGGCTCAGCGCTGATAAAGCTGTAGCCGTTGCCGCCTTCTCCACCGATCTCCCCTAACGAATATGGCAGCAGGTATACCCGGTAACCATAAAAGAAACGTTCCGGCAGCCGGATCTCCTCCAATGCTTCAATGGCCTGGGATACTGAAGGGTATTTGGCGGTGGTTGTGGGGTACAGGCGAAAATCACCGAGGCGGTACAAATCCTCCGGCCGTGGCGGGCCTCCTAAAGGCCCGCTGACAAGCAATCTATCCCGGCTCTGAAGCGCTAAAAACAGGACATGCAGCTTTCCGGTGACCTGCGGAGGATAGACCCGGAACTTGCGCACCGGATGGACATAAGCTTCTTCCTCCTGAATCCGCTGTATTTCTGTATCGATCTCCTTCATTTCGGAGGCAAGGAGCTTCCCCCCACTCGCTGGATCAGCCGCATATCCGGCCATAAGCTCATTTACGTGGCCCACATCCCAGCGATACCATTCTTCAAAGTCCATGGGACGGGGAGCCAAGATCCCGATCTTGCCGTCCGCCTGCCGCCAATCGGCGGCATAGACTGAACCGGCAAAAAGGAAAAAAACAACCAACAGCCCTGCCGCCACTACGGCATGACGAACCCTTGGTCGATCAAGCAATATCTCTTCCTCCCTACTAAGCCACAAGCTAGATCAGATTCCCGGTATTATGTTAACATGGAATACCTCCCTTAGAAACTATCGGTTTCTGCCATAAGAGTAAGGATATGGGTTCAGCGGTACCGGCGAGCCCCCAGGTAACGGCCCTTATAATACGGGGCATCGAGAGAAGTCGTCACCACCGCCTTTTGCCCCTGGGAGGCTTCGATAAACCGGTTGTTTCCGGCATAGATCCCCACATGTGAAGCACCTTCTCCGGTGGTGTTGAAAAAGACCAGATCGCCCGGGGCAAGCTCTTGTCGGGAGACCTCACGCCCGGACCGAAACTGATCCCTGGCATCCCGCGGGATCTTGATCCCTTCCAGCATCCAGGCAAGATAAGCAAGCCCGGAACAGTCGATGCCCTGCGGCGTCCTGCCCCCCCACAGGTAAGGAACGCCCAATAATTGTTGCGCGTGTTGAGCCACTCTTTGACCAAGGTTCTGGCTGCCTCCGTTACTGCCCTGACCACCTTCTTCACTGTTCTGGTTGCCAAGTTTTTTTACCGCCCCGGCAGCCACCCACGCGTTTTGGCCGTCCGCCAGCCTGACCAGATACCACCCCGGCCTTTCCTCCTGCATGGCAAAACCAGTGCCCATTACTACTTGCAAGAGAGGTTTTCCGGTCGAGCCTGGCTGGCTCCAAAGGCGGGCCGAAGGTGCAACAACCACCAACCGGGCTTCCCTGGAGTTGGAAGCATTGCCGCGACGCCGGATTACCTGCCCGCTTTCGATCCATCCCTCGTAACCATCCGGTACTCTAACTCTCAACCAGCTTCCCGCCGGTTCCAGAATCTGCACCGGATCATTGTACACGACCTGTGTCAGCCGCTCCGAATCACTGGCAGGTTTGGCTCGTACATTGACCACCATTCCGTTGATCAGCCCTGAACCGGCGGCCACGCGTTTACTCCGGGCATCAATTTTGCTTTCATTATCTCGACCGGGAGGACTGGCTGGAAGAGTTGCATTGGACCCGTTGGCCTTCCCTGGCTTCTGGTTGGGCTGACCCTGGTTGGGCCTGGCCACGCATCCCCAGGCAGCGATTGCCAAGATAAGGCAAAGCAAGCCCAACCAGAACATTCTATGCCATCGGGCCGTTTCTTGATTGTGCGCAAAACTTCTCATGGCCGTCGCTCCAAAATGACAATGCTTACTTGTCCATCAGCCACTCTACCCCGGATCATTACCGGGTTGGCCCGGTTATTGCGGAAGCGAAAGTCCTTGTCGTCGTACACTGTGGCATCTCGTCCCGGCGGTACATAAGAAACCGGTTTGGAATGCCTGTGACGTTCCACAACCGGAAATCTGGCTTCCAGGACGGCGTTGTAAAGAGTGGAAGAAACCTGGCACATCCCTCCCCCGAGTTCGATCTTTGTGGTGCCGTCGTCTTCAAACACAACGCCGGGCTTATATCCCTTGGCCCGAGTGGGCATTCCGACCACCTGGTTGAAGGAGAAGATCTCCCCCGGGCGCACGATAGTATAGTTCAAGTCTCTGACGGTGATACGAATGTTCTCCAGCCGGTCGGGCTTGTCCTCTTTGATCGTGGTCGTATACCGACCAATCGTCCGGATCCTGCTTTGCAATTCTTCTTCTGTGACTCCTGGTTCAACGCGATTGGCTGCCAGCCGGACCTTTTCTCCGGGTTTGGCCGCCATTACCCGCCGAAGGGTAGCGGCTACATTTGGAGTGAAACCGGGCTTTCCGGGGATGATCTCCCAGGTCCGTTCATCAAAGCGCGCACTGAGGGCGGGGCGCCTTTTGCTTTCGGCGATCCGGCTTAGTCGCTCATGGGTCTGTTTCTGTGTGAGACCGGCCAGGCGTACCCCTTCAACGGTTACACCCTCCTCTACCCGGTCAAAAGTGACATTCGGAGTTTTTTTGCTTCCACAACCGGCAAGAACAAGACTGAATACCAGCACCCAGAGTATCACTCGGCCGCCAGATTTCAAAGACATTTTTTTGAGCATACAAAATACCTCCCGGCAGCCCCCGACCAAGTATCAGGATCAATTTTCCCGCAAGATATCAGGATCAGTCTTCCCGCCGGAAATCGCCGGGATGCGGAAAGAAAACTGGAAAGAAATACATGAACCCAGGGGGTGAGGCGGCGGTGCTTCAGGAGGTACTCTTATTCAAAAAGCGGACAATAGGCCACCTTCGGTGGCAAATCCCTCCTAAAAACAAATCACCCGGAAACCTCCGGGTGAAGGGATCGCCAATTGACTGGGGATCCCCAAATAGGGAACAGGTCGAGGGAGGGTGGAGCGGGTGGGAGGGTTGACCTCCACCTCCCGGTCGGAAACCGGGTATCCTTTTTAGACCACACCCGCATGGGCTTTACAGTTATAGTATATGCAAGATTTCAAGAGCCGATACACATGAGATGGCGTTGGCATCCCCCGGTCCATCCATGGCTGAACCGTCATCTCGTCGCATTTTACGGTGTTTCAGGCGAAGGTGGTGGTTCAGGCGTTGATGGCGTTTCGGGTGAAGACGGCGTCGCCGGTGAAGGCGGAGCGCCATGCTTCTCATTCCGCAAGGGAGGCACCAGGTCCTGATCCAGCATTGCCAGGGGGCCTGGGTAAAGGATCACCGCCGTCCCCGGCGCCACTTGTGCGCCTCCTTTGGGCACCTGATCGACGATAATCTCCCCTTTACCCACCTGCTTTACCCGCAAGCCCGCGGCCGTGAGGGCAGCCAGAGCATCGGGAGTGTTATAGTAACGCACATTGG
>JBLNCV010000010.1:0-20573 GCA_050260975.1 Syntrophothermus sp. | reverse complement strand
ATTTGTATCCCGGCAGATGCAATCCAAAGATTGTTGGTAGCATATAGGCTTTATTAAATGGAGGTACGCGGTGAAGAAATGGCGAAGTTGTTTTTTATAGGGCTTGGCGGGTTTATGGGTGCGGTAGCGCGCTATCTGCTCTCCGGATGGGTTCTGGCGGTCTCAGGTGAGGGATTCCCCTATGGCACACTGGCGGTAAATGCCATTGGTAGCCTAGCCATCGGCTTTATCATGACCTACGGGCTGGAGATCTACCCGATCGACCAGAACCTGCGCCTTTTTTTGACCACTGGTATCCTGGGGGCTTTTACCACCTTCTCGACATTCAGTTATGAGACGATGGCTCTGCTGCAAGACGCCAGCTATTTTGCAGCGATATGGAATACAATTTTGAATGTGGTGTTGGGGCTCGGTGGTGTGTGGCTGGGGGTCATATTGGCGCGTCTGGTGTAGCTGAACCTATTCGAGAGGTGTGCTTGCCATTCTCTATTCCGGGGAAGCACGAGGGAGGGACGAATCTTATGAAGATCGAGGGACGGGGAAAGCTGCTGAAAATCTTTATCGGGGAGACCGACCAGTGGCATGGGGAGCCTCTTTATCATGCCATTGTCATGAAACTCAAGCAGGAAGGGATGGCCGGCGCCACGGTGATCCGCGGCATTGAGGGTTACGGTGCAAACAGCCGCTTGCACACGGCCAAGATCCTGCGGCTCTCCGAGGATTTGCCGATAGTTATCGAGGTTATTGACACCCCCGAACGGATCGGCCGGATCATCTCCGTACTTGATGAGATGATCCAGGAAGGGCTGATGATTGTCCTTGAGGATGTGGAGATCGTGAAGTATGCGCGATCACAAAAGAAAACGCCGGATGTCGGCTGAGTTAAGGAAGCAAAATCCAGCCATAACGCACTAGATTTGGTTATTTTATCGCCCCGGCGGTTAACCCATTGATGAACTGTTTGGACATGAAGAGGTACAGGGTGGCCAGCGGGATGGTGGCGATCACCAGGCCGGCGAAGAGGAGCCCCCAATCTGTCTCGTACTGGCCGAAGAAGAGCGTCATGCCGAGCGGGATGGTCTTGAGCGCGTCGGAGCGGATGAAGATCAGCGGGAAGAAGAAGTCGTTCCAGAGAGGGACGAAGTTGAAGATGGTCACGGTGGCCAGCGCCGGACGGACCAGCGGCAGCATCACCAGATAAAAGATCCGAAATTCGCCGCAGCCGTCCAACCGCGCGGCCTCTTCAAGCTCTTTGGGCAGGGTGCGAAGAAAGCCGGTCAGGACAAAGACCGCGAAGGGCATGCCGTTGGCCACATAGGTCAGGACCAGCGCCAGCCGGGTATCCACCAGGTTGAGGCTCTTCATGAGGAGGAAAAGCGGCACGATCCCGAGCCGGATGGGCAGCATCAGCCCGGCCAGAAAAAACATGTAGACGGCGGTACTCATCCGGAACTGATAACGGGCCAGGCCGTAAGCCGCCAGCGACCCCACCGCCAGGATGAGGAAGACCGAAACCCCCGTGATGAGCACGCTGTTGGCAAAATACACGTTGAAGTTGGCATTCTTCCAAACCCTGACATAAGGCTCAAAGCTCAGTTGTGCGGGAAGCCCGAAGGGAGCGAAGAAGATCTCCCGGGTACTTTTAAACGAGGTAACGATCATCAGGAAGAATGGATAGAGCACCACCACACAATAGGCCAGAAGCAGGGCATGCAGCCCGGCCTTGCCGGCGCCCCTCGTTAATTTCCACACGCGGTTTGTGATCCTGGCCGGTTTCTGCATTTAAATTCCTCCAAAACTTCTCTCGCAGCGAGGTAATCCTAATATTGCAGTTCTTTACTCCTCAAAAAGCGCGTCCCCAGATACGAAATGATAAAGATGATCACGAACATTACGGCGGCGATGGCCGAACCAAGCCCGATATCCTGTCCGCTGGAGCCGCCGGCTTCCCCGAAGGCCGTGCGGTAGAAGAGGGTGCCCAGCACGTCGGTGGCGTAAAATGGTCCGCCGGAGGAGCCCTCCATGGCGAAGATGATCTCAAAGGCGTTGAAATTGCCGATAAAGGTCAGGATGGTCACGATGGTGATGCTGGGCATCAAAAGGGGCAGGGTGACCCGCCGGAAGAGCTTCCAGCCGCCCGCGCCATCCAATCGTGCGGCCTCGTGGAGTTCGGCTGGGATGGCCTGCAACCCCGCCAGGAAGATCAGCATTGGAAAGCCTACCCAGTGCCAGGCGTTGACCAGCGTGATGGTGGGGAGAGCGGTGGCCATATCGCCCAGCCAGGGACGGGCCAGCCCGCCCAGGCCCATGGCGGCCAGCAGTTTGTTGAAGGCTCCCCAGGTGGGATTCAAGATCAGGGACCACAAGAAACCCAGCACAATCACCGACATGGTATAGGGCATGAAAAAGATGGTCTGGTAAAAGGAAGCCCCCTTGATCCCGCGGCTGAGGATCAGCGCGAAAAAGAGGCCCACCAGGTTTTGCACCACCATGGTCAGGAGGAAGAAGAAAACGTTGTGCTTCAGGGCCGAAAAGAAACGTATGTTGTAAGGGCTTTCGGCCAGAAGCTTTTGGAAGTTGGCCAGGCCCACGAAAGCGCCGCGGGTGATGCCGTCCCACTGAAAGAATCCGTAATAAAGCGATGAGAGCAACGGAAAGACCAAAAAGGCCGTGTAAACCAGCAGGGCCGGCAGGATGAAGACCGCATAGATGCGCTTCCGCAGAGCATCCTGGGTAATAGAGACGATTCCGGGGAAGGGGCGCTTTTGGGCGGCCGGTTTTATCGCCGGGCTGGATTCCGATTGGTTGGGGTTCATGCTGATCACCTGCCGATCACTTCATCCACTTCATCCCGGGCAGGCCGGAAGCCACCAGGCCTGCCCGGAAGGTTGCACTCCATGGATCCTGCTTAATGAAACGGAAACACGCTTGCGCGAAAGCCCGGCGATCTTACTTCTGGAAAGGCTGATACCACTTCACCAGGCCGGCATGAATCTCGTCGGCCACTCCCTCGGGGGTAAGCTTGCCGGCAAACATGCCCTGCAAAGCGTTCTGAAGCAGGACTGAACCGGTGGGTTGCCCGTAGCGGAATCCCACCAGCATGATATAAGGCGTGGAACTCTTCGTCAGGCCGACGATCTCCGTCATTACACCGGGAACCGGGGTTACGCCTGGAATGGGCGAAATCTGTTTCAACTCATCGGTGAACATCTGCCCGAACTCCCTGGAGGCCAGGAAATTGATGAAGAGCAGGGCTTCTTTGACATGTTTGCTCTTGGCGTTGACCCCGAAAGATCCGTCTGGATAGATGGAGACCAGAGCCGGATCGCCCTTTTTAACCGGCGGGGCGGGGAATACTCCCAGTTGCAGCGCCGGGTTCTGGCGGTTAAAGTAGCCAACTTCATACGATCCGCCGATGAACATGGCGGCCATCTCCTGCACAAACATCATCTGGGCATCGGTGTAGGAGATGCCCTGGAACCCCGGCGGGAAGAACGGTTCCAGCTCCTTGAGCCTCTTTAACCCGGCCACAAACCTTTCATCCCGGAAATCGGCCTTGCCCTTGACGACCTCGTTGAAGAACTGGGTCCCGCCGTAGAAATTCGGGGCGATGGCCCCCGTCATGCTTTCCAGGGTCCAACCGTCTTTGGTTCCCTGGGCCAGGGGGATGACGCCTTTATTTTTGAGGGTCTTGCAGATGTCGATAAACTCTTCCCAGGTTTGAGGCTCCTTCAGGCCGAATTTGTCAAAGATGCCCTTGTTGTAGAAGATCTGGAGGCTTTGCACGGCAAAGGGCACGCCGTAGACCTTGCCGTCCTTGCGGTCGCGCGCGCCGGAGAGCGGGATGGCGGGGAAATCTTTCAAGGCCGGCACCTTGTCGTCCAGCGGGACCAGGTAACCAGCCTCGGCGTAAGGTTCAAACCCGCCGTAAGAACGAAGCTGGATGATATCCGGCCCGGAACCGCCCTGAAGCGCGGCGGTCAGGATGGTATTGTACTCCGTATTCTTGTAAGGCATGAACTTCACGCTGATCTCGGGGTATTTGGTTTGAAAGGCTTTGATAAATTTGTCGTAAGCTGCCGCATCTTCCGTTCGCCAACTCCAGAAGGTAAGCTCCACCTTCTCCGCGGCCAGAGCCGAAGCGACCGACAGGGCCAGGAGGGACAAAAGCAGGGTTGCCACCATTACAACCGTCCAACGCATTTTTCCGGTAAACATCTTCCCACTCCCCTTTATCAAGGTGATTGCCAGATAAAGGATTCTCTTCCTGCGGGGGAATCCCTCTTTAAAGATCAACCATTTAAATATAGTGTTATGGGGAAGGGAGATGTATAATTTAAGGAAAGACATTTTGAAGAGTGTCTTGCATCTATACCCGGTATGGTATATAATAATTGCGCACTGCCCTGTATATCACGACCCTGGATATTATTATAGAGGGTTTGGCAATAAACCCCGGAGGTAGGGTGATCCAAATTGGCGGGTGTGGCCTCAGTTTCCTGGTTCATGGCACTGACTGGAGGACTGCTTTCTTTTCTCTCACCTTGTGTTCTACCCTTGATCCCGGTCTACGTCTCTTACCTGGCCGGGACCTCTCTGGCGGATGCTCCGGCGGCTGGCTCAAAACAGGGGAATAAACCTTCCGGACCTGCAACGGGGCGCGCGGCGGCGTGGCCCAGGTGGAATCCCCGCCTCGTGGCCAATGCGGTGGCTTTCGTACTGGGTTTTTCCACGGTGTTTGTGTTGTTGGGCGCTTCTGCCAGTGCGCTCGGGAAACTCATGTTGCGAAATCAGGTTGTGCTGCGCCAGGTAAGCGGGGTGCTGATCTTTGCCTTCGGCTTGCACACCGCGGGATGGTTGAAGATTCCGCTTCTGGAGAGGGAAAGACGCTTGCAGTTTCAAACGCGGGGTTCTGGGCCGTTGACCTCCTTTGCGCTTGGAGTGGCTTTTGGCGCTGGCTGGACGCCGTGTATCGGGCCGATTCTGGGTTCAATCCTGCTCTTCGCCGGAACTACCCAAACACTTGCACAGGGGCTGCTGCTTCTGGGGATGTATTCCCTGGGACTGGCGATTCCGTTCCTGGCGGTGGCCCTGTCTCTCGACTGGATGGGGCGTTCCTTGAAGAAGCTGCGGAGGTGGATGCCGGCGATTTCGGTGGCCAGTGGCGTTTTTCTGATGGTGATGGGGATTCTGGTTTACTTTGACTTGTTCAAGCGGCTGTCGGGGCTCTATTACTGGGGATTTTGATGCATACAAGGATTTTGAAGGAGGAGTCCAGGTGTCGAGCAAGAATAAGAACCGGTCGTCCAGGAAGAGTCAGGCAAAGAATCGCACAAGCGTGGTCGTAATCCTTTTTGCCGCAGGCCTGGTGGTTATATACCTGCTTTTTAGTCAGTATTTACAGCGTCCCGATCCGGTGGCGTCCGGCCAACCGGGCGTGTCGGCGGAGCAGGCCGCTTCGACTTCGGCCGGCGACGAAGGCCCGGAGATTGGCAAGCGGGCGCCGGACTTCACGCTGCAGGACATCAATGGAAAGACGGTTTCGCTTTCGAGCTTGCGGGGAAAGGTCGTCATGCTGAATTTTTGGGCCACCTGGTGCCCTCCCTGCCAGGCTGAATTGCCGGAGATACAACGGGCGTATAACTTTTATCGCAAACGACCCGACGACGTGGCCATGTTGCTGGTGGACGTGGGTGAATCCAGAAACAAGGTCAATAGCTTTTTAAAAGAAAAAGGGTACAATCTACCGGTCGCCCTTGATCCCCCCAGCGAAGCGGCCAACCTCTACCTGGTCCGCGGGATCCCCACCACCTTCTTTATCGATCGAGATGGCATTATCCGGGATATTTATATCGGGGCCACTACCGAAGGAGAGATCAGGGAGAGAATTGACGCCCTGATGCGCTAGTGCGCGCAATAATGGCTAGTCAACCGTCTCACCCCCGCGGCATTTCTCCCCGGAACAGACGGGGCACTTCTCCTCGCAAGGTTCCATGTGAACTACAATATGACTGTTGGGCAATTTGGATTCGATGTGCTCCTCCAAATGGTCCGACAGCTCATGGGCGGCTTCCACTGTTGTGGTAGGGCTCACAATCACATGCATGTCGATGTGCCGCTCCGGCCCGGCCCTTCTGGTCCGTACCTTATGGAAGGTCACTACTTCCGGATAGTGCTCCCTGAGTATGGACATGATTAGTTCCTGCTCTTCAAGCGGCAGCGTCCGGTCCATGAGATCCAGGAAAGAAGTCTTGGTGAGTTCCCAGGCGGCCTTGATGATGATTAACGCCACAACGATGGCCACGATGGGGTCCAGGATGCTGAGCCCGGTTAACCGGATCAGGATTAGCCCCGCAAAGACGCCCAGAGATGTGAGCACATCCGTGCTCAGGTGCAAGGCGTCCGCCTCCAGGGCTATGGATTCCGTCTCCCTGGCGACCTTCATCAGGCGCCGGGATACAAGGGTGTTGGCGGCCGCCGAGATCCCCATTACCACCAGCCCGAAATCCACCGAAGCTACCTTCGCCCCCGTGATTAGTTTTTCCACAGATTCATAGATAATCATCGCCGCGGCTACAAAGATCAAGATCGCTTCGATGGTTCCCGAGACGTTCTCAATCTTGCCGTGGCCGTACGCATGCTCCTGATCCGGTGGGACGCTGGCCTTTTTGACCGCTAAAAAGGCAATCAGGGCCGCCGCCAGATCCAGGCTCGAATGGATGCCCTCGGCGATCACGCTCACGGAATTGATCGCCAGGCCCACGATGAGCTTGAGGGCCACCAGAGCACTATTGGAAAGAACCGACAGGAGCGCCACGCCCCGCTTGACGCGGGCCACCTGCACATCCAGCGGCTGGTTGGTCATGATCCACCTCCGACTTGCCAACCCACAGAAAAAGGCCTGTGAAACCATCACCCAAGAGGTCCCACAGGCTGTTTCCCTGCTGCTTAAAGCCCAGCCACACCGGAAAGACCGGCTGCTTGATCCGACGCTATCGTTTACCATTGATTATAACCGATTACTGCCAGTTATTCAAGCGGAGAAATTTCTCCGGGACAGTTAACGGTTATTCCATGGATTTTGTAGTATTGTCGCAGGTTCTATTGGAAAGTTAAGAACCGGATCCTACATGATTCGACAATGTTGAAAGTTTATTCATGGTAAAATTAACCACAGGGCCCGGAAACGAGAGGGTGGTGCATCTGGCGCGGACGCCGGACCATCGCAAAGATCAGGGACGGGCGGGAGTGGTGGAGGAGAAGATGCCCAATCGAAGCGAGGTTATGACGACCTACAAGCGCCTTACGGCGTTGCCGCGCCCAAAGCCACGCATCAAGTGGGCGGGGATTGTGAAACGGTTGCCCCGGCTGGTTTCGTTCATCCGGGACGCCCTTTTCAATCCGGCAAATCTGGTTATTAATATGGTAGGGTTTCTTTTGGGCAGGGCCGCTCTTCTGGGCGAACTCTACCCCTTTGGCCTCGCCGGCCTGGGGGTCTCCCTTGGGTTTTCAGACCGGCGGGCGGGAGTGGGCCTGGCGATCTATACGCTGTTTGGGGTTCTTACTTCCGCGCCCTGGCCCCAATCCGCGGCTTACCTGTTTTGCTGGGGGATTGTTTTGGCCGTGGATTATGCGCAAAACGAGAAAGTAAGCCAAAAAGCCACACTTATACTTCCCGCCCTGGTTGCGGGAAGCGCCTTTACCGCCCGGGTCCTGGCCGGCCTCTTGCCCGGGCAGCCTCCGGTCGATCTTGCTTTTATACTGATTGAGGCGGCAAGCGCCTTTATTCTTACCTATTTGCTGAACAATTTTGTCCCCCTGCTCCGGCATCCGTCCACGCATCAGGTTCTGGCAAAGGAAGAGGTGATCGGGCTGGGACTGGTTGCAGGGGCGGTTATTGGAGGGTTGCACGGCGCCGGGTTCGGGGCGATGAACCTGCAGGACATGGCGGCGCGGTGGGCCATAATGATGGTGGCGTGGATGGCTGGGACGGGCGCGGCGGCGGGTTTTGGGGTGGCCACCGGGATGATCCTGGGGCTGCTGGGTGGATTTTCAATGCACATGGCGCCGGTCTACGGTTTTGCCGGTCTTTTGTCTGGCATCTGCAAGGGTCGTGGCCGGTGGGGAGTGGCGGCTGGTTTTGTGCTGGGCGCGCTGGCCCTCTCATACCAACTGGTGGACCGCTTTGAGGTGTTGGAGGCCATGCTGGCTACCGCCGGCGCGGTTGTTCTGCTGGCCGTGGTTCCCCGGCAACAGATCTCCGCCCTGGCCCGGATTATACCCGGCACCGCGGAAGAGCGCGAGGCGCAACTGGCTCATTACCGGCGGTTGCAGGATCTGATCACCGGCCGTCTCAGGGAACTTTCCGCGGTCTTTGCCCAGCTGGGCAGGACCTTCGGGGAGATTCCGGCAACCCATCGGAGGGGGAAAAGTTCAGATTTTATCGCCTTGCTGGAAGAGGTCAGCAAACGTGTTTGCGCCGGTTGCGAGAGGCGGGAAATCTGTTGGGAAGAGCATTTTCACAGTACCTATCGCGATTTTTGCGATTTGATGGCGGTTGCGGAAAGTGGCGGCGGCGCCTCCCTGGCCGACGTTCCGTCAGGGTTGCAGGCGTCCTGTTGCCACATCCATAGATTGACGGCGGCGGTCAACCACATCCTGGAGGTGCACCGGGTCTCCGCCGGTTGGGAGAAACGGCTTGCCGAGAGCCGGGAGATTGTTTCCGGGCAGTTGCGCGGGGTGGCGGACCTGATGGAAAGTCTGGCCGAGGAAGCCAGAGTGGATGTTTCTTTCCGCGACGACTTGGAACGAGCGGTCGGGCTGGCGTTACGGCAGGCGGGGATTGTCACCGAACGGCTTTCCATTGCGGAGATCGGGGACGGCAAGATTGCTGTGGAGGTTAAGAAGGGGGTCTGTCTCGGCACCGGGGACTGTCAACGTGCCGTAGCGCCGCTCATTTCCCGCTGCCTGGGAAGACCATATGTCCCATCTTATAGTGAGTGCGGCAGGCAAACCGGCCGGGCCTTTTGCACCACCAGGTATATTCCGGAGCGGGCCTATGAACTGCAGACCAGGGTGGCCAGGGTCGCCAAGGACGGCAAAACCGTCTGTGGCGATAATCATACGGCGGTGGAACTCAAGGACGGGAAATATGCCATCGTGCTCAGCGACGGGATGGGTTCCGGGCCGAAAGCCGCCATGGAGAGCGGCGCGACCGTGACCATGCTGGAAGAGCTTATGAAAGCAGGCTTCAAACGGGAATTCGCCGTACGTACGGTGAATTCGGTCTTGCTGTTGCGTTCTCCCGAAGAGAGCTTTGCCACCGTGGATATGGCGTTGATCGATCTTTACAAGGGGGAAGCGGAATTTATGAAGATTGGGGCCTCGCCAAGCTACATCAAGCGCGGGCGGGAAGTTGTCAGTATTACTTGCGATTCATTGCCCATCGGGATTCTCAACAGCGTGGATATGGAGATTACCGCCCGAACCCTGCGCAGCGGGGACATCATCGTGATGGTGACCGACGGGATCGTCGAAAGCAAGACGGAAACCAACAGGCGCAAGGATGACTGGGTCTGGCGGTTTCTACGTAAGATCGATCATGATGATCCCCAGGCGATTGCCGAGGAGCTTCTCACCCAGGCGCTGATCAATTGCGGCGGAAAAGCGGCGGACGACATGACCGTGATGGTCACCCGTATTTTCCGGCAAGGTAGTGGTCAGGTCATACCGGTTAGCTCGCAAATCGTCGATAGCGGACGGTAACCGGTCGAGATCCCGTCTCCCGCCTTTCTTTACTTTCTGCCTTCCGAAAAATTCTCCTTATCTTCTTCTTTGGAAAAGCCGACAAATAAGCCGACGAACAGGCTTCTTTCGATTCTGCAAACCGCTGAGGATCTTTTCTCGCCGGATCCGGCACAGAGGTTTGGGGGGATTGGCGTGAGGATCAGGATGGCTCACAAACTGTTTGGAGCGTTCTTTCTTATCACCGGCCTGATGATGGCCTCGGCCATTTTAGCCTATCGGGAGATTCAGGTGATGAACCGAGAGGTGGACCGGATTGCCCGGGGGGCCATGCCGCTTAGCGACACGGCCCGTGACTTCCTGATCCAACTCGGCCGCCAGGAGGCGAGCTTGCAGGGGTACCTTCTGAGCGGGCAGGAACAGTACCTGGAGACGTTTCAAGAGGCCCGGAAGCAACTCGAACAGAAGCTGGCAACCCTGGAAGAGATCTCCGTAAAGCAGGATTATCTTTCCCTCAAATACCGGATTGACCGGGCTCGTCCGGATATCGACAATCTGAATCGTGTTTCCGCGGAGATCGTGGAGATGGGGCAAAGCAGCCGCAAAGGGCGGGTCCAGGCTCTTGGGAAGCTTGGAGAGGTGGAAAAGTACGCGGGTTACCTGCGGGAAAGCGGGCAAAATCTCTTTGAACAGGCACAGACCTACGTGGCGGAATCGGTGAACGAGGCGGCCAAAGCCCGGGAGAAAGCCCGAAATACCTTGCTGGGCTTTACTGTTTTCGCGGTGCTGGCCGCGGGGATCACCGGCGGGTTCCTCGGGTCGAGAATCGTTCGTTCCATGAAAACCATCACCCTGGCCACGGACCGGATCGCCCGGGGGGATCTCACCGGCGCCATCCAGGTCGGCCGCGGGGATGAATTCGGAATGGTGGCGGAACATTTTAACACGGCGGTTACGAATATTAATACTCTGGTGAAGAATGTTTTCAGCAATGCGACCCAGGTGGCCAGCGCCAGCGATCAGCTGGCGGCTTCCGGCGGGCAGATGGGCAAAGCCGCCGGGAAGTAGCCGCTGCCATTGAAGAATTGGCTGCAGGGGTGGCGGACCAGTCAGGCCATGTGGAAGAGGCTCGCGCCACGGTGCTGGCCATGATGAAGACCTTCCAGGAGGCAGCAACCAGTCTGCAGGAGATCGTCGCAAGCTCCACCCAAGGGGCCGCGACTGCGCGCGGCGGGGACGATTCCGTCCGCGAGACGATTGACCAAATTGAAGCCATCAAAAAGATGACCGCCGCGGCGGCGGATGCAATCAGGGGCCTTGGGCAGCGGTCCGACCAGATTGGAAGGATTGTGGAGGTTATCACCGCAATAGCCAGCCAGACCAACCTCCTTGCGCTTAACGCGGCCATTGAAGCGGCCAGGGCCGGTGAACAGGGCCGGGGTTTTGTGGTGGTGGCGGACGAGGTGCGCAAACTTGCGGAACAGGCCAGGGAAGCAGCCCGGCAGATCTCTGTCCTGATCCGGGAGATTCAGGAGGAGACAGATCGGGCTGTAGCTGCCATGGAGGACAGCATCCAGGAGGTGGACCGGGGTACACAGATCGCCGCGCAAACCGGGCAAACTTTTACGGAGATCGTCCGGGTCGTGGAGGAGACGGTCCATGAGATTCAGGAACTGGAGATACTGGCCGCTCAAAGCCTGCATGGGGCACAAGAGGTGGTGGAGACGGTGGAGAGGATTGCCGGACTGTCCAACGCCGGGGCGGCCAACGCCCAGGAGGTAAGCGCCGCCGTTCAGGAGCAGGCGCAGGTGGCGCAACAGGTGGCTGATTCCGCGGCGGCGCTGGCGAAGATCGCCCATGAACTGCAAGTGGCTGCGGGGCGGTTTACGCTGTAGATTGGCCGGCGAAGAGTTATACGGCAGAGGAGAGTGGCTTTCGAGGAACCTGGAACTGGTGTCTTATTCCTACCCTTCCAGATTTGTGCATGTTTTGAATCCGGCAGCAAATAATAAAGCCGGTAGCGCAAGGCAGGAGGGGTATTATGATCTGGAAAGAACGGACCGGATCCCTTCCGGAGGAGCCGGAAGGGATTGAGGTCGTTTACATCCGCAATTCGGCTGAGGGGTGGGAACTGATCTTGTTCCAGAGGATCAACCGTCGTTCTGGTTTCCAGCCCGGAAAGATTGAGGGGCTGTTGCAAGGGGAACAAAACCAGTCCGGGGCATCGTTAATTAAGCAGAGGCAACGATGGCCGGAGGGCGCGTCGCTTCCGCTCCTCACCAGCCTCCACAGGGCCTCGACATCCGCGTCGGATGCGCCTCCGCCGGCCGGCAGGTGGGTAGAGGTCTTTTCATTTGTGGCCGCCGGGGCATTTGCGGTGTTATGGTTCTTTTTGCGGCGATAAAGAGGCGATTACAGCGTAGAGAGCCGGCTTAAGCCTGCCCGGACGGTGGGAGGGTGTGCCCATGGGGCATTTGGAGGAGAAAGTCTCACATACCATTGCCAAATACCAGATGCTCTCCCCGGGCGATATGGTAGTCGTGGGAGTATCGGGAGGCCCTGATTCGCTGGCCCTGGCTCACCTGCTCTGGCGGATGCGGGGGGAGTACGGCGTTTCGTTGCATCTGGCGCATTTAAACCACATGTTTCGAGGGGCGGAATCCGATGCCGATGCCGCGTTTGTGGCCTCTTTCGCGGCGGAGACGGGGTTGCCCTGCACCATTGAGCAGGTGGATGTCCCGGCGTACATCGCCGGGCGCGGCCTGTCGGCGGAGGCGGGAGCCCGGGAGGTTCGTTACGCCTTCTTTGAACGGGTGGCGGCGGCGGTGGGGGCCAGCAAGATCGCCCTCGGCCACCATGCCGACGATCAAGTGGAGACAGTGTTGCTACGGGTGCTGCGCGGGGCGGGGCTGCGTGGGCTGGGCGGGATGGCGCCGGTACGTGGAGATCGCTATATCCGCCCATTCATCGAGGTTCGCCGGGCGGAGATCGAGGAATACTGCCGGGAACAAGGCCTGACGCCGCGGCTGGACAGCAGCAACCTCAGCCCGGTGCACTTGCGAAACCGGGTCAGACAGGAGTTGCTCCCTTTTTTGCGCGCCAGCTACAACCCGGCCGTGGATGCCGGCATCCTTCAGATGGCCGAGATTATTCGGGCGGAAGATGCCTACATGTCCGGGGAGGCCCAGAAGCTGTTGGCGCGTTTGCGTCGTGAACCGGATGTTTCGCGTGCCGGCGGCGCCGGGGATAAAGGGGAGACCGGTGGGCACGGCCTCAAAATCGATCTGGCCGGCCTGGCGAGCCAACCCGTCGCCATGCAGAGGAGAATAATCCGGCTGGCTTTTGACGAGGAATGCCGCGGCCGTTACAATCTCGAGTTCGTGCATGTAGAGGCGGTACGGCGGTTGGTCTTGCGGGGCAGAACCGGCGAAACCGTCGCTCTGCCTGGGGGGATGGCCGCTACCAGGGGATATGGCGCATTGCTGATCGGAGCCGACTCGTATTTTTCCGGACCAGGGGAAAGCTGGCCGCCGGTGCATCCCGGCAAAGCAGCTTCTCAGGCGCCTTGGCCGATCAAGATTCCGGGCCGCACGGAGATCCCCGAAATGGGTCTGGTGGTGGAAGCCACAGTAACCCCGGCCAGAGCTGGCGGAGAGCCTCCACCGCCCGGGAAAGGCCTGGACAGGGAATGGGTCGCGGTGGACCTCCAAAAGGTCGGGAAGCAGGTCTGGGTGCGTTATCGCCGGCCGGGTGAGCGTTTTTGGCCGTTGGGCGCGTCGGGGACCAAGAAGCTGAAAGAGTTCTTGATCGATGCCAAGGTGCCTCGTTCGCTCCGTGACAAAGTACCCATTATCGCCGCCGGGCCGACGGCGGAACAAATCGTGTGGATAACCGGCCTGCGTATCGACGAGCGGGTGAAGATCACCTCCGAAACGCGGGAAGTACTTCACCTCTTTTGTTGTCATACGCCTGGCGCTATGTTATAATTATGGCTTGTAGGGAATTGGCATTCCGTTGGACATTTGACAAGGATGTCAAGACGCCGCGAAGACCAGAAGGGGCGAGAGCGGTTAAGACGAGGGGAGGGCCCTTTTTTTGAACAGGTTTTTAAGAGGCTTCAGTATGTATCTGATCCTGGCCATTATCGCCATTTCGATCGTGAGCAGCCTCTATCCGCAGGCTCCGGCCAAGGTGGAGAAGACTTATAGCGAATTTCAAAAGTTGGTGGACGAGGGCAAGGTCAAGAGCGTTCAGTTCATCGGGGATCAGAACCTGGAAGGCGTATTGAGGGACGGTACCAGAATTACGGTGGTTATTCCACCTCAAACCATGAATCTTGCCCAGACGCTCGCGGAACGGGGCGTGGATGTGGCGGCCAAACCGACACCCGCTCCGGCGTGGTGGGTTTCTTTGCTGCCCAACGTGGTGTTGCTGGTGATCTTCGCTGGTATCTGGCTTTTTATGTTAAATCAGATGCAAGGCGGCGGCAACCGGGCCTTGTCCTTTGGAAAGAGCCGGGCCAAGCTGCATACCGAAGACAAGCCCAAGGTCACCTTTGACAGCGTGGCGGGCCTGGACGAAGCCAAGCAGGAACTGGTGGAGATTGTGGAGTTTCTCAAACATCCCAAGCGGTTTGTGGAGTTGGGAGCGAAGATTCCCAAGGGCGTTTTATTGGTTGGCCCCCCGGGAACGGGTAAAACCTTGTTGGGCAGGGCGGTGGCTGGAGAAGCCGGCGTGCCCTTTTTCAGCATCAGCGGTTCGGATTTCGTGGAGATGTTTGTGGGCGTTGGGGCCGCCAGGGTCAGGGATCTTTTTGAAACCTCCAAAAAGAATGCACCTTGTATCGTTTTTATAGATGAAATTGACGCCGTGGGCCGCCAGCGTGGCGCCGGCCTGGGCGGCGGCCATGATGAACGGGAGCAGACCTTAAACCAGTTGTTGGTGGAGATGGATGGATTCGAGCCCAACAGCGGGATTATCATTCTGGCTGCGACCAACCGCCCGGATGTTTTGGATCCGGCGCTGTTGCGGCCGGGCCGTTTTGACCGCCAGGTGGTGGTGGACCGGCCGGATGTTAGTGGACGGGAAGAGATTTTGAAGATCTACGCCAAAAATAAGCCGCTGGCCGACGATGTGGATCTCAAGGTTCTTGCCAGGAGGACCCCAGGTTTCACCGGCGCGGATCTTGAAAATCTGATGAACGAAGCGGCCATTCTGGCCGCCCGGCGCAACAAAAGAAAGATCACCATGAGTGAGACCGAGGAGGCCATTGATCGTGTATTGATGGGGCCGGAGCGCCATAAACGGATCATCAGCGAACGTGACAAGGAGGTTTTTGCTTACCATGAGGCCGGGCATGCAATTGTGGCCAAATTCAGCCCCCACATGGATCCCGTGCATAAGGTGAGCATTATCTCCCGCGGGATGGCTGGTGGTTATACCATGGTCCTGCCGCTGGAGGACAAGCATGTGACCACTAAATCGGAGCTTTTGGACTATCTCTCCTACGCCCTGGGGGGGAGGGCGGCCGAGGAACTGGTCTTCGACGAGGTCAGCACCGGGGCGCAGAGTGATCTCGATCAGGCCACCAGGATCGTCCGCAAGATGATCACCGAATATGGAATGAGTGAAAAACTCGGCCCGATGACCTTTGGGCATGGCCATGAGGAACAGATCTTCCTGGGTAGGGACATCGCGCGGGATCGCAACTACAGTGAGGAGGTTGCCGCAGCCATCGACCGGGAGGCCCGGGAATTCATCGAGAAGAGCTATGCAAAGGCGAAGAAGATCCTTTCCGAACAGCGGGAGCGGCTTGAGAAGGTTGTGGCTGCTCTTAAGGAAAGGGAAACCCTCGATAGAGAGGAATTTGAAGCCATCGTAGCCGGCTAATTTAGAAGGAAAAAGTTTAGCCACCTGAAACTTTAAAAAGTTAGGGAATTAGCTGGAGGAAGGCTTGTCAATTGCCATTTTCTGTGATATATTTATGGTAAGCGGAGAGGAAACGGAGTATCACCTTCGCAGGTTGCAGCAGGAAATCTGCCTCATTCTTTGGGGCGGATCCAAAAGGGGGGCTTCCTATGGAGCTTACCGAGAGCAAGGGAATTGTTATGACGACCATTGCCCTTGATGAAAGTGAAGCCAGAGAAATTGCTGCCTTACCTCCCGAGGCGGTGGCCCAGCGGGTCAAAGAGTATCTTGGCAGGTACTTCGGAGTTGAGATGATCAAAGACATCGTGGTCTGCTATGAGTCAGAATCCAGCCTTACTGCTGCTCTGCGTCTTTAGTGACCCTAATTGATCCTGAATTGCTTTCGGCCCGTGAGGCCGTTTTTTTCATCGCTGCAGCATGTCCAACGAACGGGGGATAACCATGGACGGCCAATGGCTTGAGAAAAGAATGGGGGAGTTTCTTGAGGCGGTGGCCTCCGCCAAGCCCGTGCCGGGCGGGGGAAGCGTGGCGGCTTTCGCGGGGGCCTTTGGGGCGGCGCTGGTCTTGAAAGTGGGCCGTCTCACTCTGAACAGGGAAGAGTTCCGCCCGGTGCAAAACGAGTTGCAGGTGGCGGCGGCATCGGCCCAAAGTTTCATGGCGGAATTGGCAAATCTGGCCAGCGAGGACGCCGCCGCATATGAAGCGGTGGCTATCGCCCGGGCTCTTCCGAAGACCACTGAACGGGAGCAAAATTTACGCAACGGCGTCATCCAGAAGACGCTCTGTACGGCTACCGAAGTCTTGCTGAAGACCGCCCGGGCCTGCGGCGAAGTGTTGATCCTGGCGGACCAGGTGGCTGCCAAGGGAAATCCCCATGCGGCCGGGAATGCCAAGGTGGCGGCATTGATGGCCTCCGCCGCGTTGCGAGCGGCTACCGTCGATGCCAGGGAGAACCTGGGGCGGATTAAGGATGAAAAATTCCGCATGGCTTGCGAGAACGAGATTAAACATATCGAAGAACGAGTCCGGAAGATTATTTTAAAACAATGGCAGGAACGTGAACAGTAGCGTCAAATACCTATAGCCAGCCAGAGAATCCAGACGTGAAGGGGCGTTTTTTATGCTGCCACCACGGGTCGTCGAGATCCGGGATCAGGCCGGGGCGCGGGTGGAGATTGCCAGAATTGGCTCGGATGAAGTCGGGATCAGGTTGATGACGCCGAAATTTGTCTACCGGATCCTGAAACTTGAGGCGGTCCCTCTCCGGGCGGCGATTATCTTAAAACAGGAGATGTTGGCCCGGGGGGGCGAGGCGGCTGTATCCAGGGAAGTTGCCGGGTTAAAGACCGAGGTTACCGATGTCCTTTTGGGGGGGACTTTGCGCCAGTACCGGGAGGTTGTAGCCAAGTTAAGGGCTCAGCCGTTCGGATTGGCAAGGATTGGCGAGGCCATCACGGAAGTCCTTGAACGTTATGATTCTTCTGGCGCCTCCGGCCATCCCAAGGCGGCACCGGTTATAATTTTTGGGAACGGCAAGTGGCAATTTCCTCTCGGTGAGCGTACTTATATTCTAGGCATCTTAAATGTGACGCCCGATTCGTTTTCCGATGGGGGAAGCCATTTTTCCCTGGGGCAGGCGGTGGCGGCCGCCCGTTCCATGGTAACCGACGGCGCGGATATTATCGATATAGGTGGGGAGTCCACGCGCCCGGGCGGGGCGCCGGTTTCCGCGGAAGAGGAACTCAGGCGAATCATTCCGGTAATCCGTGTTCTGCGCCAGGAACTGGATGTGCCAATTTCGGTGGACACTTACAAGGCGGAGGTCGCCGAAAGAGCTATAGAGGCCGGGGCGCAGATTATCAACGATATCAGCGGGTTGCAAGCGGATCCCGGGATGGCCGGAGTGGCGGCCCGCCATGGAGTTTCGGTGATTATCATGCATCGGAAAGGCGATCCGAAGATAATGCAGGTGGATCCTTCTTTTCCTTGCGAATACGAGGACCTGGTGGCGGAGATCCTGGCTTATCTTCAGGACAGCATAAGTATCGCCGAAACTGCGGGGATCCCGCGGGAGAGGTTGATCATTGACCCGGGTATAGGATTTGGAAAGACCCTGGAACAGAATCTGGAGATCATTAGAAGGCTGGGCGAGTTCCGGGCACTGGGGTTGCCGATCTTGCTCGGAACGTCCCGGAAGTCTTTTATCGGCAAGATTCTCGACTTGCCCCCCGGGGAGCGGCTGGAAGGGACGGCTGCTTCAGTGGCCATCGGAATCGCCAACGGGGCGGATTTTGTGCGGGTTCATGATGTACGGGCAATGGCCCGGGTGTGCCGGGTAACTGACGCGATAATGCGGCGGCGGGAGGAATGAATCGTTGGGAGACCGGATTACGTTGAAAAACATGGTTTTTTACGGTTACCACGGCGCGTTTGAGGCGGAAAAGGAGTTGGGCCAGAGGTTTGAGGTCGATGTAGAGCTTTACATGGACCGGCCGGAACTGGAAACTTCCGACGACATCGAAATGACCGTCAACTATGTGGAAGTTTTCAACCTGGTCAAAGAGATTGTGGAAGAACGGGAGTTTAACCTGATCGAGGCCATGGCCCAGACTATCGCCGCACGGGTTTTATCGTCCTATGACCTGCAAAAAGTGGTGGTGCGAGTGCGAAAGCCGCATGCGCCGGTGGGCGGGATCTTTGACTACGTCGAAGCCGAGACCGTAAGAGGGAAGAGCGTCGATTGATGGCAGAGGCGAAGACGGGCGGAACGGGCTGGACAGAAGTTTTTCTGGGGTTGGGGTCCAATCAGGGCGATCGGGTGGAGATGCTGGCAAGGGCCCGTGAGTTTCTGGAACGCCCGCCAGTACTACAGGTGGTAGCGGCATCCGCGCTTTATGAGACTGAGCCGGTAGGCAAGGAAGATCAGGATTGGTTTTTGAACCAGGTAATCCAGGTACGAACAGTGCTCTCTCCTTTTGAATTGCTGGAGGTGATCCGCGGGATAGAGAACGGCCTCGGCCGGCAGCGCACCGTGCGCTGGGGGCCCCGGACTATCGACGTGGACATGCTCCTCTACGATGCGGCGAGGATTGATGCCCCGGAACTGGTGGTGCCTCACCCGCGAATGTGGGAGAGGGCATTTGTGCTGGCGCCGTTGGCGGAACTTGCGCCGGATTTGCCTGTGCCCGGCATGGAGGCGGAGACGGTGGCCGGCCTGGCGGCCCGGCTTTTGCGGGAGGGCGGCAAGACGGTACGGAAGTATGGGGGATAAGATGGATCGGACGAAAGAAGCGGTCCTGGAATTGTTGTGCAAAAACCAGAGAGAATACCTCTCCGGCGAAGCTCTGGCCTGCCAGTTGAAAATTTCCCGGACTGCGGTCTGGAAATCCATCCAGATTTTGAAGGCCGAAGGGTACCGGATCAAGGCGGCGCCTCATCGGGGGTATCAATTGCAGAGTGTGCCGGACTTACTCTTGCCGGCAGAGATCACCAGAGGGCTTCACACAAAAATAATTGGCCGGGAGATTCATTATTTCCCAGAAATTGACTCCACAAATGTCCGGGCCAAGGCGCTGGCCAAAACCGGGGTTCCGGATGGGACGATAGTTATCGCTGAGACCCAGACCGCTGGACGAGGCCGGCGTGGCAGATCCTGGGAATCGCCGCCGGGCCTTGGACTCTGGATGACCGTTGTACTCCGGCCACAGGTCCCTTTGCAACAGACGGCCAGTTTCACGCTCCTGGCAGCGCTGGCGGTGGTGCGGGTCATCAAAAGCGTCTGTGACCTGTCACCGCGGATTAAATGGCCCAACGATGTGCTCATCGGCGGTCGTAAGGTTTGTGGGATCCTTGCCGAAGCCAGCGGGGAGCTGGAAATGCTGGAATACCTGCTGGTGGGCATCGGGTTAAACGTTAACCAGGATGAAGTTCACTTTGCGCCGGAGGTGCGGAGCAAGGCCACCTCTTTGCGTCTTGCCCGTCATCAGATGGTTGACAGGCTGGTTATGGCCAGGGCACTGTTGGAAGAACTGGACAGTCTCTACTTCAAGCAGCCTGACTTTGCGGAACTTGTCGACCTCATCAGGCCGCATTCTGCTACCTTGGGGGCTCGGGTGCGGGTGGAATTTACGGGTGGTGGGAGCCCCGGCGTCGCCGCCGTTGATGGCGCCACTGCGGGTGATTATTTGACCGGCCGGGCCGTGGAGATTCTTCCGGATGGTGGACTTCTGATCGAGGATGACGCCGGCCGGCAACTGGTGATTCATGCTGGTGACGTCTCGATTCGCGGCGAAGACGGCAATTACAGCTAGTGGAAGTGGCATGGAGCAGATCTAAAAGGGTATTGTTAACCATCTCGATAAATATGGTTGACAATACTGGCGGTTCGCTGTACAATAACCCCATCTGTGTATCCAAATTGTGCCAGAGAGGGGCGGATAATGTGGCGAACGCGATAAGAACCAGGGATCTGGTGCTTGCCGGCCTTTTTGCATCTTTGACCGCCGTGGGAGCCTGGGTTTCTATTCCTTTGCCGCTGGTGCCCGTGACGCTTCAGGTCTTTTTTGTACTCCTGGCGGGAGTGCTTCTGGGGAGCCGGGCGGGCGCTGTAAGCCAGATAATCTACTTGCTGTTGGGGTTGTTGGGAGCTCCGGTCTTTGCCGGAGGGGCGGGCGGTTTGCAGACGGTCTTGCGCCCGACTTTCGGCTATTTGGCCGGCTATATTCCAGCCGCTTATTTGACCGGCTGGATTGTGGAGAGGGTGGCACATGGCCGGTCTCTCCAGGTGCGGACCGCTTTCATGGCGGCCTTGGCCGGGCTGGCGGTGATCTATATTTTCGGCGCGACCTACTTGTACTTCTCGCTTAACTATGTTCTGGCAAAACCCATGGGGGTCCGTTCTG
>JBLNCV010000009.1:0-8179 GCA_050260975.1 Syntrophothermus sp. | reverse complement strand
ACCATCGGCCTGTTCGCTCTCGGGAGATCCGGCCACGGCTTCTACCATCCATTCTCCTTCGAGGTGATCAGCGGCGTGTTGGACACCCTCAGCGCCGCCGGGTACGATGTGGTCCTCTTCGGCGCGGACACCGGCGGGCCTTATCTGGCCAGGTGCCGCGAACGGCGGGTGGAAGGCGCTGTTTTCATGGGGTTGCGTACCGACGACCCGGAGCTTTCCAGGTTGCAAAAGAGCCGTCTGCCCTGTGTGCTCATCGATTTTCAACTTTCCGGGCAGCACCTGAGCTATGTTGGCTCAGACAACACGGCAGGAGCCGAGACGGCGGTGGAGCATCTGATCAACCTCGGCCACAGCCGGATCGGGTTTATCAACGGCCATGAATTTGCCACGGTGAGCCGGGAACGGCTGGAAGGCTACCGGCGCGCTCTGGAAAAACGCCACATCCCTTTTGAACCCGCTCTGGTCTTTCCGGGAGACTTCTCCAGGGAAAGCGGGCACGCCGCCGTAGATTACTTCTTCTCAGGCCAAGGGAGACAAGGGAGAGAAGAGAAACCCGTAACCGCCATCTTCGCCGCCAGCGATTTCATGGCCATCAGCGCCATGGAGGCGCTAAAACAGCGGGGAATCCGGGTCCCCGAAGACGTGGAAATCATTGGCTTTGACGATATTGACCTGGCCGCTCACGTAAATCCCCCACTCTCCACGGTACGTCAGGACAAGTACATGCTGGGGGCTACCGCCGGGAGGACACTGATGGGAATGATCGCCGGGGCAGGCTCCCCGCCCGTCAAGGTCTTGCTGGGGACCGAACTGGTCATCAGAGGAACTTGCCGCAATTGCTGAAAGGTAGTCATTTGATTTGAAGGGAGGTGGCAGCGCGGCCGCTTTTTCCACTGGAGTTGTAAAAGATCGTAAAGGGGGAATTGAGATGAAAAAAGTCTTATCCATGGTATTTGTTCTGGCATTGCTCATTGTCACACTCAGTCCGGCGGTTTTTGCCGCCACGAAGGTGCGCATCGCGGGCTTTGGCGACCAAGACATGGTCATCGTGGAGGAGATCATTAGCAAGTTTGTCAACCCCAAACTGAAGAGCGAAGGAATCACCGTTGTTTACGAGCCGGTCGCCGACGATTACCAGCGGTTCATCACCAACGCCCTCTCGGCCGGTACGGCGGCGGACCTCTTCTACATGGACATCTTCTGGGCGGAGGCCGTGATGCGCTCCGGCGCGGTCGAACCGCTGAACAATTACATCAGCAAATCAAAGGTGCTCAAGACCAAAGATTTCATCCCTTCCCTGTTGAACGCTTTCACCATCGACGGCAAGATCTACGGGATTCCCAAGGACTTCAACACGCTGGCTCTCTTCTACAACAAGGACCTCTTCGATCTGGCGAAAGCCCCGTATCCGGACGAGAACGATACCTGGACCACCCTGGAAGCCAAGTTGAAGAAGGTGGCCGACCTGGGCGACGATATTCACGGCATAGCCCTGACGCCGGAGTATGCCAGAATGGGTGCTCTGGCTTATGCCGCGGGGTTTGAACCCTTCGACAAGAAAGGCAGGAGCAATCTCTTCGATCCCGCTTTCAAGTCAGCCTTTGAGTGGTATACCGGGCTGGCGAAGAAGAAGATCGGCGTGATGCCGGCTGACATTGGCCAGGGCTGGGGCGGGGGCGCCTTCATGACCGAAAAGGTCGGCGTGGCGCTGGAAGGGGCCTGGCTCCTTGGCGCCATGAAGAATCAAGCGCCCAACCTGAATTACGGCGCGACGCTTCTGCCGAAGAACCCGAAGACCGGCAAGAGAGGCAACTTTATCTACACAGTCGCCTGGGCGATGAGCAAGAGCTCCAGGGACAAAGACGCGGCCTTCAAGGTGCTGGAGATCCTGACCAGCCCCGAGGTGCAGCAATGGGTTCTGGAGAGGGGCCTGGCGATTCCGAGCCGTACGGCCCTGGCCAACAATCCCTACTTTAAGACGAACACCAGGGACGCCCAGGCCAACTTCATCGTCTTCAAAGGCGCTTCCGACGGCAATGTGAAGCCGTTCAGCTTCCGCATCTACGGCGGCCAGTGGATGGATCCCATCAACCAGGCTCTCACCGCCGTGATGAGCGGGCAGGCGTCCGTCGAAGCGGCTCTCAAGGAGTCGCAGTCAAGGCTGGACCAGGTGATGAACAGGTAACAAGCCCTTTGATCGTTCCTTGACCGTTCAAGGAAGGCTCTTTGGAGGAGTGGCATTTGGCCGGCCGGGTTCCGGCCAAATGCCAGCTTTTTGAAGGGGGTGCAATTGGTGAAAAGATCCATATGGACCGGCTGGAAAGAGAAGATCGCGCCCTATGTCTTCCTTGCTCCCTTTCTCTTTTTTATACTGGTCTTTTTCGGTTATGCCTTTGTCAGGGTCTTCTATTTCAGCTTCACGGACTATGACATGTTCTCTCCTCCCAGGTGGGTCTGGTTTAAAAACTACGCCAACCTGTTTAAAGAGATCCAGTTCCTCCGGGCGCTGCAAAATTCATTGAGCTTCATGTTGATCGTCACCGCCGCCCAGACCGCGCTGGCCCTGGTTCTGGCTGTGGCGCTGAACCAGAAACTTCGCGGGATCAAGTTTTTCCGGGCAGCGTATTATCTGCCGAGCATCACCTCCAGCGTGGTCATCACCCTGATCTTCATGTGGTTCTTTCAGAGAAAGGGCCTCATCAACTTTCTCTTGACGAAGATCGCCGAGAACAAGCCGATCATCTTGACCTTTATCCTGCTGGTCGTTGTCTTGCAAGCCCTGCTGGTCTTGAAGGAGAGGCTCCGGAGAGTGCCGGTTTCCATCTTTGAACCAAGCTACCTGGTCTTGTCCTTGCTGCTCGGCGGGGTTGCCACCTTCCTCCTGGTTGAAGGAGGAGTCGTATCCCCCGTCGAAGGGGTTAAGGCGGTGGAAACGATCTGGTTTAACACCAGGCTGACCTGGCCGGCCAGATCCGGACCGCTGGCTATCCCCATCCCTTTGCTCGTGATCATGATCCTCAACACCTGGACCACGGGTCCAACCTTCATGCTGCTCTACCTGGCGGGGCTCAAGGAGATCCCGAAGGAGCTGTACGAAGCCGCCGCCGTGGATGGCGCCCGGGGATGGCAGGCTTTCTGGCACATCACCGTCCCGCAGCTCAGAAATGTTACTTTCCTGGTGGTGACCATGGGGCTCATCGGCACGTTGCAGATGTTTGATCAGGTGGCGTTTATTGGCGAGCAGGCCCCGCTGGATGCGGTGATTACTCTAGTTTACTTTGTCTATGTCTACGCGTTTCCCAGTTCCGCGGCGCCGAATATCGGGATGGCCAGCGCGGCGGCTATCTTCCTTGCAGTCCTGACTTTGCTCATTGTGCTTGTTCAGAAAAGATTCGTGAGCGAAAGGGGCGAGAAGGTGGAATGAAGGCCGAAGTCACCGTAAGAACCAGGTCACAATTTGTCAATGAAAGCATTAGAAGGAGAAGATGGGCTAATGTGGGCGCCATCTATCTTTTCCTTTTAATTCTGTCCATTTTGTTTATCGGGCCGTTCTTCTTCGCCTTCCTCTCCAGTATCAAGGACGACCCCCTGGAATGGCCGCCGAAGCTGAGCATCAACCAGTTCAAATTCAAAAATCTCGCGGCCGCTTACCAGCTGGGAAGAGCCGGAGGAGGCGGCGGATTCTTCGGCGAGTTCACACCGGGAGCGCGGATTCCTTTTGAGGTCACCTACAAAGTGGAGCCAGGCCAAGAACCCTCCGTTCCGGAAGTGGCGATCCCCAGGCGTGTTTCCGGCTACGCCGCCGCGGCGTTGCAGGTAAAGCACTGGGCCGCGGACAACACAACGGTGAGCAAAGTGCGGGAGGCGGGCCGCAAGGTTTTGGAAGACGGTTCTACCCTCGTAACCTACCGTTTTGAGATCGCGCATACGGGAAAGGCGTCCGTGGATCGCCTGCCGCTGGACATTACGGTGCCGCATGGTCAGTTGTTCGTCAACGCGACGTTGGAACCAAACCGGATCGAGCGCCTGGGACGGGTGCAGAGCTGGAACAATCTTACCTCCGGCGTGGTTCCTTACGTGTTCTACAGCTACCACCGGGCTTTCCGGGAGAATTACAGCCGGAGCACGGGTAAGAGCCTCTTCTTGTCCTGGATCGGAAACTCGTTCTACTTTGCCACGGTTCGGGTGGTGACGACCCTGCTCCTGGCCTCGATGGCCGGGTACGCCCTGGCACGCCTCAGATTCCGGGGCAGGCGGAGCATCTTTCTCTTCATGCTCTTCTCCATGATGATCCCGGCGCAGGTCACCTTCATATCCAATTATTTGGTCCTGCGGGACGGCTTGTTTGGATTTACCAAATTGTTTGGAGTCCCGACCTTGCTGAACACCTACACGGGCCTTATTCTGACCGATCTGGTGGCTGCCGGCAAGGTATTCATCATGAAGCAATTCTTTGAAGGGTTGCCGGCAAGTCTGGACGAGGCGGCGCGGATCGACGGGGCAAGCGCCTACCAGATCTTCTTCCGTGTCCTGTTGCCCCAGATCCAGCCTGCTTTGGCCGCGGTGGCCATCCTGACCTTCCAGGGGGCCTGGAACGAGTTCTTCTGGCCGCTGGTGGTGCTCACCTCGCCCATGGACAAATTCCCCCTCACGGTGGGTCTGCTCAGCTTCCGCCATACCTACGGCGTGGCCTTCGACTGGGGACCGATGCTGGCTGGAGCCTTCGTCTCCGCGGCACCGATCATCATTCTCTTCATCGTCTTTCAGAAATATTTCGTGGAAGGAATCAGCACCACCGGCATCAAAGGTTAGCGGCGAAAGATATGGTTATTCGCCAGGCCCCCGGGGCTAAAGGATAAACTATCTTGGAGGTTCTTTTCAATGCAGCATCATGTCATCAAAGAAGGCGATCTCTTCCTGGTTGCAGACGCGGAAGGAAACATTCCCGGCGCGGACCCAAAAGCCAACGGCGGCCGCAACCAGTTGGGCCTTTTCACCAGCGACACGCGCTTTCTCGATCTGTATGAAATGACCCTGGAGGGGCAACGGCCGGTGCTCCTGGCCTCTGACGCCGGCCAGAACTATATCTCCACCATCCGGCTCGCCAACGGGGAAATGGCCCTGCCGGACGGACAACGGCTCCCCAGGGAGAGCATCTTTCTGAAGCGAATCAGGTTCATCAACCGGCATTTGTACGAGCGGATTGAGGTGTCCAACTTCAACCTTTTCCCCGTGCGGCTCAGGCTCATGCTTCGCATGGGGAGCGACTTCGCGGACATCTTCGAGGTGCGTGGCTGGCAGCGGCAGACCCACGGCCAACTGCGTGCGCCGGAAGTGACGCGCGACCGGGTCGTCCTCTCCTACGACGGGCTGGACGGCCTCCGGCGGATCACCGAGATCCGGTTTGCTTCCCCGGCGCCCGATGCTGTTGAGGTTCGCAACCTGGCGGCAGAGGCGTTTTACAACCTTCAACTGCCGGCCAAAGGCAAAGTGCGACTCGATCTGGTGATTACACCACGGGTCTTGCTGCTTGGAGGAGAAGCTGAAAGCAATGGGGCCAAGGGCGAAAACCTTGGCCAGCCTGAACCATTTGACGCCGCACTGGCCGGCCTTGAGCATTCCTACCGCCGGTGGCAGGAGCAATGTGCCCATGTGGAGACCGATAACCCGGAGCTCAACATCACCCTCCGGCGCAGCTTTCTGGATCTGCGCGTCCTGATGACTGATTTGGGGCAGGGCGATTTTCCGGTGGCAGGTGTGCCCTGGTTTGCGGTACCTTTCGGCCGGGACAGCCTGATCACCGCCTTGCAGCTTCTGCCTTACAATGCCGAAGTGGCCAGGGGAACCTTGCGGACTCTCGCCTATTACCAGGGGGAAAAGGTTGACCCATGGCGTGAAGAGGAACCGGGCAAGATCCTCCATGAAATGCGGAAAGGGGAGGCGTCCAACCGGGACGAGATTCCTTTCCGGCGGTATTACGGTTCTATAGATTCGACACTCCTGTTTATTGTGCTGCTCTCGGAGACTTTTCGCTGGACCGGAGATGTGAGCCTAGTACAGGAGATGGCCGTGCCGTTGCAGAAGGCCCTGGAGTGGATCGATACCTATGGTGACCGGGATGGCGACGGCTATGTGGAGTACCATAAGGAATCTTCCGGCGGGCTGGCCAACCAGGCCTGGAAAGATTCCGGCGATTCGGTCTCGCATGCGGACGGTACCCTGGCCCGTTCTCCCATGGCCATGGTGGAGGTTCAGGGGTATACCTACGATGCCAGGCTGCGCGCGGCTGAACTCCTGGAAGTGCTGGGCAAGAAGGACGAAGCTAAAAAGTTGAGAGAGCAGGCCATGGCCCTAAAGATGGCCTTTCACCGGGACTTCTGGTCGGAAAAGCGGCAGTACTTCGCCACGGCTCTGGACGGGCAGAAAAAACGGGTGGAAACCGTCACCAGCAACCCCGGCCACTGCCTGTGGTCCGGTCTTCTCGAACCCGAAAGCGCGGCCAAGGTCGCCGGGGTTCTCACCTCGCCGGAGATGTTCTCCGGATGGGGCATCCGTACCCTGAGCGCCGTAGAAGCCCGGTACAATCCGATCAGCTACCATAACGGCTCGGTCTGGCCCCACGACAATTCCCTGATGGCTCTGGGCTTGAAACGGTACGGCTTCGACGAAGCGGTAAACCACGTGGCTACCGGCCTTCTGCAGGCTGCAACCCACTTTGACTATCACCGGCTCCCGGAACTCTTCTGCGGTTTCCCGACCGCTGAAGAACCTGTGCCGGTCGGTTACCCTACCGCCTGCTCCCCCCAGGCCTGGGCGGCGGGCGCCCCGCTGGCGCTTGTGCAGGCTATGTTGGGTCTCTTCCCCGAGGCACGGGAAGCGCAATTGCTTCCAACACCGCTTGCCTCCGTCGACGGGCCAACCGTGGCCAAAACCGAAAAGCAGGATGAGGAGCCGAAGGTTGGGTTGAAACTCCGGCCGGTCCTGCCCGCATGGCTGAACTGGATCAAGATTCGCCGCCTGCGGGTGGCAGGCGCCGTGATGGATATCAGCGTCTACCGGCTCCAGGGCGGCAAGCACGCCGTCAAGGTCCGGTTCCTGTCAGGCGCCGACAAAGTGACCATCTCCTGCGAGGAAGCGGAGTGCAAGCTGGTTGGTTGAAAATGCGACCAACATATGCCTTACTCATTCCTGGTTCCATAATTTTCCATCCCCTTGAAAATAAATCTCCTCATCCCTGAAGTTTGAAAGCAAAACCCCGGCTGTACCGGGGCTGGTCAGGATCTCAGCGATTAGCTTCTTAATGTTTGCGTTTCTCATATGCCAGCAAGATAATCTCTGTGTTCTTGTCCTGGCTCAGGCTTTTTTCGGTATCAGCAATCTTTTTCACGTCTTCGGGCGGAAGCTCGGCAAACTCGTAGTCTTCCCTGGTCGCCGACATGCCTTTCATTAATTCCGTTCCATTTCTATCCAAACCGATCACTTCCCTTTAAGATAGCTTTTTAAAGGTAGCATGCCCTGTTACCCCTTTGCAAATTCATTGCACTATCAAGAACTAAGATCAGGCTTTCGCAGAAAGTAGTAAGCAGAGTTGCTTTGGTGACTTAGAGCGACGGCCAGCGCCTCGAAGCCGCATTCTTCCGCACCTGACCAGAATTCATCAATCCCGTAGGTGGTGAAGAAAGCCGGGTTCTCGGCGTACTCCTCCGGCTTTGACGACGTATTTCCATAGCGGACGTGGATGAGGGCGGTTCCTCCTGGCCTGAGCAGGCTAAAGGCTATGCGAGTCACTCTCAAGCCATATGGGGCACTCGGGAAGAATTGATAGACGGCCGTGCCCGATTTTCTCCCAGGCTGACGGGTCTTTGAAACGGCCGTGACCCATCCAATGTGAAACGGCTCGGATCTGCTCGTTATCGGCCTTCCAAAATTCGATGGCTCCCTGCATAGCTCTCTCTTCATCAGTCATCTCATCACCGCTTGAAAATAAATCTCCCCACAACTCCTGGTCTTCTTTGCTATCTATCCAGGCGAGCGCGCCGCCCCAGGAAGATTTCCAGTTCCTCGCGGGTCGGCAGTCCCTCCACGTCCCCCGTGGTGGTTACGGCAAAGGCGCCCGCCGCATTGCCCAGCTCGGCGGACTCAATCAGAGACCGCCCTTCCAGCAGCCCCGCGATGAACC
>JBLNCV010000008.1:0-13568 GCA_050260975.1 Syntrophothermus sp. | reverse complement strand
CGGTGGAATGTTGGATGTCTCAGGCAATTTCCGGGGTCTCCTTCCTTCACTGGTAGCGGATCCGCGGATCGGCCCAGGCCAGCATGATATCCGCCAGGAGGTTGCCGATCAGCATCATGAACGCCGAAAGCATCAAAAAGGTCATGACCAGATACTGGTCCTGGGTGATCAGCGCGTCGTAAAAGAACGGGCCGATGGTCGGCAGATTGAGCACGATGGCCGAGATAATCGTCCCGCTGATCACCTCCGGCAGTTGCAGGCCGAAGATGGAGATTAGCGGATTGATGGCGTTCCGCACCGCGTGCTTGTAGATGACGATGGACTCCTTGAGGCCTTTGGCCCGGGCCGTGACCACATATTGCGAACCGAGCACATCCAGCAGGTTGCCGCGCATCTGCCGCAAGAGACCGGCCGTGCCGGACAGCCCGATGGAGATTACGGGAATCCACAGGTGGTTGAGCATATCCACGAACTTCGCCCAGCTCCAGGGCGCCTCGATGAAATTCTGCGAGAAGAGCCCTCCCACCGAGGTCCCGCCCGCTTTAAGCACCGCATACATCAGAACCAGCGCCAGAAAGAAGTTTGGAATTGAAAGCCCGATGAATCCGATAAACGTCAAGAGATAATCCATCAATGAATACTTGTGGGTCGCCGAATAGATGCCGATGGGGATGGCCACCAGCCATGAAAAGACGATGGTCAGGGTGGCGACCACCACCGTCCAGCCCATGCGCTCCCAGATCAGGTCGGAGACCGGGCGCTTGTAGGCGAAGGAGTAGCCAAAATCGCCCCTGGTCACAATCCCCTTCGCCCATTTCAGGTATTGGAGATAGGCCGGGTCATTGAGGCCCAGGCGCTCCCTGAGTTGCTGCACCATCTCGGGGGAGACCCGGGGGTTGTTGAAGTACTGGCTGCCGAAGTCCCCCGGCTGCAACTGGATTACCGCAAAACAGACGATGGAGATGAGCACCATCATGGGGATCATGTACAAAAACCTCTGAAGGATGTAGCGGAGCATCTATTGAACACTTCCTCTTTTGATGAACGCTCCCTCTTTTGAAGCGGGTCAAAAGCCGGGAGAGGCACTCAGTCAGTTACGAAGCCGGAGGAGGTATCCGGGTGGTGCGTGTCAGCGCAGCGCTCTTCTTGCAAGGTACGCGAGCCTCCTCCCTCCCCGGACTACCTCCTCCGAGCCAGGATCAGGCCACGAGGGTCGAAGCTACCTGGATCAGGCTATCCTCTGCTTACTTTTGCTTACTTTTTGTAAACCGTCCAGTTGGACAGGCCGGTGATCACACCGTTTTTCTGCAAAAAGACGTTACCGACGTTCTTTTGCACGGCGACCACATCCATGCCTTTGGTGATGA
This sequence comes from Syntrophothermus sp., assembly GCA_050260975.1. Classification (GTDB taxonomy): domain Bacteria; phylum Bacillota; class UBA5301; order JAMCQP01; family JAMCQP01; genus JAMCQP01. The sequence goes on along the minus strand of JBLNCV010000008.1, from coordinate 12,201 downwards.
AGATTACCGGCAGATACCTGGCGTTTAGCAGTTGCCAGTCGTCGTAGTAGACCTTCCGGGCGGATGGCGACATGGTGACTTCGCCCATTTCAAAGTCTTCGTAGATCTTCTTCTCCCAGTCGTACATCTCCTCGAAGACCGGGATCTGCTCCTTGCCCTTCATGGTGGAGAGGTGCCAGTAGTACAGCGGCCGGCCCGGCTGCCAAATCGCCTTGCGCAACTGCGGATCCGGCTGGTTGCCGAAGGCCAGCAGCATGGCTTCGAATTCGCCGGCCAGCGCCTTGTCAAAGGCCAGGCTGAACTTGACCAGTTGCAGGTTGACCTTCACGCCGATCTTTTCCAGATTATCCTTGAGCAGGGTGGCGATATCGGTGTGATCCTGGAGATCAACGGCGGCGGTCAGGGTGAATTCCAACGGCTTTCCGTTGGGAAGCTCGCGGACGTTGTCGTTATTGGTGTCCTTCAAACCGATCTCGTCCAGCAGGGCGGCGGCTTTCTTCAGGTCGAAGTTGATCCGGTGCTTTTCGATCTCCGGGTTGAAGAAGGCCTTGTTGCTGGGCAACACCGGCATGCCGGACGGGATGGCCAGGGTGTTGTAGACCTGCTCGATGATCCGGTCCCGGTCGATGGCGTAAGCCATAGCCTGGCGGAACTTCAGGTTGCGGAAGACCTCGCGCAGGCCCTCGTCCTTGATGTCAAAGTTGAAGGCCAGGTGGGTCGGGCTGGGGGTCGGGTTGACCGGCGTGCCCTTGAGGACCATGTAAGGGGCGCCCTTGAGTTCTTCCTTCTTGATGGTCGGATAGTCGCGGCCGCCGATCTTCAGGCGGTCGATCTCGCCAGCCTGGAACTTGGCCAGAGCCACCTGATCGTTCTGGACGATGAGGTAGACCAGTTTGTCAACGTAAGGAAGTTGACGCTTCCTGGGGTCGACCTTCCAGAAGTTAGGATTCCTCTTGAGGATCACCTTCTGGTCCACAATGTATTGCTCAAGCATGAACGGGCCGGTGCCCACGATCTCCTTGGGGTTGGTGTTGGTGGTCCAGGCCTTGTTGAAGGAGCCGGGCGGCAGGGACGGGTTGGTCCCTTCCGTCTTGTCGGCCAGCTTGTGGCGCGGGAGCATCAGCGCGTGGCTGACCACCCGGAGGAAAGCGCCGTAAGGGGCCGGCAGGAGAGCCTTGACGGTATCCTTATCGACCTTGACCCATTCGACCTTCTTGCCGCCGATGGTGAAGCGGTCGACTTCGTTGCCCTCGGCGTTGGGGTTCATCACCACGTTTTGCATGGTGAAGAGCACGTCATCGGCGGTAAAAGGCTTGCCATCGGACCATTTTACGCCCTTGCGAAGAAAGAAGGTCACGCTCTTTCCGTCCGCGGCTATGTCCCATTTTTCCGCGAGCCCCGGTTCCAGTTCCTGGGTCACAGGGTTGACGTCCACCAGGGGGCTCAAGAGATTTTCCATGATGGTATATGCGGATGCGTCGATGACTCCGTAATAGTTAAAGGACTTGGGGGAGGAGGTCAAAGCCAGAACCAATTGCCCGCCTGGTTTGGCGTTCCCCTCGAAGAGTATCTCGCTTTCGACCTTGGGATTTGCCGGCAGGCCGGCCAGCGCCGCTGGAGCCAGCGCCAGCAGGGCGGCCAGGGCTAACACCACAACCAACAGACGTCTTTGCATAAACCGAACCTCTCCTTTCGTAATTAAAAGATTTAAAACCAAATCTGGGAAATACTTCTGCAAAGATAGTTCTGCGCTCCTTATGAATATCCTGCCTTCCTTGCCATTTTCTGCAAGTGGTTGCACCGTTGGGAAAGGAGATCCGACTTTTCCGGCGAATTTCAAAGGCGTTTGGAGGGAGATGGCCAATTGGATGCTTTGGAGACGATCAAGACTCGCCGCAGCGTGAGGGTTTTTCTCGACAGGCCGGTGGAACGGGAAGTGCTGAGAGAAATTGTTGACTGTGCGCGGCTGGCGCCTTCCTCAAACAACCAGCAGCCCTGGGAATTTGTGGTGGTTACCGATGCTGCCGTCCGGACGAAGATTGCGGAACTGGCCACCTACGGAAAGTTCGTCAAAAATGCGCCTGCCTGCGTGGCGGTGTTCTGCAAGCCCACGGGCGGCTACGTGGAGGATGGTTCGGCGGCGACGGAAAACCTCATCCTGGGGGCGTGGGCGTTGGGAGTGAGTTCCTGTTGGATTGCCGGCCACCAGACGCGCTATGCGGAGCCTATCCGCGCTTTGCTCAAGGTGCCGGAGGGTTATAAGCTGATCTCGCTGGTTGCGCTGGGTTATTCGGAGAAACGGCCCACCGTCCGGAAACGGCCCCTCGGGAGCGTGCTGCACTGGGAGATGTTTGGAGAAAGAGACTAGTGCCTCACAAGGGGCACAAGACAGGCCTGATGTTAAATCTGCTCCGCCCGGGTACCCGAAGACGGATGGAAGACGTAAGGGGCCGGATGCGTCGAAAAGACTGAGACGGGAAGAAAGTTTATTGGACGGAGGGATTAATGATGAGGTGCCCGTTCTGCGGCACTTTGATGGTGAGGCGCAAGGTGGATGTGGATAAGACCTGGAAGGGGTTTACCATCACTTTTCGCGGGATTGAAGCTGATATTTGTCCAAAGTGCGGTGAAGAGGCATATGCTGCTGATGATGTAGAGATGATGGAAGAATTAAGGCAACCAAAGTTGGCCGGGAATGGCGATTTCCCCGTGAAGCAGCAGTAGAGGCTTAGGTTTGCCTTCCACACTTCAACCAGCCTTATACCATTTTCTATTGTATTTTTGCTGGCCTGGAGGTATAATGATCCTGCACAACCAAATACTGGCGAACAGGTGCCCCTGCCGGGGATAATAGGGAAGTCCGGGGTAGTGGAGCAGATGATTACGCCGTCAACTGGCGCGTTACCAGCCGCCAGATGAGACCGGCAAAACACTGCTTCACGGAGCCGGCGCGGTCCCGCCACTGTAACCGGGGAGCGACCTTAACAAAGACCACTGTCCGCGTCCCGCCAGGTCGTCCAGCTTACAGGCTGTCCAGCCTGGAGGAGGATGGGATGGGAAGGTCTAAGGGAGCGAGGATCCGGAAGCCAGGAGACCTGCCTGTTTGCAGCGCGCCATACCTTCGCAGGAAAGGGAGTGTCCGCATCCGGAGCAAATTTTTGTTGTTATCCGGAGTCTGTGAGTTTTCCCGGTCAACCGAAGGACCGGGTTTTATTTTGCCGGAGGAGCTGATTGCCACGTGGGAATGCCCAGGATCGTGATCGCCGGTGCCCAAAGCGGTGTGGGGAAGACCACCATTGCCACCGGCCTGATGGCTGCCCTGACGAAGAAAGGGTACCGGGTCCAGGGTTTCAAGGTTGGACCCGATTTTATCGACCCGAGTTACCATACGGCCGCCACCGGCAATATCTCCAGGAATCTGGATGGCTGGATGTTCCCTGCCGGAACCATCCGGGAACTGTTCGTGAGAGCTGCCGGCGCGGCGGACATCGCCGTTATCGAAGGCGTTATGGGCCTTTATGACGGTTGCGACGGCACCCGGGAGGTGGGCAGCACGGCCCAGGTGGCTAAAATATTGGGAGCTCCGGTGATTCTGGTAATTGACGCCCGGGGCATGTCGAGAAGTGCGGCGGCCATGGCGCTGGGCTATGTGAATTTTGATCCCCGGGTGAAGATCGGCGGATTCATCTTCAACAATGTGGGGAGCGAGGGACATTACCGGTTGCTGAAGGAGGCCGTTGAAGGTAAGATTGGCCTTCCGGCGCTGGGCTACCTCACCAAAAATCGGGATTTGAAGATGCCGGAAAGGCACCTTGGCCTGGTTCCTACTGCTGAACGAGGAAGCCTCCGCTCTTACCTGGAGAGCCTGGCGGATCTGGTCACCGCCGGCCTCGACCTGGAAAGAATCCTGGAGATTTCCAGGTCAGCATCCAATATGCAGGCGGTCTCTCCAAAGATTTTCCCGGTCAAACCCCGGGAGAAAACAGTGAGAATCGCGGTGGCCAGGGACAGGGCTTTCAACTTCTATTACCAGGATTCCCTGGAACTGCTTGAAGCCCGTGGGGCCGAACTGGTCTACTTCAGCCCCGTTGCGGACAGGAGGTTGCCGGAAGCGATTCACGGCCTCTATATCGGGGGAGGGTTTCCGGAGATGTTCCTGGAGGAGCTGGCCGGCAACGAGGCGATGAAAGAGAGCCTCAAAAGGGCGGCGCGGGCGGGAATGCCTCTCTACGCCGAATGCGGCGGGCTCATGTACCTGACCGAAGCCATTGTTGATTTTGAAGGCAAGGCTTATCCCATGGTGGGGTTCATTCCAGGGAAGGCCCGGATGCAGAAGAAGCTTGAGGCTCTGGGGTACAGGACGGGGGAGGTCCAGGTGGACAATATCCTGGCTAAAAAGGGGGATAAAGTCCGGGGGCACGAGTTTCACTGGTCGAGATTGACCGGTTTGCCGGAGGATCTCCCGGCGGCCTATAAACTTTCCGGTGGAAAGGGAAGGGACGGCCGGCCGGAGGGTTTCGTCATTCAGGGCAACATGCTGGCTTCTTACCTGCACCTGCATTTTGCCGCCCATCCACGGCTGGCCCGGAGTTTTGTGGCCAGCTGCCGGCGGTTTAAGAAAGCCGGCGGGCTTGATCCGGCCCCGGAAGAGATTCCTGATTTGATGGGCATTCCGTAAAAAGGTAATTGATGAAAAAAATGAAGGAGGTCAGAGTATGCACATCTCCGAAGGCATTTTACCGGCGAAATGGGCCATTGCCTGGTACGGCGCGGCCGTTCCTTTCCTGGCCAAAGGCCTCAGTGACTTTAAAAGAAGAGTCCAGGAGGCACCGGCGTTCAAACCGGTGCTGGGCCTGATGGGCGCTTCCATTTTCATCATTTCCGTGGTGCCTGTTCCAGTTCCCATAGCCGGCACTTCTGCCCATCCCTGCGGTACACCCATGGCGGCCATTCTGGTCGGTCCTTTCCTGAGCACCCTGCTGGCGGCCGTCTCTTTGCTCCTGCAGGCCCTGTTCTTTGCCCACGGGGGTCTGACCACCCTCGGGGCCAACATCATCTCCGAAGGGCTGGTTGGTTCGCTGGCCGGTTATGGTGTCTTCCGCTTGCTCCGAAGCAGAGGGGCATCTCTCGGATTGGCCGCCGGGCTGGCCGGCTGGCTGGGCGATCTGGCCGTATACGCCACCACCTCGGCGGAACTGGCGCTGGCCTTGCATGGAACGCGGTCCGTCTTTTCAGTGGGTTTAGCCATTTTCGGGGCCTTTCTGCCCGCCCAATTGCCTCTGGCGGTCCTGGAAGGGGTGATTACCGCCGGCATGGTCAATTACGTCTGGAAACACCGGCCCGACATTCTCCTCCAGCTGGGGATAGTTCAGAGCAAGAGGGAGGGCATGGTGGCATGAGACTCAAAGGATTGCCGATGGGCAAAATCCGGTTCAAGCTCTTGACGGCCATTCTGGCGCTGCTGCTGGTGGCGGCCGCCGCGACGGTCGCCGCCACTGCCGCCGCAGTGACCATGGCCCAGGGGATCCCTCCGTGGAGCGGCACGGATGTCATCGTGGAGAAATTCGCGGAAGACCTGGGGGGTGTCCAGGCCAGGGAACCCTTTATCAATACGGATCAAGGGGACCTCCTCCTTTTCGTGTTTGCCCTGGGGGGCTTTGGGGCCGGCTTTACCGCCGGTTATCTCTGGCGGATCCTTTTTGCCGAAAAGCAGGGAACGGTCAATGTTTGAAACGGGAGAATTTTTTTCGGAAACCCATGCCCGGCGAGAGAATTGCCTGACCAGAATGGATCCCCGGACAAAACTGGCTTTTACTGCCCTGTCCCTGATTCTGTGCCTGGGAGCGCCGCACCTGGCCGCCCCCTTCTTGATCTTCCTGTTTTGCCTTGGCAGCCTGCTGGCGATCGGGGTAGAGCCCCCGGCGATTCTTAAAAGATTGTTGGGACCGCTTTTGCTGGCCATGGTGGTATTGACGGTCCAGACCTTTTTCTCCGGCCGGCTGCCTCTTTTTAACCTGGAGGTGGGGGGGCTGACCTTGACCGGATACCGGGACGGTCTCTTCCAGGGGCTGAGCACCATGGGACGAATCATGGGGGGAACAAGCCTGGTGCTGTTCCTGGCCTTTACCACCCCTGTAAACCGGTTGGCGCAGGCGGCGGCCTTCTTCCGGGCGCCGGAAGAATTCATCGAATTGACCCTGCTTGTTTATCGCTACGTCTTTGTCTTGTCTGAGGAGGCCGGACGGATCAAGGAAGCCCAGATGTGCCGCCTGGGTTACCTGAACTGGAAAAGAAGCTGGCGATCTGCCGGGATTTTGGCGGGCATGGTGGTCATCCGGGCCTACGACCGGGCCCGGAACATTCACGAGGCGATGGTCGCCAGGGGCTCCCAGGGGGTTATTCCCACCGGGAGGCTGGAGGGATTCGGCCGCCGCCACTGGCTTGAGGCCGCCGGCTTGAGCCTAGCGATCATCCTTTTTCTCTTTTTTGCCTTATGGCCCCCGGGTTGACATAAACGGCTCTTGGGCTGGCAGGAGGTGTCTTTCATGGCCATCTTGGCGACAGAAGATCTTACTTTTGCCTATCCTGGCGGGATTACCGCCCTGAAAGAGGTGAATCTTGCCATAAACTCCGGCGAGTTTGTGGCTCTCCTGGGAGCCAACGGTTCGGGGAAGACCACCTTGTTGAAACATTTCAACGGGTTGCTGGAACCGACCAGGGGCCGGGTGCTTCTGGAAGGGGAACCCGTTACGAGGGGCAGGCGGGCGGAGGTTTGGAAGGATGTCGGTCTGGTCTTTCAGGATCCCAATGACCAGTTGTTTGCCGCCACCGTTTTGGAGGATCTCCTGTTTGGCCCCCTTAACCTGGGGTTGCCCGTGCGGGAAGCGGAAAGCAAGGCGCGGGAGGCGTTGAAAGCGGTGGGAATGGCCGGTTGCGAAGACAAGGCGGTTCACCACCTGAGCTACGGGGAGAAGAAAAGGGTGGCCATCGCCGGAGTGCTGGCCATGGAGCCTAAGGTTCTGGCCCTGGATGAACCCACTGCCGGTCTGGACCCGGGCGGGGTGGAGGAGATCATGGGTCTTCTGGCTGCCTTGAATCGTGAAGGACTGACCATCGTCATGGCCACCCATGATGTGGATCTGGTGCCGGAGTATGCCAGTCGGGTCCAGGTGATTCACCGGGGCGCCGTCATCTTTAACGGGACGCCGGAGGAGCTCTTCCGGGAGGAAGAGCTTATCCATCGAGCCGGTTTGCGCCTTCCCAGAATAGGTCAGGTCTTTGTCTCCGCAAAAGGAGAACCATCTCCCGGCCAGCCGGCCGCCTTTCACCGTGCGGGCAGCCCGGGAGGCAATCCTGGCATTTTGGAGCAGTGAGGGGATGTTAGGCCCCGTAAACGTTGACGGGAAGATCTTGAAAAGGGGTTACACCACTGGCATGTGCGCGGCGGCGGCGGCCAAGGCGGCCACCATCCTGCTCTTTGGAGGCGGGCCGGTGGCGGAGGTGGAGGTCGCCACGCCGGCGGGGATCGCTCTTACCCTGGCGATCCATGGGGAGGAGAGCGGGGAGGGATATGCCCGGTGCTATGTCCGGAAGGACGCCGGCGACGACCCGGATGTGACCGATGGGCTGGCCATCTGGGCGGAAGCCAGGCGCATTCCCCGGGGGATCCGCATAAAGGGCGGACGAGGCGTGGGGACCGTCACCAGGCCCGGACTGGCTGTGCCGCCGGGGAATCCGGCCATCAACCCCGTCCCGTTCCAGGTGATCCAGCGGGAGGTGGCCGGGGTTCTGCCGGCGGGAGCCGGGGTGGAGATCACCATCTCCGTTCCCGGCGGCGAGGAGGTTGCCACAAAGACCATGAACGCCAGATTGGGCATTCTGGGTGGGATATCCATCCTGGGGACCACCGGTGTCGTGGAGCCCATGTCCGAGGAGGCGATCAAGTCCTCCCTGGCCCTTCAAATCTCCCAGGCCCTGGCCCAGGGCCACCGGAATCTGATTTTGACCCCGGGGCGTCAAGGGGAGAAGCTGGCGGCGGAAAGGTACGGCCTCCCGGCGGAAGCCGTCGTCCAGATGAGCAACTTTGCGGGTTTCATGCTCAAGGAGTGCGCCCGCCAGGGGGTGGAGAGGGTGCTGCTCTTTGGACATCATGGAAAACTGGTGAAGGTCGCGGCGGGCATCTTCCAGACCCACAGCCGGGTGGCCGACGGGAGGCTGGAGACCATCATCACTCATGCCGCCTTGCTGGGAGCAAAGCCGGAGGTTATCGCCGAGATCTGGCGAAGCGCCACCGCCGAGGAGACGGTGGAGATTTTGCAGAGGCATAACTTGTCGCAGGTCTTTGCGCAGATCGCCGCCGTAGCCAGCCGCCGGTCCAGGGAATATGCGAGGGAAGAACTGGCGGTGGGCACCGTGCTGGTCTCCCTGGCCGGGGAGATCCTGGGAATGGATGCGGCGGCCGCAGAAATCTGGGCGCAAATTGCTTCACGGTAAGTCTGACGGCCTCACGGCAGGCGGGGTTCCCGCCAGCCGGGCCGGCGCCAATCGGGCCGGTTTGGCCGAAGGGGAAGGCGACGCGATGCAGAGGGAGATTCAAGGGGTACCGGGGGAGGTACCGGGGGAGATTCAAGACGTGCCAGGGAAGGTCCAGGATGTACAGAGGACGGTTCAAAGGGCGCAAGGGCGGATCCAGGTGATCGGCGTCGGGCCGGGCGGGGAAGATTACCTGTTGCCGGTGGCCGCCAGGGCGGTTGCCGAGGCGGAGGTGCTGGTGGGCGGGAAAAGAGCTCTCAGCCTCTTTGACTGCCCCGAGAAGGAAAAGGTGGAGATTACCGCGGATCTGGAGAAAGCGATCACTTTTCTGCGCGAAAGGAAAGGGAAGCGGAAGATTGCCGTCCTGGTGAGCGGCGATCCCGGGCTTTACAGCTTCCTCGACCACCTTTTGCGGCACATCCCGGCGCAGGAACTGGAGGTGATCCCGGGCCTGAGCGCGGTCCAGGTGGCCTTCGCCAGGGCGAAGATGTCCTGGCACGACGCGGCGATCTTCAGCCTGCACGGCCGGGACGGAGAGCGTCTTTTGCCGGCGGCCGTCCTCCCCGCGGTGCGGGGGCGGGCCAAGGTGGCCCTGTTCACCGATGCGAGGTTCCCTCCCCAGAAGATTGCCAGGTACCTTCTGGAGAACGGGGTGAGCCGGAAGAAGATGGTGGTGGCGGAGGACCTCTCTTATCCCACGGAGAGGCTTCTGGAAAACGATCTGGCCGGGGTGGCAGGGATGGAAGAAGATTTTGCGAATTGCGTGGTGTTGATTACCGATGATTGACGGCGGTTGGGAATTTGTCACCCCGGGCATTCCCGATGATCTGTTCCGGCGCGGCCAGGGACCAGGCCAGGTCCCCATGACCAAGGAGGAGGTCCGCTGCCTGACCATCGGCAAACTGCGCTTGAAAAAGGACAGCGTGGTTTACGACATCGGGGCGGGGACCGGCTCCATCTCCGTTGAGGCGGCCTGGCAGGCTAAAGAAGGCCGGGTATTCGCCGTGGAAAAAGAAGAGGCAGCCGTGAAACTCATCCTGGAAAACTCCCGGCGGTTCGGGCTGGAGAATATCGCGGTTATCCGGGGGGAAGCCCCGGAAGCCCTTCACGGTTTGCCTCCGGCGGACAGGGTGATCATCGGGGGAAGCGGCGGGCGGCTGGAGGAGGTTCTGAGAGCGGTGGCCCCCCGGCTGAAAGCAGGCGGCCGGATCGTGGTCAACGCCGTTACCGTTGACACCCTGGCCACTTCCCTGCGGCTGTTGGAGGAGTTGGGCTTCCAGGAGACCGGCGCGGTCAGCCTGACGGTGGCCCGCGCGGAAAAGGCCGGGGTGGCTAGGCTATGGAAGGGGCTGAATCCCGTTTGCCTGGTGCTGGGGGAGAAAAGCGCGCAGGGGCGTGAAAATGGCTGAAATCGGACGTGAAAGTGGTGGAAACCGGGCGTGAAAGTGGTTGAAGCGGAAAGATGTTTCGAAGGAAGGACGGTCGGCATGAAAGGACGGTTTTTTGGAATTGGCGTGGGGCCAGGGGATCCGGAACTGCTCACCCTCAAGGGGCACCGGGTCTTGCGGGAGGTGCAGGTGATCTGTTCACCACGATCCGCCGCCGACCGGGAGAGTATCGCCCTTTCCATTGCCAGACGCTTTGCCGGCGAAGGGTGTGAGGTCCTGGAGCTGGTTTTCCCCATGAGCAAGGATGGGGAAAACCTGGAACGCTGCTGGCTGGAGGCGGCCAGGAGCATCATCCGTCGTCTGGAGCAGGGGAAGGATGTGGCTTTCGTGACCCTCGGGGACCCGGGCCTTTACAGTACCTATGCCTACCTGGTGGAGAAGCTGCGGCTGCTCCGCCCTGGTGTGGAAATAGAAACCATTCCGGGCGTGACCGCCTTTCTGGCCTGCGCGGCGGCCCGGAACACGCCCCTGGCCCGGGGCGAGGAGAAGCTGGCCGTTCTCGGCGGCCTGCAGCCCGGAAGACCTCCGTCTTGCCCTGCGAAATTTTGAAAATGTGGTGCTGATGAAGGTCGCCCGCCATTACGACCGGGTCGTTCAGGTCCTGGAGGATCTGCGTCTTAAAGATAACGCGTTCTTTGCCAGCCGTTGCGGCCTGGCGGGGGGCTTCAGCACAGAGGATCTGGATAGCCTGGCTGGCCGGGAGAAGGATTATTTCTCCATGCTGATTGTCAAGGGAGGCTCACGGCCAACCGTCAAGGAGGTTCGCGACTGACCGCCAAAGGGTTCGCGATTAACCGTCAAGGGGGTTCACGAGCAGGAAGATGAAGGTCTATTTCATCGGCGCCGGGCCGGGTGACCCGGAACTCATCACTTTAAAGGCCGTGAAGGTTCTCCGGAAGGCCGAGGTGATTGTCTACGCCGGGTCCCTGGTCAACCCCGGTGTTTTGCGTTACGCCCGGAAGACGGCCGAGGTCTACAACAGCGCCCCGCTTGTCCTGGAAGAGATCATGGCGATCATGGAAAAGGCTGTCGGGGAAGGGAAAACGGTGGCCCGCGTCCATACCGGCGATCCCAGCCTCTACGGGGCCGTTCAGGAACAGATGGACTGGCTGGACCGGCGGGGGATTCCCTATGAGATTATTCCCGGCGTCAGTTCTTTCCTGGCGGCGGCGGCGTCGCTGAAGCGGGAGTACACCATCCCCGGCGTTTCCCAGACGGTGATCATCACCCGTCTGGAGGGCCGCACCGCTGTGCCTGAAAAAGAAGCGCTGGCCCTTTTGGCCCGCCACCGGGCCAGCCTCTGTGTCTTTCTCAGCGTCCACCTGATCGGGGAGGTGGTGGAAGAGCTGAAGAAAGGTTATCCCGAAGATACGCCGGTGGCCGTGGTGGAGAAGGCTTCCTGGCCGGAAGAAAGGATCCTGCGGGGGAGGTTGAAAGACATCGAGCGGCTGGTCAGGGAAGAAAGGATCAGGAAAACAGCTCTGATTCTGGTGGGGGACTTTCTTCTGGCCCAACCTCAGCCGTCGAAGCTTTACCACAAGGACTTTTCGCACGGGTTCAGGGGGAAGGTGGAATGAAGCGGGTGGCGGTGATCGCCCTGACCAGACAGGGGAGCAGACTGGGCATCCATCTTCTGCAAAATTTGGCGCACAACCCTCACGCCAACGGCCATTTTGCGATCGGGGAGATGGTCCTGTTCTTGCCGGAGAAATTCGGGGCCGGTGAAGAGGCTTTTTCTGGGCCGGAAGATAGAACGGTTCGGCGGCAGGTGCGCCTCTATGGTCAACCGCTTTCCAGCCTTGTCGATTCGCTGCTCCCGTTGTTTGATGGTTTCGTGTTCATCATGGCCGCCGGCATCGCCGTCAGGGTCATGGCCAGACACATCAAGGACAAAAGGACCGATCCGGCGGTAGTGGTCGTCGACGAGGCGGGCCGCTTCGCCATCAGCCTCCTTTCGGGGCATCTGGGCGGGGCCAATGAACTGGCCAGACAGGCGGCGGCGGCCCTGCGGGCGCAGGAGGTGATCACCACCGCCAGCGACGTGCAAGGCGCCCTCGCCATGGATCTGGTGGCCAGGGATCTGAATCTGGCTGTGGAACCTTTCGCCAGCCTCAAACGGATCAACGCGGCCATCGTCAACGGCGAGGAGGTGGGGATCTTCTCGGAAACCGATCTGTTTCATCGTTTATGTGGAAACGATCTGCTATGTGGAAACGATCTG
>JBLNCV010000007.1:0-4666 GCA_050260975.1 Syntrophothermus sp. | reverse complement strand
CGCTCTATGACGGGTGCTATCTTGACGAGCGGCGCAATGTGAAGATCCACTATGCCCGCTCAGCGGAAGAAGCCGTCAAATTGGCCTTCCTCCTGGCTCACGGCCAGAGGAGCAACCAGGCAGCCGTCTAGTTGCAAACAGTCCCCGTGGATCAGAGATAATCCTCCCGAATCGGTGTAAAGGAATTGATATCCACGGTTTCTTCCAGAAATCAGCCGGCAAATTGTGCGTTAAGCTCCCTGGCGGTTTTTTTAAGGAAGCTTCCATACTCTTTCCGAAAGATCTTCATATTGGCGTGAAACTCTTCCTGATACCTTTTATCCTCTTCGGGCGTTCTCTCCCGCTGATTGCCGTAATGCATGCACCATGTCTGCTGCTGATACGGGATGCCCACTTCAAAACCCCGTTTGATGAACTCGAGAACATGCGGGCCTTCGTAATAGATAAAACCGCTATAAAGGTCCTTCCGCCAGGGAACATCGTATTGCGTAATCATAATCAACCCGTCGATTCCGGCTACCGGTAGATAATCACGGCGTACCCTGCGGTATCTGGTCAGTCTCTTTTTACGATGGTTCCATTGATTCCACCAGCCCAACAGGTAATGAATCCCCCCGGCTTTCCGGTATTCCCACACCTCTCCGAAACAATGCAGGCCGTCCTGAAACCATATCCCCCTTTCCGGCAATCTTGTGGAACCGATTACTCCCAGCATCCCTAACTTCGGGTACTTGGTAAAAAGCCTCACGATGTCCTCTAACAAATTCTTGTTCAACACAAAGGTATCCTGATGGAGATAGATCTTGTATTTGGCGTCAGAGTCTTCCATGGCCTTGTTGTAAGCTTCGGCAAGTCCCTTGGCGCCGGCTATTTTTACCTTTTCCACCGTATAACCCTCTGGAACAACCAGAGAATCTATGTGCTTCACACATTCTTTGTATAATACTTCGTCATTGACGCAACTAATAAAGGCAAATTTCTTCTCGTTCATGTTTGGCCTCCAAAAAACAACTAAGTTTATGTTAACCCAAATTACTGCGGCTCGTCAAGCCAAAATCTCGCCCTTGGACACTACCCAACAAGCCGTTTTTCCGGGCCATAACCCATGTTAAAAAAGCTGTTTAAATCTGGCAGAATATCTAATAAATACTTGACACCGGTCATGATCACAGTTATATTTAATTTAAGACGATATAATTTTATCAGGGCAGCGTAGTAGAGTAGCAAAGCAGGGTCAGGCCGCTCGTTTTCGTAAGAGCAGCAAAGTAGGGTGAAACATAAAAGAGATGGTGTCCAGAAACCCCTTTGAAGGTAGTATTTGTATGCGCCAAGTGGGGTTGTGTTGGGTTTGGCGCGCCTTTCCCTCCCGGACACTTCTTGATGTGTGTCCCATGCCCTGAACCACTGTTCAGGGCTTTTGATTTCTCAATAAAAGAAAGGATGATGGGCAAGTGAGTTATGGGAGGGCAAATGCAAGCGGAGCAACCTTGACCAAGAACCGCATCCCGGATGTGTCGCCTTTTAGCGGCATGTGCGCGACCTGCACGGAAGGGTGCCTGGGCACCTGCGAGGTGGGCAAATCGGCCTACCGCGGCCGGGAGGTGATCTACCCACAACCTTTTGGGACCGTCACCTCAGCCTCTCAAAAGGACTACCCGGTGGACTTCTCCCATTTCAATATCATGGGGACGGCGGTGGGAGCCGAGGGCATCGAGGCGGACAGCGACAAGGCCATCTTCCCGGCGGTCAACCTTGAGACGGAGATCGGGGCCACCCACAAGATCAAGCTAGCCTTGCCGGTAACCATCCCCGGCCTTGGTTCCACCAAAATAGCCAAGGATAACTGGGATGGTCTGGCGATAGGCGCGGCGCTTTCCGGCACCATCCTGACAGTGGGGGAAAATGTTTGCGGCATGGATCCCGATGTGGAGATCTCCGGCGGGCGCGTCCGGCGGTCCCCCGACATGGAGAGGCGCGTCAAGACCTTCCAGGATTGGTACCGTGGTTACGGGGCCATTGTGGTGCAAGCCAATGTGGAAGATACTCGGCTGGGCGTGTTGGAATACGCCATCCAGGATCTGGGCGTGGAGGCCGTGGAGATCAAATGGGGCCAGGGGGCCAAGGATATCGGCGGGGAGGTCAAGCTGCCGTCCCTGGAAAGGGCCATGCAACTCAAAAGCCGCGGTTACATCGTCCTTCCGGATCCCGAAGAACCCACCACCCAAAAGTTCTTTGCCGCCGGGTCTTTCAAGGAGTTTGAACGCCACTCGAGGATTGGGATGGTCACCGAAGAGGGTTTCCACGCCAGGGTGGAAGCCTTGCGCAAGGCCGGAGCCAAGCAGGTCTTCCTGAAAACCGGGGCTTACCGCCCAGCGGACCTGGCCAGAGCGGTCAAGTTTGCCTCCGATGCGCGCATCGACCTGTTGACCGTCGATGGAGCGGGCGGCGGCACCGGGATGAGCCCCTGGCGCATGATGAACGAGTGGGGCATACCAACCGTCTACCTGGAATCCCTGCTTTACAAGTATCTGAAACGGCTGGAGGAGAAGAAGGCTTTTATCCCCAGTGTCGCCATCGCCGGCGGTTTTGCTCTGGAGGATCAGGTCTTCAAGGGCCTGGCTCTGGCCGCACCTTACATTAAGGCCGTAGGAATGGCCAGGGGGCCCATGGCCGCCGTGATGGTGGGCAAAACCATCGGCCGGCTTGCCGAAAGCAGCAAGGTTCCCACCGAGATCGCCAAGTACGGGGTCAGTGTGGAGCAGATCTTCACCGGAGCCGCCAAGCTGCGTTCCATCCTTGGCGACGAGATCCGCCGCGTACCCCCGTCGGCCATTGGCCTGTTTACCTACTTCGACCGTCTGGCCGGCGGCTTGCAACAGTTGATGTGCGGCGCAAGAAAGTTCGCCGTCCGCTACATCCGCCGCGATGATATCGCCGCTTTGACCAAAAAAGCCGCGGAGATCTCCGGCATCCCGTATGTAATGGACCTCGACGCTGAAGAGGTTGAACGTATTCTCGGCTGAGTCACGCCGGCCTCTATTGATTTTCAAACAATACGGGAGCAGGTGTCCCCTGCTCCCATGTTATTCCCCTGCTATATATGGAAGCGCCTTCAGCGCGCCGCCGCATCGCCCTTGGCTCCGCCGTCAACCGCGCTTTGCGCTTCTGAACGCTTCTTGGGCGGCTTGATCCCCAGCCGCGGCCCCGAATGGTCGCGCCCAAGCCAGAAGTTGATCCAGGAAGAGGTGTGGTAGAGATCCCAGTTTACGGGAGGAACCTGGTAAGCTTGCAGCGTCTCTTCCTCTCCGTAGGCCTTCAAGCGCTCATAGGCCCGGACATAGATGCATTTTCTCTTGTTGGGATAAACCTCGCACCAGCCCTCGAAGCTCCCGCCGCACGGGCCGTTGCGCTGGTTCTTCGGGCACTGGGACATGGGACAGAGGTATGCCAGGTCAAACAGCGCACAATCGCCGCACTGCTGGCAGTTGTTGGTGGCAACTTTGGCCAGGTGTTCCAGGGCGGTGAAGGGCTTCTCGAGAGCGGAACCGTCCATCGCGTTGGCGAAAGCCTGGATCGGCCTGAACAGGACGTTTTTGGGATTGAACAGGGTATGATGCAGCAACCGGAAGGTCCGGTAGCGCAGCAGCTTCCGCGGGCGCCGGTTCGAGCGGTTCACCGGTTCGGAGGCATTCAGGCCGGTGCGCTCGTCCTTTTGGAAATAGTAGAAACCACCCTTCATGGGGTAATCGAACTCGCGCACGTACTCCTGCCAGTTGGGAGCCAGCTCATTGCCCTTGTCAATGATGTATTCCACTTCTTCGTATTTGAGCCCATGTCCGCCGATGTGCACGCCGGCAAACCCCATCCCTTTCATGAAGGCGTACATCTTGGCGGCCCGCAAAAGCCGCGCTTCCTTCCCCTTGTCGGCGGCGGCGCGCTCCTTGTCCAGAGCGGCCAGCAATTCGTCGGTAACCACGCACCCCGGCACCAGGTTGGCGTTCATGGTCTTGGCCGCCCCGTACGGGAGAACATAAAGGTTGCCGACCACCGGGATATCCCAGCCGTTAAGCCTGACAAATTGCAAGGCTTCATGGAACTTCCGGGCATCGTAGCCCAACTGGGTGATGATGAACTTCGCGCCGGCTTCGACCTTTTTCTTTAGCTTGTAGTACTGGCCGACCTGTTCGGCCTCCTCGCGCTTGAAAGGCGAGACTGCGGCGCCGGGAAAAAAGTCGGTGGTGGCAAGTTTGGCCGTACCCTTCGGCGCCGGTACCTCCAAACCCTGGTTCATCTCGTTGATCAGGCGGAGCACATGGGTGGGATCAAGGTCATAGACCGGCCTGGGCCGTCCCTGGTAGCCGGTGACCGGGTAGTCCCCGCTCATGACCAGGAGATTTGGCACCTCCGCCCTGGCCAGGGCATGCAATTCACTCTCAATCTGGTTGCGGTTCTTGTCCTTGCAGGTAAAATGGACCAGCGGTTCGATCCCCAGTTTCCGGATCTCCATCCCCAGGTAGTCCGCCGAAATGGCTGGATTTCCACCCGGGTTGTCGGTAATGGTCAAAGCGTGAACCTTACCGCCTTTGGCCGCTTGTTCCGCCGAAGCGAAGACCACGTCCTGGGCTTTTTCCCGCGCGCCGCGGCCCGGCACCAGTTCCCAGGTGAC
>JBLNCV010000006.1:0-17936 GCA_050260975.1 Syntrophothermus sp. | reverse complement strand
AACCGCCCCTGACCGTCATATTATGCCCACCAACGCGGATCAAGCCGTAGGGAGCCGCCAGAAAGGCATCGATACGGCTTTCTGTCTTGCCGGCTTCAATGTCCTTGCCGCTAAGAAGGAGTAAAGCGCTGTTGGGTGTGACATACCGAACCCCATTCCTGCCGATGTAGATCCGGCCGGTAGCCGCAATACCTCCTGTTCCGGAAATCTGGCCGGAGATATATACATCGCCGTCCACAAAGATTATTCCCTTCAAGCTGGTATAGCCCGAGATGTTCACACTGGTAAGATAGACTTTCTGCGCCCGCGCGCGTAAAACTGCAAAATCCGCCCGCGGCATGGTGACGTAGGCGCTTCTCCATATGGTTCGGCCCTCGACGTTCAGCTCCTCCTCCGCGGCATTCAGATCTCCGCCCACCGCAAGGTTGCCGATGATACCAATGTCCTCGCCGTTAGCCTCCAAATTTCCGTTTACATGCACATCGCCGAGAATCCGGATCCTTTCTCCGTCAATAGTTAGCTCCTCATCGGCAAAGATCGCATACTGAGCGGCTCGCCTGGCCGGCGGTGGAGGGTTAGGCGGGGTTCCCGGCGTTTCCGGCGCCCCGGGCGGAAAACCGGGGGCGCCGGGCCGGGCCAGGGAATCCACGCGCAGGTCGATAATCGCCGACACTCCAACTCCCGGAACCCGCCGGATGCCCTGTAGGGGGTTCTTGTTGTCCAACGGCACCAGAACCCTGGCCCGGAAGAGGTCATTCATAAACTCTCCCTCGATCTCCCCCACCGCTTGCACCTGGGCCACCCGGTCACGCGCGCCTGAAACCTGGGCCGCACCCACATATACCCCGGTGCCGACGCTCACAATGGGCACCACCTTGGTGGCATCACGGTTCTCGACCTTATAATTCAGAGTGACCGTATTAACAAAGCTGTTCAACTGCTCCGAAAACAGATCCACCACATATCCCAGGCCGAAGAGCTTTAACAACGCCGTCAGATCAAGTCCCGCCGCAACCGGCAGGGCAATACTAGAGAGAACGAGCGCCGCTCCCAAAACTACCGCCGCCGTTTTCCTGCCACGCGTGTCTTTCGGCGCACGCAAATGCAATGAACCGGTTATTCCAGGCTGCTTTTCCGTCTTAACCCGCATAAAAAACCCCCTCATCCGGCGTGACACTCCCCAGGCTGCGCCACCTGGTTTGGGAGGCTAAGACACCTGCTCTAAAATATACGCAGGCAACCGGAATAATCGGGGGGGTATAACTGTCTAACCGCTCACCCCTCGGCGGCGCCTGACCGCCGTAAAAAAGGGGAATCCTCCGATAAGGCGACCACGATCTGGTTCCTGCCCAGCTTTTTTGCCCGATACAACGCCTGGTCGGCCAATTCCAACAATTGCCCCGGATCCGCCGTATGCTCCGGATAAGCCGCCAGCCCCACGCTCACCGTCACCCGGCCACCGGGCTGGCTCTCCTGCCCCTCAAACCGCCGGGAAGCCACCGCCGTCGCAATCCGGTCCGCCACCACCATGGAAGCTTTGGCGTCGCTGTCCGGGAGAATAATTACGAACTCCTCACCGCCGTAACGGGCGGTTACGTCAACATTTCGCGTATTTTCCGAGATAATCCTGGCAAAATCCCGCAAAAGCCGGTCTCCGGCAGGATGGCCGTTGGCGTCATTAAACCTCTTGAAAAAATCCAGGTCGAGCATCAGCAAAGACAGGTTGTTCCCATAGCGTTGAGCTCGTTGGGTTTCGTGTTCAAAAGCTTCCTGAAAACGCCGGCGATTGTAAAGACCAGTCAAGCCGTCGGTGATGGCCAATTCTTCGAGCTTCCGGTAAAGTTGCGCCCGATGCACCGTAAAGGCTGCCTGGCTGGCCAGATGGGAGAGCAGGGAAAGGTCGTCGCCGGTAAAGTAATGATCATTCATCCGGCCAAGGCTCAAGACCCCCACGACCCGGCTTTCAATCACCAGCGGGACGGAAAGCACGGAACAAAACTCGTTCTCCCCCTCCGTGGCCTTAAAGCGCGTGTCAGCCGCCACATCCGTGCACAAGACTCCCTGGCCGTTTCTGGCCACCCAACTGATAATTCCACTGTCGAGCGGCTGCCGGTCCCCGGCCTGCCAGCCCTTTTTCTGGCCGCGCGCCTC
Source organism: Syntrophothermus sp. (assembly GCA_050260975.1). Taxonomy (GTDB): domain Bacteria; phylum Bacillota; class UBA5301; order JAMCQP01; family JAMCQP01; genus JAMCQP01. The sequence goes on along the minus strand of JBLNCV010000006.1, from coordinate 15,785 downwards.
ACGGGCCACCAGTTGCCGCGAATCTTCATCGATAAGATGCAGCACGCAGGCATCGCACGGTAAAAGCCGGCCGGCGGTGTCCAAAACCGCATTCAAAATGGAGTCCAACTCCATGGTGGCGCCGATCAGATCTGTAAGGCCATAGACCGCCGCAAACTGGTTCATCCGCCTGTCCAGTTCGGCATTCTTCTCCTTCAGCCTTTGCGTGGAAAGTTCGTTGGCATCATATATCGCGATGTGGGCGTCCGCCAGAGACTTGTACTCCTCGAGCTGCTTGCCCAACTGCAGTTGCCGCAGCGTGACAAGAAGCCCGGACCCCCAACCAAAACCTATAAAGAAAAACAGTTGAACAGCCAGGTTGAGATACCCGACACTTGCGGGCGCCGGGGCGTTAAGCATGCCGATTAACCCGGAAGTGAGGCCCGCCACCACCCCGCCGGTGACTCCTCCCAGCACCCCATAAAAATGCGCCACCAGGAGAATGGGCAGATAAAACACCTGTACCCACAGGGGACCGGCGTGAAAAAGATCGTAAACCAGACCGGAAAGTACCAACGAGCCAAAGAAGATGACCATCCGGCCAAAGTTCTTTTTAATCTCGGCAACAACTTTGGCATCCTGCAAAATCAGAAGAATCCCCCCTAGCCGAGCAGCGCCCGTAAAGAAAGCAGTGCCTTCTTTTCCAACCGGCAAACCTGAACCTGGGACAGGCCGATGAGTTCCGCCACCTGGGATTGGGTCTTCCCCTTGAAGAAGCGAAGCCGCAAAATCTGCCGGTCCCGTTCGTCGAGCTGGGCCAGCGCCTGTTCGAGGGCCAGGTTCTCAATGGTCTGGGCACTGGCGTCCGTTCCGGCGGCCACCTGATCCTCCAGAAAGATCGGCTGCTCATCCTCGCTGATCACTTCCTGCAACGAAACCGGGGTCTGAACCGCATCCAGAACAGTCACAAGCTCCTCCGGCGGAATGCCGGTTCTGGCAGCCACCTCATTCAGGCTAGGCTCACGCCCGAGTTGGTTGGCCAGCTCTTCTTGCGCCCGGTGAATCTGCCTGGCGGTCTCCTTTGTGGAGCGGCCGATCTTGATTGGATGGTCGTCGCGCAAAAAAACCTGGATCTCGCCGAGGATCAAGGGTACGGCGTAGGTGGAAAACTTGACGCCGAAACTGATATCGAATTTATCCACCGCCTTGACCAACCCAACGCATCCAATCTGAAAGAGGTCCTCCAGTTCATAACCCCTGTTGGCGAACCGCTGCACGATACTTGCCACCAAACGGAGGTTGCAATTGACCAATTCCTCCCGTGCGCCAACATCCCCTTGCCTGGCCAGAAGCAGGAGCCTGTGCACCTCCTGATCCGACAACACCTTGTGAGGCGGTAAACGGAGTTCGAGGCGCTGTTGCATGAACAGCCCCCCTTAATTCCGGTTGCGACCGGTTACATGCTGTGGCGACTTCAACATCCGTATCCTGGTGCCCCGGCCCGGCGCGGAATCTATCTCCAGCTTGTCCATAAAGGAATCCATGAAGACGAGCCCGAGGCCCATGCGTTCGGGGTCGGTGCTGAAGGAGGGCTGCGCGGCCAGCGCAATGTCCTCGATTCCCACGCCCTGATCCTCCACAAAGATCTCCAGGAGGCCCTCGTAGAGATTGACCCTTACCGATACCACACCCGGCTCTTTTACGTACCCGTGGATAATCGCATTAGAAACCGCTTCGGATGTGGCTACCCGGATCTCATCGATCTCCTCCAGGGTAAAATCCAACTGGGCGGCAAAAGAAGCCACCAGCACCCTGGCCACTCCCACGTTTTCAGGATCGCTGGGAAACTCCAGATGTATGTAATTTTTTATTCCATCAGGCATGAATGCCAATCCTCCCTCGGGCCAGCCGTAAGGCCTCTTGCTCGGAGTCGTAGTGGGCAATGATCTTAAAAATACCGGAAAGCTCAAAAACCTTGCGCACCTGCGCCGGCACGTTGACCAGCACCACTTGACCACCCCGCTGGGCCATCTTTTTATAGCGCCCAAGGATTACCCCGAGCCCCGAACTGTCCACAAAGGTTACATCGGCAAAATTCAGGACCAGGCTTAGAATGGTTTCAAAATTGTTGAGCTTTTCCTCAATTTCCTGGCGGAATTGCGGTGCGGTCCGCATGTCCAGTTCCCCCCCGCAGCGAACAACCAGCGCCTTTCCGATCTTTTGCGTCTCCACCTTCATTTCTTTCTTCCCCCTCCATCCGCATAATAAAATCAAACCGGATGACCAAACCCCGTTAGTTCAGCTCCGGCCGGATCACTTCCGGTATTCGTCGGCCAGGTCACTGTAAATTCTTACCCCATCGGCCACCCGATCTATTTCAGCAGGTTCGACCTCCCGAACGACCTTGCAAGGTGAGCCCATTACCAGAGTATGAGACGGGATCTCCTTTCCTTCCGGAACAAGGCTGCCGGCAGCCACAATGGCCCCTTCCCCAACCCGTGAACCGTTGAGAAGAATGGCGCCGATACCGATTAAGGCTCCATCCCCAATCCAGCAACCGTGAAGAATCGCCCCGTGGCCCACCAGGACATCCTTGCCGATGATCGTTGGATGTTCCCCATCCACGTGGATTACACAGCCATCCTGGATGTTGGTCCTCTCTCCGATCTTGATCGCCGCCAAATCTCCGCGCAGCACGGCGTTAAACCAGATGCTGGCGCCTTTGGCCACTTCCACGTCACCGATCAAGCGAGCTCCATCGGCAATAAATGCCTCAGAAGCCACTTTGGGCAATTTGCCCTTAAAAGCCACCAATGAAGACAACCTTCTCTCCCCCTCTACAGATCCACCAGGTAACGCCGGCGTTTTCGGAAAGTGGCGATCTTGCGGTAACCAACCTGCCGTAGCAAAGCCACAGCCTGGTCGAAATCACCGGCTACCTCTTCCGGCGCGTGGGCGTCGGACCCGAGTGTCACCGGCACATTGGCCGCAAAGAGCAATTCCAGAAGTTCCTTCCCCGGGTAAATCTCCTTCACCGGCTTTCTCAGCCCGGAAGTATTCATCTCGATACACTTGCCGGATCTGGCCACCGCCGCCACCGTCTCTTCCAAAAGGCCGCGGATCTCTCTTTGGGGCCGGAAGCCGAACTTCTTGACGAGATCCAGATGGCTGAGGATATCGAAGGCGCCGCTTTCCGCAGCCTCCTGAACCAGGTGAAAGTAATCCCGATACACGTTGTCCACGCCACGAATCTCGTAGCCGTCAATAAACCGCGCGTCATCGTGAAGCCAGCCGTCGATAAAGTGCACCGAGCCGTAAACATAATCCAGCGGGTAACCGGAAAGGATCTCAAGAAGTTGTGCGGTATATCCCGGGACATAGTCGGCCTCCACCCCCAGCCTGATCTGGATCTGGGGGTATTTCTCCCGTAACCTGGCCACCTCGTCCAGATACCATGGAAATTTGGCCGCCGGCATCACATACTCTTCATCCAGCGGCAGATAGGGCAAAGGCATGTGATCTGAAAAACCCATCTCCGGCAAGCCTCTGGCTACGGCCGCCTCCACGTACTCATACATCTGGCCCCTGGCATGCCCGCATTCTTTGGTGTGAATGTGGTAGTCTACAAGCATTTGGTCTATACCGTCCCCCCGGCCCTGCCCCTGGCTAGCCGCTTACGGCGCCGCTGTTTGCGGTCTGTAACCCACCAGACCGCCTTGCCGAAAACGACCACCGTCAATACCGCTCCCGGCGCCGACAACCCTACAGCATACATCTGAAGCAGGTCGAGGTAATACTTGAATCCCAGCCGCAAATCCGGCAGCGCCCACTCAAACCGGATACCATACAGATATGCAAAGATCAACACCTGGATCAACAACAGATAGGAGATGACGTAGACCATCCCCCCAGCGCATTTGCCGAGAACATGGGCCGTGGCATCCTTCTTCCGGCCCACCCGGTTGGCAAGCACCAACCCGGAGAGAAGCAACGCCGCTCCGGACTCCAGGAGGCGCTGCCGGAAAAAGCCGGCCAGCATCTCCTCGGAGTTCATGTCGCTTAAAGAAAAATGATAACCTCTTATGAAGTAAAAAGCGTAGTAGATGGCAAAATAGAGCAATGCTCCCGAGACAGCCAGACCCGTGTAACGGTGCCGGGGCAGGATGAAAAGATAAAGGGAGGCCAAAATGAGCGCCCCGCCCACCAGGGGCAGGCGGCGCAGCCTGTCCTCTTTCAGCCGGTCTTCCCTTGCGGAAGCCACCGCGGCCTCCCGGAGGCCATCAAAACGCTGGAGTTCCATCTCCGCTTTGCGCAGGTCGCCCTCCTTGAAGGCTTGCCGGGCCGGCAGAGGAAAAACCGCATTTCCAGGCAAGCTGCTTACCCCCAGGACCTGTACATACCGGCTGTCGAAAGCAGCCCTTTGTTCGGCGACCACAAGCTCCAGCGCCACCCGGTCGGGCCAGGACAGAGACAGCACCGGATAAAGCGGCTGGCCAACGCTGTGCTGCGGCAGCGAAGTCCCCAGGAGCGCCGCCACGGTAGGAGCGATGTCCGCCTGTTTTCCTCTCTCAGTCCATCCCGGCCTGATCCCCTTCCCGAGGGCCACCAGCGGCACGGTGACGACACTCTCTTCCCAGCCACCATGCCCACCGGCATCCCGGTGCCCGTGATCCGAGGTGATCAATAGCGTCGTACTTCGGAGATCCAGGGACTCCGCCAGCCGGCCGATGAGGTTGTCCAACTCCCGGGCCGTGGTATAATATTGCCGGGATGCGCCCCCGGACTTGTGCCCCGCCTCATCCAGCGAACTAAAATGCACCAGCAACAAATCCGGCTTCTCCGCTAAAAGGCGCAATGCTTCTCGCAAAACCGCCCGATCGTCATTACGCACCAGCCTCTTTTGGCCGATCCATGGGCCGTACAGGGCATCCCATCCCGGATCGCCCGCCACCGCGGTCTCCAGTCCGGCCCTCCTGGCTTCCGCAAAGATGTTATCCACCAGGATACGGCCTTTGTACCAGTTGGTGGTCACCCCGGTAATCTCCTGCCAGGCGCCGGTGCCAATCACCGCCCAGCCGGGCAGCGATAACGACGGTTCCCCCGTCTTTAACCGCAGGCCTGCTCCCCGCTCACGCAACCTCGCAAGGCCTGGAAGCCCCATGGCCGTATCATAGCGCAATCCATCCACCACCACCAGGACCACCCGACCGCCAACGGCGGGCCGCCTGGGGGTAACCGGCATACTTTCGTACAGATGCGGGCTCTTGTAGCCAACCACCGCATTCCAGCTTATCAACATCAACCTCTGGGCTGCAAATCCTGCAATAAGCACGAGAAGCGGCACCCATATTACAGCGACAATTTTGCGGATTACACCAAGAATCTTGGGAATCATGCCACGCCCTCCCTGTAGCGCGTCTAAACTTCCGTGGGCCGCGCCCCCCCCGCCCATAGTCAGCTAAATCTCAGCCGCTGGTTGCCCCGCTTGTGGCGATCTTCCGCAATTCTTCCACGGCCTGCCCAGGATCCGGCTGGCCAAAGACCGCCGAGCCGGCTACCAGAATATCGGCGCCTGCTTCAACCACCGGCCCTGCTGTTTGCGGGTTTATCCCACCGTCGACCTCCACGGAAACCGGCAACCTCTTTTGCCTGATCCTATTTTTGAGCTCGCTTATCTTCGGTAAAACCGCCGGAATAAGTTCCTGCCCTCCAAAACCGGGGTTTACAGTCATCAACAGCACCAGATCCAGTTCATCCAGAAGGTATTTGATCGTACCCAGAGACGTCGCCGGGTTAAGAGCCACCCCGGCTTTGATCTTCTTTTCCTTGATAAGGTTCACCGTGCGGTGGAGGTGGATGCAGGCCTCGGCGTGCACCGTGATGATGCCCGCCCCGGCGCGGGCGAAAGCGTCGATATATAACTCCGGATTGCTGATCATCAGATGCACGTCCAGCGGGAGAGCCGTAACCCGCCGTAAGGCGGCCACCACCAGCGGGCCAACAGTGATATTCGGGACAAAGTGGCCGTCCATCACGTCCACATGAATAAGATCGGCATTCTCCACCCGCCGCAAGGCCTCGGACAGATTGGCAAAATCGGCGGAAAGGATCGAAGGGGCGATCTGAATTGTCATAAGCTCACCTACCATACCTTTTGCGCGCGCAACTCCTGCATAAACTCCAGGTAATGTTCATAGCGAAGGGGGGTGATCCCTCCGCCTTGCAGCGCCTTCTTTACCGCACAACCGGGTTCCTGATCGTGAAAACAGGGATGAAATCTGCATTGGCCGATAAAAGGCTCAAACTCGGGAAAAAGAAAAGAAAGTTCCTCGGGAGAGATCCCCGCCAGTTCCAACTGGCTGAAACCAGGTGTATCCGCCACCCACCCACCGCCTTCCAGCGGCAAAAGCTGCGCATATCTGGTAGTATGCTTACCGCGGTGGATCTTTTCGCTGACCTGGCCCGTCACCAAACCGTGGCCTGGAGAAACGGCGTTTAGTAAAGCAGACTTGCCTACTCCCGACGGCCCGGCAAAGGTGGAAAGACGCCCTTGCAGCGCTTCCCGCAACAGCACTACATTGGTGCCCTTCTTGGCACTGGTGGGAATTACCCGGTAACCTGCTCTCTTATACATCAGGACCAGCGTCTCCGAAACCTGCGGATCCGCCAGATCGATCTTGTTGAAGCAAAGAATAATTTCCAACTCCTGGGCGGCCACCACGGTAAGCAAGCGGTCCACCAGGGCCAGATTTGGTTCCGGGTTGGTGACGGCAAAGACAATCACCACTTGTTCTACGTTGGCCAGGGCAGGCCTGGTGAGTTCCGAACTTCGTTCTTCAATGGCCTCGATCACCCCGTGATCGGAATCGACCATCCGTACCTTTACCCGGTCCCCCACCAGCGCAACCGGGGCGCTCTCCACAACCTTCCCGGCACTGCCACGGCTTTTTTTGACGCGGACCTTTTCCCCGGACGTGCGTTGCCGGAACTTACCTCTCAAGGTACATTCCACAGTTGCTCCGGTTTCACCGCCCGCCAGTTGCACATAATAGAACCCGCTGTAGGCTCGTACCACTACGCCGTCCAGCATCGCCTATAGGGATTCCTCCTTGTAAAGCACTCCCTCGATATAGACCTGCACCTTGATGTTGTCCCCATACCCCTCCACATTTTGCAGGATATTGTCCCCCGGTTTGTGGGCGGCATCATAGACCATTCTTGAGGGGTATTCATCGGTCACCACGATCTGGACCCGTTGCCGCTCCGGTCCCTGCGGCACCATCACCCGCACCTCCGCGCGCTTGAGTTTTCCTTTCCGACCCTGCGCCGTGGCGGGCAACTGTTTTGACGGATCCTTGACGGAGGAGTTGGCCTGAAGGCTGGAACCGTTGGCCCCTCCCGAAGCGTTGTTGCCGGAGCCCCCCTGCTGGCCGTCGGAATTTCCCGGCGCGACCCCCTCATTATCCCGCGCGCCCTTACTGATCACAAAATCAACCGGAGACCCCGCCGCCACAGGGGTATTGGGCCTTGGATACTGATCGATCACAATTCCCGGACGGAAATCCCCCGCCGCTTGCTCAAAGACCCGCCCCGGCGTCAGACCCAGCGCCGCCAGTTGAGTCACCACCTTGCCGTATGGCTGTCCAACAAAATCCGGGACGATCACCTGATCCGGCGCCGGGCCTTTGCTTACGGTTATATCCACGGTCATTCCCCGCTCCAGCCGTGCGCCGGGCTCGGGGTCCTGGCGGATAATTCGCCCTTCTTCCACTTCGGCGCTGTACTCCTGTTGTTCCAGGCCGAGGCTCAAACCGGCCTGGTTGATATCCACCTTGGCCTCCCGGACGGTCTTGCCCACTAGATCCGGTACAATAAAGGTCTCCGGGCCTTTACTTGCCGTAACATTAACGGTTCGCCGGATCTTGACCTTTTTGCCTTCCGCCGGGTCCTGGGATACAACATAGTCCGCGGGAATCGTGCTATGAAAGATCCGTCGTTCCACGTTCAACCGGAGTTGCTGTTCCCTCGTCAACATCTGAGCTTCCTCAAGGCTTTTTCCCACAAGTTGCGGGACTGTTACTTCAGGGGTTTCCACAAACAGGTTTTGGAGAAACCATCCCATTCCGCTTACCAAAAGCGCCGCCAGGATCGTGCCCCACAACCACCCTGTCCGGCGTTTTTTGGGCTGGGTCTGGAGCATGGTCGCCTCCCGCACCGCCTTCTGTTTTCTTGTGGCCGCCCGGGGCAGAGCCCGGGTGGCAAATTCACCGGCCGGGAGCGCCATGGTCTGATCATCCTCGGCGCGCGAGAAACGACGCAGATCCGCCAGCATCTCCCCCGCCCGGCTGTAACGGACCTTCAGGTCTTTGGCCATCGCCTTGAGAACTATCTCCTGAAGATCGGGCGGAATCGCCGGGTTAAGCTCCGCCGGCGGCTTGGGGTGCTCCTGAATCTGCTTTAATGCGATGGAAATGGGGCTATCTCCCTCAAAAGGCACCTTGCCCGTCAACATCTCGTACATGACCACCCCGAGGGAATATAGATCAGATTGAGGTCCGATCTGGCCTCCCTTGGCCTGTTCCGGCGAGAAGTAGTGCACGGAGCCGATAACAAAGCCGGTCTGCGTTAAAGTCGCACTGCTGGCGGCGCGAGCGATGCCGAAATCGGTGACCTTTACCCGCCCGTCGATGGTCAACAGGATATTGTGCGGCTTGATATCCCGGTGTACAATATTGTGTTCGTGTGCATGTTGCAGGGCCTCGCAAATCTGGCGGGCGATCCGAACCGCGGTTGGCACCGCCAGCGGAGCTTCCTGCCGGATCAGATCTTTCAAACTCCGCCCCTCGATATACTCCATTACAATGTAGTAGATATCCCCGACCTCGCCCACGTCATAAATATTTACCACGTTGGGATGGGACAGGCTGGCGGCCGACTGGGCCTCCCGCCGGAACCGCTCCACAAACTCCTCGTCGCTTGCGTATTGCGGCCGCAGGATCTTTACGGCCACCGTCCGGTGCAGGAGAGTGCAACGGGCCTTATAAACCAGCGCCATGCCGCCTTCGCCGATCTTCTCTAAAATTTGATACCGATTTGCCAAAAGGGTTCCGATCAAGTATTACACCTCTAATCTCCCCTGAGAAAGTCCCCCTTTTGCCCCCAGAGTTCCTCCTCGGAACCATGTCGCAAAAGGTGCGACTTTCTCAAAAAGAACTACGTAATTGACTACTGCCGAAGTGCGGTTTCAAAGACCCGCGCTGCAATGGGCGCAGCCACCCCGCCACCGGTTCCCGCGTTTTCCACCACCACCGCCAGGGCTATCTTCGGGGCATCCGCCGGCACAAAGCCGATAAACCAGGCGTGGGGCCGCCCATGGGGGTTATCGGCCGTGCCTGTCTTCCCCGCCACGCGGACTCCGGCAACCTGGGCGCCCCGGCCGGTGCCCTCGCGCACCGCCACCTCCATCATCTCCCGCACCACCCGGGCCGTGGCAGCGGAGATCGGCCGCGCCCGTCGCCGGGGGGAGAAGCTGGCCACCACCCGGCCGCTGGCCGTCCGGATCTCTCGTACCAGAAACGGTTCCATCATCACCCCGTTGTTGGCCACGGTCTCGGCGACCAGCGCCATTTCCAGGGGAGTTACCAGAAGTCTCCCCTGCCCGATCCCGATCTCCGCCAGATACTCGGCCGGCAAACCCAACTTTCCGGGTAAACGGCCGGCATTAGCACTAATACCCAGCACGGCCGGCGGATCTTCCAGCCGGAACTGGTTTGCGTACCGGAAGAACCGGTCCTTGCCCAACTGCAATCCCAACCCGGAGAAAGTATAGTTGCATGAAACCGCCAGGGCCTGGGTGAGGGTTAATTCTCCGTGGACAGCGTTATTAAAGTCATGAATCTCATCCTTCCCCACCACCCGCACACCCTTGCAATCGTAGATCGTCTCCGGCGTCACCAGGCCGCTGTCTATGCCCGCCGCGGCGATCAGGACTTTAAAGGCCGATCCCGGCGGGTATAAACCCTGCACGGCCCGGTTCAAAAGCGGGCTTTCGGGGTCTTTGGCCAGTTTATCCCACTTGTTTTCCAGTTCATTGGGATTGAAGCCTGGCTCGCTTACTGAGGCCAAAATCTCGCCGGTACCAACGGAGAGCGCGATCACCGCCCCGCGTCGCCCTCCCAGCGCATCGGCCGCCGCCTTCTGAATTTCGAGATCAATGGTGGTAAAAAGGTCGTTGCCCGCCTGCTTCCGGCCAAGCCACCGCTCCCAAAACCCCGCCAGCTGTTGTTGGGCATTTGACCCCACCAGGTAGTCGTTAAAAGCCAGTTCCAACCCGGCTACCCCAAGCCTCGGGTGTGCATACCCCACCACCTGGCTCAGTGAGGCCGGCGCCAGGTACACGCGGCGGTATCGCCCTCCTTCCGCCACGCTTTTAGCCAGGGTATTGCCCGCCCGGTCCAGGATGGCCCCCCGCGGGATGGCCTGTCCAGCCAGAACCAGTCGTGGGTTATACGGATTCTTTTCCAAAGCCGGCGCCCGCCAGAAGTGCCAGTAACCCAGCACCAGAGCCAGCAAAACCACCGCGCCGGCAAAACCATAAAACAGGTTTCGGGTGGCCCTACGCATTCTCTCTGGCATCGGCCTTCCCCTTTCCCGAAACCAGCCCCAAAAGCCCGATCAGGATAAAATTGGTCACCAGGGAACTCCCGCCATAACTTATAAAGGGAAGCGTAATCCCGGTGAGGGGGATGAGCCTGGTAACCCCGCCGGTAATCACCAAAGTCTGAATGGCCAGAACACTGGTCAACCCGGCGGCCATTAACAGCCCAAAGTCATCCGGGGCGGACAACGCCACCGCAAAACCGCGCCAGATCAACAACGCCAGGGCCAAAAGCACCGCCAGCGTACCCGCCAGCCCCAGTTCTTCACCGACGGCGGCAAAGATGAAATCTGTCTCCACTGCGGGGATAAGTTCCGGATGGCCTAGGCCCAGGCCGGTCCCAAAGATTCCCCCGCTTCCCATGGCAAACAGCGACTGCACCGTCTGATACCCCTTGCCGGTCGCAACCGCCCAGGGGTTGAGCCAGATATCCACTCGCACTCGGATGTGCGGGAGCAGGAAGTAGGCCGCCGCCACCCCGCCCAGGGCCAGGATCAAACCGGAAGCCACGTAAGAAGCCCTGCCCGTGGAAAGATAGATCATCGCCAGCAAGATTCCAAAGTACAGGAGGGCCGCCCCCAGGTCATTTTGGACCACGAGAAGCAACATGGAGAAGCTCCACATCGCCAGGATAGGCCCGGAATACCGGATATTGGGAATCAATATACCGCCGAAACGACCGTCTGTGAGGGAGATTAACTCCTTGACCTGGTTCAGATACCCGGCCAGAAACAAAACCAACAACAGCTTGCCGATTTCCACCGGTTCAAAACGCACCGGCCCCACCGCAAGCCATGCCCTCGCCCCTCCGGCCTGGTGGCCGAAGACCACGGTCGCCGTCAACAAGATCAGGCCGGCCACACCCGCCAGATAACGGTATTGTTCCAGCCAGCGATAGCCGCGAAGGAGCACAATAACCGCCAGCATGGCAGCTATCCCTATGCCGAGCCAGATCATCTGCAGAAAGGCCAAGCGCCCGTCCAGACGGTAGAGCATGATCATGCCGATCCCGCTCAGAAAGGCCACCAGCGGCAGGAGCGCTTCATCACCGGAATAGCCGGACCACCTGAAAATGAGGTGCGCTCCCAGGAAAACCGCCACATACCCGGCTCCAAAACCAGCTACGGTCTTTATCGGCAGAGGCTCTCCACGCATTAATGCCCCGGCAAGCGCCGCCAAACCCAGGCCCAGAAGCGTGATAATCATCGCCAGGGCCAATAGCCTACCTTCATTTTGCCTTCGTGCCCATCTGGTTACCACCCTGTCACCGACCCTGCCTCTTTGCCTCGCTAAGAAGATCCAGAATCTGCTTTTCAGCAGCATCGCGATTTTCCACAATGACCCCTTTACGCAGGTTCTCCCGGTACCTGGGAATTACATCCTCCTCGGTAAAATCGGTGGAAGCGCTCAGCCGGTAAAAGCGCAATGGGCCCAGGCCCATGGGCAAACCCTGAAAGACGCGTACTTTTCCGTCGCTCAAGGCGATAAAATACACATTTTGCAAGTAGAAAGAGAAGGAGATCCCCGCCACCAACCCCACCAGCAGCAAGGCTCCGAAAACAAAATAGATCCCGCGAATCCGCCGGCGGGAACGCTGTTTCGTCGCCCCCACCGGTTCCAGGGTTACCGCCGGCGCGCAGATCATCTCATCCAGTGCGCTCAGATTTTCGATCTGGAGTGTATCTTCAAAGACCTTCTCCATCCCTTCCTGAGGAGGAAGGAAATAAACCACAATCACGCTGATGTTGTCCGGTCCCCCGCGTTCGTTGGCCATCCGCACGAGAGCCTCCGCCGCGGCCTGGGGCTGATCATACCGCTCAACCACCTCACGAATCTCTTCCGCGCTTACCAGGCTGGTAAGACCGTCGGTGCAAAGAACCAGCGCATCGTCCAACCGCGCCCGAAACTCGATGAGATCCACCTCCACATTGGGTTCGGTCCCCACGGCCCTGGTGAGGAGGTTGCGTTGCGGGTGAAACATGGCCTCATCCTCGGTAATGCTGCCGATGCGTTTAAGTTCCCCCACCACCGAATGGTCGGCGGTGACCTGGTGGATCGCCCCGTCACTGATATGGTAAGCCCGGCTGTCCCCGACGTGAACGATATAAACCTGGTCTTCCCGCACTTTGGCGGCGGTCACCGTGGTCCCCATCCCCCGGTACCGCTCGTTGGAATGGGATAAAGCGTAGATCTTTTCGTTTGCGGTTTCCACGGCCTGGCGGAGGCTTTCACCCGGATCGTTATCGTCGTACAGGAAATGTTCGAGGGTCTGGATTACCAGCGAGCTGGCTACTTCCCCGGCCTCGTGGCCGCCCATCCCGTCTGCGACCGCAAAGAGGCTGGGCAATACACAATAAGCGTCTTCATTGGTCTGGCGAACCTTTCCCTTGTCCGTCGCCGCACCGACCCGCATCCTGGTCACCTCGCAAACTCAAAAACCGTGTCGCCAAGCCTGATCTTGTCCCCATTACGCAACGGCCGTGGCTTTTTCAGCCGTTTTCCGTTCAGAAAAGTACCATTAGTGCTGCCCAGGTCCTCCACCCAGTAACCGTCATTTTGCCGGTAAAACCGGGCATGCCGGCCTGAAACAAAAGATTCCGCAATCACAAGCTGATTGTCAGGATTGCGGCCCACGCTGGTACTCTCCCCCAGAGGAACCGGCTGGCCGGCCTCGATGATCTGTTCCTTGCCGTCCTCGAGTCCCCGTGCATAAATTACGGTCTGCCCCGGTTTTTCACGCAGGTAAAGAACCGAAACGGGCTGGGCATGTGCAAGGGGCTGAGCGCCTCGAAGGGGCCGGGCACGTTTGACCTCAGTCTCCTCACGTTCCACCCCGTTTTCCGCAAAGGTTCCCCTGAAATCCACGGTTACCGCCCGGATTAGCTTGAAAAAAAACCAGTAGACCAGGCCCAAAAAAAGCAACCGCGCCAGCCACAACAGGTTTTCGACCAATTTTACACCACCCTAAACCCCAGGACGGTCTGCCCTACGCGGATCTGCTCCCCGCCTGCCAGTGGTTTCTCCTTGACCGGAACACCGTTGACGTAGGTCCCATTGGTGCTGTTTTGATCCACCAGGAGGCAACCGGCCCTGTCCACCACCAGCACCGCGTGGCGGCGCGACACGCTTGAGTCGGCCAAGCGGATGTCGCTGGCCGCATCACGTCCAATGGTGCGCCTGCCGGGAGACAGCCGGAAGACCCGGCCCTTTTCGGGGCCAGCCTGAACCGTCAACTCACAAACAACCTTCTCTTCGGGAACCGCCGTGTGCCGGATGGAAAAGACCATCGTCCCCCCGGCGACCCTCTCCTCTTGTACTTCTCCCTCCATTGGGGAAATTCCTTCTGGATCTCCCGGGGCCGCTTCCGTGGAAGGCTTCTCCTGGCCGCTGATTTCAGGAGCGCGTTTGCCCGGGCTAAACTCCGCGTCGATGGAAAACTGCCCGGCGGCGAGCGTCTCCTGGAGAGCCAGTTCAATCTGCAAAGGGCCCACCATCAACAGGTTATCACCTTTAAAACGCTTCTTGAGATAACCTTCCAATTCCTCGACAAGCTGCGCCCTGAAGGTGGCCAGGCTGTCATAATCCTCCTTGTTCAGGCCAATCCGGTAAAGATTTGGCACATAGGTACGCGCTACACTGACCCGCTTATTATCCTCCATGACCCGTACCAGTTGCTTGGCCAGTTCCACGGGCTGGACCTTTCCCTGGTAACCCCGCTTGAAGATCCCCTCGATATTCTTTTCCAGCCAGCGTTCAAGCCGCATCAACCAGGCCATCATTTCTCCCCCATTCCTGATCCCTGTGGTTTAAAAGCCTCCTGTCCGGATTCAAGCATCACCCGCCGCCGCAGTTGGCCGCAGGCGGCGTCGATATCCCCGCCCATCTCACGCCTGACCGTCGCCTCGATTCCCGCCTCCTCCAAAACCGCCTGGAAGCGTTTCACAGCCTCGGGAGCACTCCGGGCAATCCCCCGTTCGGCCACCGGGTTGAGCGGGATAAGGTTCACGTGGCAGAGCATGCCTCTCAAAAGCCGCACCAGTTCATGCGCATGCCGCTCTGAATCATTGATGCCGTCCATCATCGCGTACTCGAAAGTAATCCGCCGTCCGGTCCTCTCGATATAGTCCCGGCAGGCGCTGAGCAAATCTTTGATTGGAAAACTCCTGTTTACCGGCATCAGTTCCGAGCGCAGCGCATCGTTGGGCGCATGTAACGAAACCGACAAGGTGATCGGCAATCCCTCCCCGGCCAACCGCCGGATCTGCGCCGGCAACCCGCTGGTGGAGACGGTCAGGCGCCGGTACCCGATATTCAGGCCGTCGGGGCTGTTAAGCAACTTCAAAGCTCCCACCGTGGCCCCATAGTTGGCCAGTGGCTCACCGGTCCCCATAAAGACCACGCTTGAGATCCGCTGGTCTTCGGCGGCGAGTTCCCTCTGCGCCGTCACCACCTGGTCGACGATCTCTCCAATGAAGAGGTTTCGTACCAGCCCCCCGAGCGTGGAGGCGCAAAACCGGCACCCCATGGCGCAACCGACCTGAGTTGAGACGCAAAAGCTGTTCCCGTAATCGTGGCGCATCAGCACCCCTTCACAGGTGTTGCCATCGGATAAAACAAAGAGGTATTTAACCGTTCCATCCTCGGCAGACTCCTGGCGGCGCGCCACGGTAACCGCGTTGACGGCGGCCACGCTGGCCAGCTTCCGGCGCAACTCCAGGCTCAGATCAGTCATCTCGTCAAACGTGGCGGCCTGGCGCTTGTACAACCAGCCCATCAACTGGCCTGCCCGGAAAGGGCGCTCGCCCATGCCGCTTAAAAAATCCTCCAGTTCCGTCCTGGATAGGTCTTTCAGTAAAACCTTTCCAGACCGCTCTTTTGTTGTTTGCATATCTTGTACTTCGCTCCCAGGCTCGTTTTGCCTTCTTATTCTATGAAAAAAAAAGAAAGCCATACGATAGGCTTCTTTAACATGCATCACACTTCCATAGTTGTGCCACCATCCATGGGTCTCCTGAAGATCACTCTCCTGGAGGCATTTGCGTTGCCCTGAAATAAAGGCTGCGACAGGGGAATGAAATGGGGGTAGAATCTTTTTACCCCAAGGAAAAGGCCAATTAAGGGGGGAGTAGGGTAGTTGGCTGGGATAATC
>JBLNCV010000005.1:0-25751 GCA_050260975.1 Syntrophothermus sp. | reverse complement strand
TGGAAGACGCCGGGATTTCCAGCCTGTTGCTGGAAGCGATTCCGCCGGAAGTTGCCCAGATGATTGTGGAGAGGGTGAGCGTGCCGGTGATCAGTCTCGGTTCCGGGGCGGTCGGCCATGGGCAATGCCTGATTGTCCACGATATGCTGGGCTTCTTCGACCGATTTACCCCCAAGTTTGTGAAAAAGTACGCTAACCTCAACCAGGTGATTGCCGATGCCCTGAAGCGCTATAAGGAAGATGTGGAGAAGAAGCGCTTCCCTGAAGAGAAGCATACCTATCCCATCAAGCCGGAGGAAGTCAAAAAGATCCGGGAGCAACTGCGGTAAGAACGGGTCGGGTTTGAAGCAAGGTGAGCCCGAGTTTGTTTCAAAACAGAGTCTATGGCAGAGAGGAGAGGGATTAACGATGAAAAAGGGCGCTTTCATTGCTTTAGTATCTTTGCTGGCACTGACCATGGTAGTTGTGGGAGGGTTCAGTGTTGAACAGGCCAGCGCCGAAGGGACTCTCACTTTGAAGGTGGGCCATGTCCTGGCGCCTACCCATCCTTACCAGCTTGGGTTGGAGAAATTTGCGCAACTGGTTTCGCAAAAAACCGGCGGCAAGGTGGTTGTCCAGGTCTTCCACAGTTCGCAGCTTGGTAATGAGCGCGAGATGATTGAGGGCGTTCAGTTGGGGACCTTGGATATGACCTTGGTGTCCACGGCGCCGCTAGCGGGCTTCTCCAATAAGTTTCTGGTCTTTGACCTTCCGTTTATCTTCCAATCACGGAGCCAGGCTTACAAGGTATTGGACGGCCCTATCGGAACCAAGATCATGGAGTCCCTGGACAAAAACGGGATTAAAGGGTTGGCATACTGGGAGAATGGTTTCCGGCACCTGACCAACTCTAAACGGCCGGTAAACAAGCCAGGCGATGTAAAGGGCTTGAAGATCAGGACCATGGAGAACAAGATCCACATGGCGTCCTTCCGGGCTCTGGGCGCCGATCCAACGCCGATGGCCTTCGGTGAACTCTTTACCGCCCTGCAGCAGCGGGTGGTGGACGGCCAGGAGAATCCGCTACCCATCATCTGGACTTCCAACTTCTTTGAAGTGCAAAAGAATCTGGCCCTGACTGGTCACTTTTACGCAGCAGCGCCGCTGTTGATTAATAAGGCTATCTTTGAAAAGATGCCAAAGGATGTTCAGCAGGCTATTCAGGAGGCTGCTTACGAGGCGCGGGATTACGAGCGCGGGCTTATCAAAGAGATGGATGACGATCTGGTGGCCAAATTGAAGGCCAAGGGGATGAAGATCACTACTCCTGACAAGGCCGCGTTCTTGAAGGCGATGCAGCCGGTTTATACTCAGTTTGAAAAAGAGATCGGCAAGGACCTCATCGATCAAGTCCGTAGCGTAAAGTGAAGCAATGAAGGCGAGGCAGGAATCGGTTCCGGGCATACTCCGGCGGCCAACTGGTCCCGGGTGCCAGGCGGTATGGATGATGATTAAAAGACCGTATTCCTGCCTTGCATTTACCTGCGAGGAAGGAGCAGCATGGGATGAGCAATGCGGCTGGAAACGGAAAAAGAGAAAATATCTTCTTTAGGTTGATAGATAACTTTGAGGAGGGGGTAGTGGTCCTTTTTCTGGCGGCGATGACCGCAGTCGTTTTTTTGCAGGTGATCTTTCGGTTTGTGATCAAAGGTTCGCTGCCCTGGTCGGAAGAGCTTTCCCGTTACCTGATGGTTTGGGTGACCTTTATTGGAGCCAGTATCGGCGTGAAACACGGGGCGCATATCGGGGTAGAGGCCTTCGTGAACCTTCTGCCCGTTGTTTTGAGACGTTGGGCGGCGATTCTGGCTGGCCTCCTTTCCCTGGCGTTTCTGGCGGTTGTCGCCTATAACTCTTCCGGGTTGATCCAGTTCCTGTGGTCTACCGGCCAGCTCTCGCCGGCCATGCAGATCCCGATGTACTGGGCTTATCTGGCGGTGCCGACAGGTACTATTCTGATGGGCGTTCGGTTTTCCCAGGCAATTTACAGGAAGCTGGCTTCCGAAAAAGCCGTGGGCACACCCCAGGCTCCGGCGGTGGAAAGGGGGAGCGGGGCATAAATGACAGGAGTGCTCTTTGGCACCTTTGCGGGCCTAGTTCTTCTCAATGTCCCTATCGCAATCAGCCTTGGGCTGGCTACGGTGATTGCGCTGGCTGTTTCCGGCACGGCGCCCATGGTGGTTGTGGCCCAGCGGATGTTTACGGCCACGGATTCGTTTCCTTTGATGGCCATTCCGTTTTTTATGATCGCCGGAAGCTTGATGGAAAGAGGCGGCATTTCCCGGCGGTTGATCAATCTGGCCAACACCATGGTGGGGACCTTGCCCGGCGGATTGGCTCTGGTGGCCGTGCTGGCTTCCATGTTTTTTGCGGCGATTTCTGGTTCCGGCCCGGCGACCGTGGCGGCCATCGGGTCCATCATGATCCCGGCCATGGCCAGGCAGGGGTATGACAGGGGCTTTGCCACAGCGGTACAGGCCAGCGGCGGGTTTATCGGAGTGATCATTCCGCCGAGCATCCCGATGATTACCTATGGGGTGGTGGCCGGGGCTTCCATCGGGGGTCTTTTCCTCGGGGGGTTCATTCCTGGCATCTTGATGGGGATAGCGTTGATGATTGTCGCGTATATCATCTCCAAGAAGCGTAACTACATCGGCGTGGAGCGGGCGACCTTCAAGCAGGTGGCGGTGGCCTTCAAAGAGTCGCTGCTGGCTCTCTTGATGCCGGTAATCATTCTGGGAGGCATCTACGGCGGCATCTTCACCCCCACCGAAGCCGGCAACGTAGCGGTGGTGTACGGGTTGATCGTCGGGATTTTCGTTTACAAGGAACTCAAGTGGCAGGATCTGCGGGCGGTCTTTCGAACCTCGGCGATCAATACCTCCATCGTCATGTTGATCATCGCCACGGCTTCCGCCTTCGGCCTGTTGCTCACCAGGCAGATGATCCCAGTCCAGATTGCGGAGTTTTTCTTGTCGTTAACCAAAAGTCCTTATGTGTTGCTTCTGCTCATCAATATCTTGCTTTTGATCGTTGGCACCTTCATGGAGACCAACGCGGCGATCATCATCCTGGCGCCGATTTTCCTGCCGATTATTACCCGGATGGGGATCGATCCCATCCACTTTGGGTTGATCATGGTGGTGAACCTGGCCATCGGGATGATCACCCCGCCTCTGGGGGTCAACCTCTTTGTAGGCTGTGGAATTGCGCAGATCACCATTGAACGTCTGGTGAAGGCGATCTGGCCTTTCCTGCTGGCTTCCATCGTGGTGCTCTTCCTGATCACCTATATCCCCGGCCTGGTTATGTGGTTACCGAAGCTATTTATGCCGTAGTCTTTACGTAGCCCCATTGAAAGACCCGGCACGAAAGGTGATGGAAATGATCAATGACAGCGTACTTGCCAGATTAAAGAAGATCGTGGGAGCAGGCCATGTTCTCACCTCTAAACTCTCCCTGGAAAGTTACTCCTACGACTCTTCCCTGTACACGTACCGGCCGGATGTGGTGGTCTTTCCCGAAAACGCGGAACAGGTGGCGAAGATCTTGAGGCTGGCTTGCCGGGAGCGGATCCCGGTGGTACCGCGGGGAGCGGGCACCAACCTGAGCGGAGGCACTATTCCCATCCATGGCGGAATTGTCATGGTTCTGGCCCGGATGAACCGGATTCTGGAGATCGATCCAGAAGACCAGGTGGCGCTTGTGGAGCCGGGCGTGACCAATCTCGAGCTGCAAAAGGCGGTTGATCCTTTCGGTTTTATGTACGCGCCGGACCCGGCCAGCCAGAAAGTGGCGACCATGGGCGGAAATGTGGCTGAGGGGGCGGGGGGTATTCGAGGGGTAAAGTACGGGGTAACCCGAGATCATGTGCTGGGTTTGGAGGTAATCCTGCCCACCGGCGAGATGGTCAGAACCGGGGGCTTGCTTGCCAGCGGGGCGCCAGAGATCGATTTGACCGGGCTCTTTGTGGGTTCTGAGGGGACGCTGGGGGTGGTCACCAAGATCTTAGTCCGGCTGTTGCGCAAACCCGAGTTGATCAAGACCATGGTGGCGGTCTACGACCGGTTGGAGGACGCCGGGGCCACTGTTTCGCAGATCGTTGCCCAGGGGATTATCCCAACCACTATGGAGATTATCGACCGGCCAATTATCAAGGCGGTGGAGGATTACATTCACATTGGGCTGCCGAGGGATGCCGAGGCGTTATTGTTGATCGAGGTGGATGGTTTTGCGGCCGGGTTGGATCGGCAGGTGGAGACTATTCTGGAACTATATAAGGCCAACCATGCCCGGGATATCCGGGCCGCTAAGGACAGCCGTGAACGGGACGCGCTGTGGCTGGGCAGACGCAGCGCCACCGGAGCGCTGGCCAGGCTTAAACCGTCGCTGGTGGTCCAGGATGCCACCGTGCCGCGGAGTAAACTGCCTGAGATGCTGCGCCGGGTGACCCAGATTGCGGAAGAGAACGATCTGCTGATTGGGATGATCGCCCATGCTGGAGATGGCAATCTTCACCCGCAGATTCTTTTCGACGCTCAGGTTCCCGGCGAATCCGAGCGGGTGGAAAAGGCCAGCGCCGCCATTTGCCGGGAAGCTCTCGAGTTGGGCGGGACTCTTACCGGCGAGCACGGTATTGGCATTGAGAAACTTCCGTACCTGTCCTGGGCTTTTGGGCCTGAAGAATTGGCGCTGATGCGGCAGATCAAGGCGACATTTGATCCGGAGGTAATTCTGAATGCGGGCAAGGCGATTGCATGAGCCCAGGATGGGCGAGGTGGCGTACCGGCCAAAGATGGTCAAGGTGCGCTGCCTGAGCTATTCTGGTAGAAAGAGGCGACATTGACGATGCGGGACCGATGGCGTTCGGAGTTGGAAAGGCTGCTGCCCCGGGAGGATCTCACCGCCGATCCGGATCAGATGTATTTTTACGGGTTTGGTCCTACGAGGCTCCCGGAGGTGGTCGTCTTTCCACGGGAAGCTGAGCAGATTGCCAGCATAATGAAGCTGGCCAATACCTACCGGGTACCGGTGATCCCCTTTGGCGGGGGAACACAGCTTGGGAAGGCCTTTCTGCCGCATAGTGGCGGGATAGGGCTTTCCACCAGCCGGATGAACAAGATCCTGGAGGTGGATCGGGAGAACCTTACCGTGCAAGTGGAAGCGGGGGTAACCAATCAAGTCCTCCAAGAGGCTTTGCGCCCGGCCAACCTTTTCTTTCCGCCGGATCCCCCCAGGCCCCAGTGGTCTACGGTTGGGGGAGAGGTGGCGGCCAATGCCGCCGGTCCAAAGCGGTTTGCTTACGGCGCCGCCAAAGACTATGTCCTTGGGCTGGAGGCGGTGACGCCCACGGCAACCCTGGTCCGTGGCGGCGGGAAGACCGTCAAGAACGTGAGCGGATATGACCTTACACGCCTTTTTGCGGGGAGCTGGGGTAATTTCGGGATTATTACCAGGGTTACTTTGCGGCTGCGTCCCGTTCCCGAAGCAGCAGAACTCATCCTGGCCAGATTCGGGAAGAGCGCGGACGCCCTGGAAGCAGCAAGGGCCATCATCAAGGCGGGCCTGGCGCCCACCATGTTGGAGTTAATCAGCCCGTGGCCTGGCCAGACGGCCGGAGGGGGAGATGGTTCCACGCTCTTTCATCCGGAACTGGCCAGCCTAGTGATCGGAGTTGAAGGAATGCGGGAGGCAGTAGATTGGCAGGAAGGGGAACTTTTGCGGGTCTGTCGTGGATACCGGCCAGCCGAACTCCGGAAGATCAGCGGGGCGGAGGAACAGGAAACGATCTTGGCTAGCCTGCGGCAGGAACCACCTTCAAGCCTACTGTCGGTGGAGGCGCCGGCTGTCCGGGGGAGCCTGATTGTCCCCCGAAAGCAGTTTGCAGCAGCGGTTAACAGATTGGAGAATCTGGCCTCCGAACGGAAAATATCCCTGGGGTTTGCCGGGCATGCCGGAGATGGTTATCTGGACTTTTTAGCTAATGGTAGGGGAAACTTCCGGCAGCAGCTTCTGGCGATCGCCGGAGAGCTGGACGGGAGATTGGTCCTGGTGGACGAGGATCACGACGCGGCAAACCACGCTTCCAACCCACCGCCCCAGGCGCCTGATCTTCCAACCGCTACTCTGGCGGCCAGGCTCAAGGCATCCCTGGATCCTAACGGCATCCTTGCTCCAGGGAGCAAAGCCTTTTTGAACGCGGCGGATGTTCAGGGCCTGCCTAAGGGGGTGTAGATATGTCCGATAAATTAATGCCTAAAATTGCCCGCTGTAACCGGTGTGGTTTCTGCCAGGAGGTATGCCCGACCTACCAGGTGACCGGCGAAGAGTTCTCGGTGGCCCGGGGGCGGATCTATTTGACCCGGCTGGCGCTGCAAGGGGAGATCGGGATAGAGGCTGAACCTGAACTCACCCGGTATTTAAACAGTTGCCTGTTGTGCAAGGCCTGTGTTTTCGCCTGTCCTTCCGGGGTAACGACCGACGAGATCGTTTCCGGGATGCGGGCCCAATATGGGCAGAAGCATAAATTGTCGTTGCCAAAGCATCTGGTCTACCACCACCTCTTTCCGAACAACCGCAATTTGCGCCGGGTAACCCGCATCCTGCGTTTCTACCAGAAGAGCGGGCTAAGGTGGGTGGTGAAGGGGACCCGGATCCTTTCTCTCCTCGGCAGACTGGGCAAGGTGGAAGGTTTGCTGCCGTCAGTGCCCGCCCAGACGGCGCGGGAGCAATTGCGCCAGGAAGGCGCTTCGGGGCGTCTTACCGCAGAGGAAGCCACGCGCCAGGTCGCCTATTTCCTGGGGTGTGCCGTTGACAACTTCTATCCCGAAGTTGGCATGGCGACCATGCGAGTGTTGGGGATTAACGGTTGTGAGGTGTCTGTTCCCGAGAACGTCTGTTGTGGGGCGCCCCACCAGAGCCTGGGCGATCTGGCGGAGGCCCGGCGGTTGGCCCGATTGAACATTGATGCTTTTGCAGGCCTGGACGTGGAGGCGATTGTCACTGATTGCGCCACCTGCGGCAGTATTCTGCGGGAGTACGGGACGCTTCTGGCCGGGGATCCGGAGTATGCAACCCGAGCGGCGGAATTTAGCAAAAAGGTGGAGGACGTCAGCGAGTATCTGGTGAATATCGGCTTTAAGAGGCAACCTGGTCGGGAACTGGGCGAGGTGCGTCAAACGGTAAGCTACCACGATCCTTGCCATCTCTCCAGGGGACAGAAGGTCCGGGAGGCGCCGCGAGCAATCCTCAAGAGCATTCCGGGTCTGGAATTTCGGGAGATGGAAGAGGCCGACTGGTGTTGCGGCGGAGCCGGCTCTTTCAACGTTACCCACTACGAATTGTCGATGAAGATCCTGGACCGTAAGATGGGCAATTTCCAGAAGACCGGGGCGCAGCTTCTGGCCACCTCCTGTCCGGCTTGCACCATGCAACTTTCCCTGGGGATACGCCGGAAGGGCCTTTCCGCCAGGGTAGTCCATCCGGTGCAACTGCTTGACCAGGCTTACCGGGCCAGATGAGGAACGAACAAACTTGACTTTGCACAGGCTTCGGGGGGTCAACAGCGGTTGGCTCCCCTTTTCTTGTTATTTTTTTATCGGTCCGGAGGAGGAGAAGCACGCCGCTTTCTTGAAAATCAAATAAGATGGCTACCACCGGTTAATATGACTGCCACCGGGAGGGGAAGAGATTGGAGAAAGAAAATAACAATAACTCCGGCGATGAGATCCGGCAGGCGGCGGCGTTGCTTGCCGGAGCCAAAAACTGCGTGGCGCTTACCGGGGCGGGAATCTCCACCGAAAGCGGTATACCGGACTTTCGCAGCCCCGGCACCGGTTTGTGGGAAACAACCAATATGATGGCCGAACTTTCCGCAACCGCCTTCTGGCAGCGGCCGGCGCGTTTTTTTGAGGTGATGAGGGCACTGCTTAAGCACATGGAAAAGGCGGAGCCGAATTCCGCCCATCTGGCGCTGGCGGAGTTCGAGAGAGCGGGAATAGTAAAGGCGGTCATTACCCAGAATATCGACGGGCTTCATGTAAAAGCCGGATCCCGCCAGGTTTACGAAGTGCACGGGCATGTCCGCACCGGGACCTGCACGGGTTGCGGGGCTTCTTACCCGATGGCGGACGTGATGGCCAGATTTGCGGCCGGTCAGGCGCCGCCCGAATGCGATCGGTGCCGGGGGGCCATCAAGCCGGATGTCGTTCTGTTTGAGGATCCGATGCCGCCCGAGTTTATGATGGCCTACCAGTTGCTGGACGACTGTGACTTGCTTTTGATCGTCGGTTCCAGCCTTGTGGTGACGCCGGTCTCCTATCTGCCGATGAAGGTTGAAGACCTGGTGATCGTCAATCTCCAACCGACGCCTTTTGACTCCCGAGCGAGGGTGGTGATCCACCGCAAGGCGGGAGAGGCTTTGACCGGGATCCGGGAGGCCCTCAAACAGCTTGGGAGGCTTTAGAGAAGGTGGAAACGGGGCATTTGGGATGAATAATGGAGTAAGCAATGAAAACATGGGTTACCTGAAAGAGGTGGCGATCTTTTCCAGCCTCGATCCGGAGGAATTGGACAAGGTGGCAAAGCTCGTCATGGAACGCCGGTACCGTAAAAACATGGTGATCTTCATGGAAGGGGAGCCGGGCGAAGCGGTCTTTTTCGTAAAATCCGGCAAGGTCAAGCTTTCCAAACCGGCGGCGGACGGGCGAGAGCAGATTCTGACTCTTTTGCAGCCGGGAGACATCTTCGCGGAAGTGGTGCTCTTCGACGAAGGCCCTTACCCGGCCACCGCCGAAGCGATTGAAGATTCGGTGGTGGGGATGATTCGCAATAAGGATATGGAGGAGCTGATCAGAAGCAGCCCGGAGATTAGCCTGAAGATGCTCAAGGTGATGAATAAGAAGCTTCGCCATGCCCAGACGTTAATCCGGGACCTGGCGCTGAAAGATACCAATGGACGGCTGGCCGGGATGTTGTTAAACCTGGCGGAGGAATACGGGGAAAGAATAGACGACCGGATCCGGCTCAGTTTGCCGTTGACCCGGCAAGAGATTGCCAATCTGATCGGTACCTCAAGGGAGACGGTCACCCGCCTGTTGAGTGAATTTCAAAAGGCCAGAGTTCTGGAGATCAACCGGCAGGAGATCGTAATCCTGGATGAGCGGAAGTTGCGCAGTTGGAGCTGAGGAGATCGGGGGCGTGAGGCTGTGGAGTTGTCCGGGAATGCGATAGCGGTGCTTGAAGAACGTTATCTGAAGAAGCAGGATGGAAAAGTGGTTGAAACCCCCGAGGAGATGTTCCGGCGGGTGGCCGGAAATATCGCGGCGGTGGACGGGCATTACGGTAAATCACCCGCGGAGGTCAGGGCCGCCGAGGAACAGTTTTATGGCATGATGACCCGCCTGGAGTTTCTGCCCAACTCCCCGACCCTGATGAATGCCGGCAGGGATTTGCAGCAGCTGGCCGCCTGTTTTGTGTTGCCGGTGGAGGATTCCATGGAAGGGATCTTTGAGGCGCTCAAACAAGGTTCTATTATTCAGAAGAGCGGGGGCGGGGTCGGGTATGCCTTCTCCCGCCTTCGCCCAAAGAATGATCGCGTGGCGTCCACCGGCGGATTGGCCAGTGGTCCGGTCTCTTTCATGCGGGTTTTCAATACAGCGACCGACGCGATCATCCAGGGGGGTACCCGCAGAGGGGCAAACATGGGTGTTCTCCGGGTGGATCACCCGGACATCCTGGATTTTATCCAGGCCAAGCTGGATCCCGGAGAGTTCACCAATTTCAACCTTTCGGTGGGGATTACTGATAGCTTTATGCAGGCGCTGGAGGCCGGCGGGGAGTACGATCTGGTAAACCCACGGACGGGTCGGGCGGTAAAAAGACTTTCGGCCACGGGAGTCTTTGATGCTATTGTGGATGGAGCCTGGCGCAACGGGGAACCGGGGGTCATCTTCCTGGACCGCATGGAAGCCGGCAATCCCACGCCCGCTCTGGGAAAGATCGAAAGCACCAACCCCTGTGGAGAACAACCGCTGCTTCCCTATGAGAGTTGTGTGCTTGGGTCCATCAACCTTTCCCGGGTGGCGGAGAGCGGCCGGATCGATTATGGCCAGTTGCGCAGCGTTGTCCATGCGGCGGTGCATTTTCTGGACAACGTAATCGACGCCAACAGATACCCTCTGGCGCAGGTCGAGAAGATGAGCAAAGGGAACCGCAAGATCGGGCTTGGCGTGATGGGGTGGGCGGACTGTCTTATCCGGTTGGGAATCCCCTATGATACCGAGGAGGCGGTGGAGAACGCCGAAAAGGTGATGGAATTCGTCCGCGAGGAAGGACGCAGGGCCTCAATGGCCCTGGCCCGGGACCGAGGGGTATTCCCGAATTTTGCGGGGAGCATCTATGACAGGCCCGGTGCGCCCAGGCTCCGCAACGCCACTATCACCACCGTGGCGCCCACCGGCACGATCTCTATCATCGCTGGAGCTTCCAGCGGAATCGAGCCGCTCTTTGCGGTGGCCTACACTCGCAATGTGCTGGACAAACGGCGGCTAGTCGAAGTTAATCACCTGTTTGAAGCCATAGCCAGGCGGGAGGGATTTTATAGCGAGGAGCTCTTGCACCTTGTCGCCGGGCGGGGTTCAGTGCGCGGCCTTCCAGGGGTGCCGGGGCCAGTCCAGCGGCTCTTTGCCACGGCTCTGGAGATTGCTCCGGAATGGCATATCCGGATGCAGGCGGCTTTTCAAAAATACACCGACAACGCGGTCAGCAAAACGGTTAACTTCCCGCATCATGCCACGCCGGACGACATCCGAAGAACCTACCTTCTGGCGTATCAACTGGGTTGCAAGGGGGTCACCGTCTACCGGGACGGCAGCCGCATGGCGCAGGTGCTCACCCTCGGCGCAGCTAATGACTCCTGCTGCACGCTGTGACGACTCCCCGGACTTTAGCCCGAGGCTTCTCGGTTCATTTGTAGGCACCAGCGTGCCCACATCCCCGAAGGCTCCGTCCGAGCCCTTGGTGTTACGCCAAAGGCGGCGTCGGGGCTTGTCGGGGGATGTGCACCAGAGCCCGGCCCGGCACATATCTCTAACGGTGTAGAGAAAACCGTTAGAGAAGGGAGCTGGGTAAATTGCCACGTAATCTGAAACTGCGCAGCGTGGCGCAGGGGCTGATACTGGTGCTGATGATCTTGCTGGTCGTTGGGACGGCTTCTCCTGGAGCAGTGGCCGCGCGCCCGTCCTCCGGTCAGGAGATCCGTATCGCGGGGCAGTTCGGGCTGGTCTATGCCCCGCTCATGGTGGCCAAAGAGAAGAAGATCTTTGAAAAATACGGCCTGGAACCGGTCTGGAAGGAGTTTGGTTCCGGCGCTGCCGTGCGCGAGGCTCTGATTTCAGGAGATGTCGACGTCGGGTTTATGGGGATTCCGCCGTTTTTGATTGGGTGGGATAAGGGGCTCCCGTGGAAGGTGGCGTTGGGCTTCAACGTTGTCCCCGTCGGCCTGGTAACCTATGATCCGGACATCAAGAGCCTGAAAGATCTGAAACCCACGGATAAGATCGCCGTGCCTTCCCCGGGGAGCGTTCAAGACATCATCCTGGCCATGGCCGCTGAAAGACAGCTCGGCAATCCCAAAGCATTTGAAAAACAGTTGGTGGCCATGCCCCACCCGGACGCCGCTGCCGCCCTCATCTCCAAAAAAGGGATTGCCGCGCACTTTACCACCCCGCCCTACCTCTTCGAGGAACTCGAACAGCCCGGCTTCCACGAGATCCTTAACCACCGTCAGGCTTTTGGCAAGGATTTCAGCTTCAATGTGGGAGTGGTGGCCCAACGTTTCCACGACAGCCGCCCGTCGGCTTATACCGCGATGGTCAAAAGCATCAATGAGTCGATGGCCATCATCAATCAGAACCCCAGGGAGGTTGCCCAGCTTCTGGCTCCCGAATTCGGGCTGCCCGCTGAAAAGCTCTATAAATACCTGACCTGGCCGGGGATGAACTTTACCAGCACCCCCTACGGCCTGATGGAATTTGCCGTATTCATGCAAAAGGCCGGGTTTACCAAGAAGATCCCGCATAGCCTGGATGAGATTGTATGGGAGAACATGTTGGCCGTTATGGGTGGTGAAAAGTAATGGTTGGAGTTTTGGGGTTTCGGCCCCTGCGCCGGTTTCTTTTTCTGGCAGGATTGGCCCTGATCTGGGAGATCATCGCTCGAACGGGATGGTATCCTGAGATTCTGTTTCCAAGCTTCAGCACCGTGGTGAAGGAGTTCTTTGGCTGGGCGACCAGCGCGGAACTCTTTCACAGAGCATATGTCTCTTTGTACCTGATCGCTATCGGGCTGGGGCTGGCAATCTTGACGGCGGTGGCGGCCTCGGCCCTGGCCATGTTGTCCAAACCCTTCGCCGAGATGGTTGATACCCTGATGGCGATTTTACACCCCTTGCCGGGGATCTCCATCTTGCCCATCGTCCTTCTGTGGTTTGGGACCGGCAATCAGTCCATCGTGATCCTGATCTGGTTTTCCGCCTGCTGGCCGCTGATTGCCAATATTCATGCCGGGCTGCGGGCGGTGCCCCCGACCCAGATCGAGGTGGGGCGCAACCTGGGGCTGACGGGCCTTCAACTGGTCTGGGCGGTGCTGATCCCGGCCGCGTTGCCGCATATACTCACCGGCCTCAGGGTGGCCTGGGCGCGAGCCTGGCAGTCATCGGTGGCCGCGGAGATGGTCTTCGGCGCATCCGGCACCGAGGGGGGGTTGGGCTGGTACATCTATAAAAAACGCTTTTTCATGGAGATCCCCAGCGTCTTTGCCGGGATGCTGGTAATCATCCTGATCGGCCTTATCGTGGAACGGTTGATCTTTGCCGCGGCGGAGAAAAGGACCATCCGCCGCTGGGGAATGGTCCTGGATTGAGAGGTGGCGCCATGAAAAGTCTCCAGAATGTCCCTGATGTACCAAATGCCCAATCAGAAAGCGCCTATCTGTTGGAAGTCTCCCATCTCATGAAGGAATTCGCCGCCCAGGCGCGCCATGTCCGGGCGCTCTTTGACGTGAATCTGGACACCAGGCTCGGGGAATTCCTGACCATCCTGGGCCCGTCGGGATGCGGCAAGTCCACCCTCTTGCGGTGTATCGCCGGTTTTGAGAGGCCGACCGCCGGAGAGATCCGGCTGGACGGCCGGCCGGTCCTGCGGGCGGGTCTGGATCGGATCATGGTCTTTCAGGGCTTTGAACAGCTCTTCCCCTGGTTTACGGTCCGGGATAATATCGTCTATGCTTTACGGGTGGCCAGGATCGAGAAAAGTAAGCTGGCTGCCCGAAGATTGGCCGAAGAGTACTTGAGCCTGGTGGGCCTCAAGGGCTTCGGGGATCTCTACCCCCACCAGCTGTCCGGCGGCATGAAGCAGCGGGTGGCCATTTCCCGGGCCTTGAGCGTTCGCCCGCGGATCTTGCTCATGGATGAGCCCTTCGGAAGCCTGGATGCGCTGACGCGAAGCACCCTCCAGCGGGAACTGATCCGCATCTGGCAGGAGACCAGGGTGACGATCCTCTTTGTCACGCACAATGTGGAGGAGGCAATCCTCCTGGGAGATCGAATCGCGGTCTTCAGTTCCAATCCAGGAACAATTATCGAGGTTGTCTCCAACCAGCTCCCCCGCCCCCGCTCTCCGGAGCAGGCGGACTTCGGCCGGATGTGGGATTATCTTCATGCTCTCCTTGGCTTTGAACAGCCCACGGCAAACCAGGTGGCCGTCACCCGCCTCCCGGCCTTGCGGGGAGCTACTTGACAAGTACAGCCTCTCTTCTTTCGGATGCCAGGGTGGAGGAAAATGGACTGGAGCCCTCGAATTAGTAAAGGGCTTTTCGTTTTTTACCGGCGATTGATCTTTGAAGAAAGGCAGACGATGGCATGAAGTTAAAGTTTCTTGGTGCCGCCAAGACCGTAACCGGATCTTCGTACATGCTGGAAACCGACGACGGGAAAAGGTTTCTTGTGGACTGTGGGATGTTTCAGGGCAACAGAGAACGTGAGGAACTTAACAGAGCCGGTTTTCCTTACTTCCCTGGAGATATAGACTTTCTGCTGCTCACCCACGCCCATATCGATCATAGCGGGCTAATTCCCAAGCTGGTCAAGGATGGTTTCAGGGGGGAGATTGTTACTACCGAAGCTACGGCCGACCTCTGCGGGATCATGCTTCCCGATAGCGGGCACATCCAGGAGATGGAAGCCGAATGGCATAACCGCAAGGGCCGCCGGGCCGGGCAGGAGGAGATCGAGCCTCTATACACGGCGGAGGATGCGCTCGCCAGCCTGAAATACTTCCGGCGCGTAAAATATGATCAGCAGGTGGAGCTTACCCCGCAAGTCCGGGTGTGTTTTCGCGATGCAGGCCATATTCTTGGTTCCGCGATTATCGAGATGTGGGTAAAGGATGGCTCCAGAGAGATCAAGATCGTCTTCAGCGGCGATCTCGGAAACATCGACCAGCCGATCATCCGTGATCCGGCGATCATTGAGGGCGCCGACTATCTGGTGCTGGAATCCACCTACGGCGGGCGATTGCACGAAACCAATGAAGACAAGGTGCAAAAACTCCACGAGGTGCTGGTCAATACCCTGAAACGGCGGGGAAATCTGGTGATCCCATCCTTTGCAGTGGGGCGCACGCAGGATCTATTGTACGAGTTGAACAAACTTTTTGAGTCCGGGGCGCTTCCCCGGATCCCGACCTTTATCGACAGCCCGTTGGCAGTCTCCGCCACGGAGATCTTCCGCCGCAACCCGGACTGTTTTGACGAGGATACCAGAAGGCTGTTGGTCAATCATGACGATCCCTTTGCTTTTGAAGGGCTCACCTACGTGCGGACCGTGGAGGAGTCCAAAGCCATAAACGAACTACAGCATCCGGTGATCATCATTTCGGCCAGTGGAATGGCCGATGCCGGCCGGATCAAGCATCATTTGAAACATAACCTGTGGCGTCCGGAATGCAGCGTGCTCTTTGTGGGATATCAGGCCGAAGGGACGCTGGGCCGGCAGCTCTACGACGGGGCCAAGCTGGTCACGGTCCTCGGCGAAAAGGTGGCGGTCAAGGCCAAGATCTATTCCATTGACGGCTTCTCCGCCCACGCGGATCAACGGGGGCTGCTGAACTGGCTTGGCCGGATGGAACAGCTTCCCAGGACGGTCTTTGTCGTCCACGGGGAGGAGGAGGCCGCGGTAACCCTCTCCGATAAGATCGCGGAGGAGTATGGCATTCAATGCTTTATTCCGGAAAGAGGGGACGTAACGGAACTGGTCGCCGAAGGCTGGAGCTTGATTGAACGGAGGAGGGAGGCCTACGAATTTCAACCGGCGGCCAAGGTTGCCGGGCTCAAAGAAGTTCCTGCCGGGCTTGAAGAGTTCCTCTACCCGATAAAACCATTCAAGCCGCTCAAGCAACTGGATCGCCAGTATTACAACCTGCGGGAGCTGTTAAAACGGAATTTGACCGCCGATCCCGGGCAGATGGCGGAGATCGCCAGGCAGATGCAAACCCTGGAAGACGAGATGCGCCGGTTGAGCAAGCTTTTGGAAAAACAGGCTGGCTGAGGAGGGGAGGAGAGGTCGGGATGAAGATCAGGTTTGAATATCCAGAATACGGCCCTTTTGAGGTGCCGGATTCCAACCTCCTGGGGCTTTTTCAGCCAAAAGAGGTGCCGCAAACGGACGTCGACGAGGACATTATCCGGCGCGCGATTGCCAACCCGATTGGAACCCCGCTTTTGCGGGAGATGGTTGACTGGAGCACTCAGGTCTTGATCCTGAGCGATGACATTACCCGCCTCACGCCGTCGGCGGCCATCATACCACCTTTGGTCGAAGAGCTGGCGTTGGGCGGCGTGCGAAAGGATAACATCAGGATTTTGATCGCTTCGGGGACCCACCGGGATATGACGGAGTTTGAGCTTTATAAAAAATTGGGTCCTTATGTGCGGACCGGGTTTCCGGTGATCTACCACCGCTGGCGGGACGAGGCGGAGTTGAGATATCTGGGTGACACCCCCGGCGGCACCGAAGTCTGGGTGAATAAGGAACTTTTAGAGGCCGATCTAATCATCGGGATAGGTCACATCGTCCCCCACCGGGTGGCCGGGTTCTCCGGAGGAGGCAAGATCATCCAGCCCGGCGTCTCCGGTGCCAAAACAACGGGGCAGACTCACTGGTTGAGCGCCATGGTGCATGGCGAAGAGATCTTTGGAAAGGTGGACAACCCGGTTCGCAGGGAGATTGATTGGGCAGCAAAGATGGCCGGTTTGAAGTGGGTCGTCAATGTGATCCAGGATCGCACCGGCAAGCTGGTTGAAGCGGTGGTCGGCGATCCGGTCGCCGCTCACCGGATAGGAGCGGAGATCGCCAGGGATGTATACGGGGTCAGGCTCCCCGGGAAAGCGGATATTGTTCTCACAGACACCTATCCGGCTGATCTGGATTTGTGGCAGGCGGCCAAAGGAATCTATGCCGCTGATCTGGCGGTGCGCGAGGGAGGAGTCATAATCCTGGTCAGCCCGTGTGTCGGGGGGGTGCCGGCCGGGCGCCCGGAGATTCTCGAACACGGTTACCTTCCCTTCAGTGAGGTGCGGCAAAAGGTTGAAGCCGGCGTTTTTAAAGATTTGACAGTTGCGGCGCATCTTGTCCATGTGGGAAGGGTGATCCGGGAAAAGGCCCGCGCGATTCTGGTAACAAAAGGGCTCGACAAGGAACAGGCGGAAAAGCTTGGATTTACTTACGCCACCACCATCCGGGAGGCCCTGTCGCTTGCCTTGGACTGGAAGGGGAGGGATGCGAAGATCACTGTTTTCCGTAACGGAGGAGAGATCCTGCCGATCGTCTGAAGATCAAGACAAAGCAGGCCCTTGAGCCTGCTTTTTTTCATGGAAAACTATTGAGGTAAACGGCGCGTATTCGTCTTTTTTAGGTCTTACGATTTCAGGTGTTACGATGCGCGGGGGGCGGGAGGACCACCGCCTCTCCGGCGCTGATAAGCTTGCCATGCTGGTTGGTGTAGGTCAGGCGCATGGCGACGCGGCTTTTAGGAATATCGATGTTGATTACCTCGGCGGTGGCGGTGATCGTGTCGCCGATCCGGGCCGGGGCCAGGAACTTCATCTTTATGTCGGTGAGCACCGTGCCCAGGCCGGGCAGTTTCATGCCCAAAACCGGAGCGATAAGCGACAACGTCAAGGTGCCGTGAGCCACTCTGGTCCCGAACAGGCCTTTTTTGGCAAATTCCTCATTCACATGGACTGGGTTGAAGTCTCCGGTAATGCCTGCAAACAGGTAGACATCGCTTTCGGCAATAGTCTTGGTGAAACTATCTTTGTCGCCCACTTTAAGTTCGTGAATGGTTTTTCCCAATTGCACTTGTTCGTTCCCCCTTCCTGCCCGGGTTGGGCAAGGTCTTATTTAGCTTTAAGTTCTTATTCCACATAGTTGTGTCTTCTCCTGCAAGGCAGGCAATACTCTCTTTTCCACCCTCCCGTAAGATTTCTGATGGAAAATTATATGCTCTGCGGGGCATTTTAGGACAAGAAAGAAGTTCTTCTTTACCCTCCGAAAGCCGGGAAACCCGGCGAATATAATAAAACAGAGGTTCATGCAATCACGAAACCGCAACATGACGGACCGGAACCGAGGAGGAAGAGCAATGAGGGAAAAAATGAAGAAAAGAAGGGGTTTGACGGCGCTCTTGATGATGCTGGCCGTCTGCCTGGCGGTGGTGGCTGGACAGGTTACGCCGGCGACGGCGGGGGTGAGTGTAACCATTACCAGCACCAACCCACAGCCGGAGGAATTGCTTTTTATGGGTGCCATGGCGGCCTTTTTCGGCGTTGAGCAGGCCCAGATCCAGAGTGCGGGCCGCCCGGCGCTGGAGATGATGCCGGCGTTTTATTTCGCCGGGGAGAGCCGCATGCAGCCCCTGGAGGTCATCCGTGTCCACTCGAAAGGGGAAAGGTGGGGACGGATGGCCAAGGTTTACGGCCTGGCGCCCAACTGGCACGGCAAGTACATTTCCAAGAAACACAAGAAACTTGATTACTATGAACTGGATGACGAAGAGATCGAGCGGTTAACCTATGTCCGGTTTATCCACGAGTATTACCTTATTCCGGAAGACACCATTATAATCTGGCTCGGCCGGGGGTTGAGCATTAACGAGATTTTCATCGCGGTCAACCTGGCTACCCGTGTCTCCGTCGCTCCGGCTACGATCATCGATCTGCGGTTGCGGCGAGTTCCCTGGGAAGTGATTGGCGTCCGTTACGGCGTCCCGTATTCACAACTCTGGGTTCCGGTAAAACCACGGACTACCTATGGACGGGTGATCGTCTGGGATGACGAAAAGGAAAAGGATGATCACAAGAAAGACAAGAAGAAGCATGATGACGACGATGACTGACAACTAACTCCATATTCATTTTTCTGGCGACGACTTTCCACCAAAACCGCAAAGGAGATCCCGCGCGTTCTGTAGAATAATCCAGAGCGGTGCATTTGACAGGAGGTCAAGGCGCCGCGAAGGCCATGGAGGGACGAGAGCGGTGAAAGGTGGTGAGCGCCATGGCAGACTTGATAAACCTTAACGACAACCGTCTGACCGCCATGTCTTGCAAGGCTGGCTGAGGGGCTAAAATAAGTCCTTCGGACTTGGCGCAAGTTTTGCGCCACTTACCAGCCACTGTCGGCGACCCGAACCTGTTGGTAGGCCTGGAAACCTCTGACGATGCGGGTGTTTACAGGTTGACCGACGAAGTTGCCCTGGTTCAGACGGTCGATTATTTTACACCCGTTGTGGATGATCCGTATGCTTTTGGCCAAATTGCGGCGGCCAACGCCCTGAGTGACATCTACGCCATGGGAGGCCGTCCTTTGACGGCTATGAATATTATTGGATTTCCGGTGGGCCGGCTCGATCTCAGCGTGATGGCGGAGATTTTACGGGGCGGGGCGGAAAAAGTACAAGAGGCCGGGGCGGTGCTGGTCGGAGGGCATTCGCTGGATGATCCCGAGCCTAAGTATGGGTTGTCCGTGACCGGCATCGTGCACCCCGGAAAGGTTCTAACCAACAGTAATGCCAGACCGGGGGACCGGCTGATCCTTACCAAGCCCATCGGGGTTGGGATAATCACCACCGCCATTAAAAGGGAAGCGGCAACCGAGGAGACTATTGCCGAAGTTACGGCTCTCATGGCTACCCTCAATAAAACAGCGGCCGAGGCCATGCAGGAAGTAGGGGTTAATTCCTGCACGGACATTACCGGTTTCGGGCTGCTGGGCCACGCTTCGGAGATGGCCAGGGGGAGCGGCGTGGGGTTGAGGATCGAGGCCGGCCGGGTGCCGGTTATTTCCGGAACCCGGGAATTTGCCGCGGCCGGGGTTGTTCCAGGGGGAACCAGGGCGAACCTGAAGTTTCTGGTGGATGAAAAATACGCCATCTTTGCGGAGGAGTTGAGCCGTGAAGATCGCCTGATCCTTTGCGATGCCATCACTTCCGGCGGGTTGCTCATCTCCGTGCCGGAAGAACGCGCCGGGACGCTGGTGGAACTTTTGCACAGCAGGGGTGTCGCGGGTGCAAGGGAGATCGGAGAGGTAACAGCCGACCATCCGGGCAAGATTGTGGTAACCCCGTAGAAATGTTACGGGCCGTCCGGCACACAAGTAAACTATCTGTTTGGGTTGGCCCCATTCTTGTGCCAACCCCGTTTTTATGCCCCGGTGCTATTAAAAGGAAAAGCCCCCCCGGGTGAAGAATTTATGATAAAATTTGTAAGGGGGATCGCCAAGATGCAAAACAAGACGCAGCATGGGATCAAGAAGGCTGACCTTGGCAATACCGGCCTGGTGGTTACCCAATTGTGTTTTGGGGCGCTGCCCATGGGGCCGATGCAACTAAACCTGCCGGAAGAGCAGGGGGCCGGGGTGATTTCCGCGGCGCTGGACGCCGGGGTCAACTTTATAGACACGGCGCAGTCTTACCGGACTTACGGTCCGATTCGCCGGGCCATCCGGGGACGCCGTTCCGAACTGGTAATTGCGACAAAATCCGCTGCGACTACATATGAAGAGATGGAAAAGGCGATCCATGAATCCTTGGAGAGGTTGGAGACCGATTATATCGATATCTTTCACCTTCACGCGGCCCGCGCGTCGGTATCGGTGTTTGAGGATCGCAAGGGAGCCCACCAGTGCCTTCTGGATTACAAACGCAAAGGCTTGATCCGTGCGGTGGGGATCTCCACCCATTCGGTAAAAGTGGCCAGGATTGCCGCGGAGCGGTCAGACATCGATGTGCTTTTTCCCTTGATCAATATGGCCGGTATAGGGCTTTTGGAGGGGACCGTGGAAGAGATGGCGGAAGCCATTGCACTCAATGCCCGGGCTGGCAAAGGTGTTTACGCCATGAAGATCTTTGCCGGGGGAAATCTTCTTGACCAGCGGGAGAAGGCGCTGCATTTTGCATTTGACCTGAAAGGGATCCATTCTATCGCTATCGGGATGGTCAACCGGCAGGAAGTCGAGATGAATGTGGCGCTCTTTAGGGGACTGCCTGTGGCCCGGGAACTCCAGGAAAGGACGGGCAAGAATAGCAAGCGGTTGGTGATTCAGTCTTTCTGCAAGGGCTGTGGCACCTGTGTGGAGCAATGCCCCAACGGCGCCCTGGCGGTGATCGATGGAAAGGCGCGTGTGGACAGGGATAAATGTTTGTTGTGCGGCTATTGCAGCCCGCATTGCCCGGAGTTCGCCATTCGGATGGTCTAAAGGAGGAAGCAGGTGAAGCCAATGGATAAGATTACCATAGTGACGGACAGTACGGCGGACCTGCCGCGGGAAGCGGCAAAAGAGTTTGGGATCGAGGTCGTGCCGCTTTCGGTGCAGTTTCCCACTGGAACTTTTCGTGATGGAGTTGACCTGCGTGCGGATCGTTTTTACCCAATGCTCAAGGAGTCGGAGGTCTTGCCAACCACTTCGCAACCTCCGGCCGGGGAATTTGTGAAGGTCTTCAAACAGGCGGTGGAACGTGGGGCCAGCGTGATCGCCATCCTTATCTCTTCCAAGCTGAGCGGAACCTACCAGGCGGCGGTTTTGGCCAAGAGCGCCCTGGAAGGGGCGGATATTGAAATCCTTGATTCCGCCAATGTGACCGGCGGGCTGGGCTTGCAGGTGCTGGCCGCCGCGGAAGCGGCAAGATCCGGGCGCGCCAGGGAGGAGGTTTTGCAACTGATCAAGGGTCTGCGAAAGCGGGTGGAAACCCTGATTACCCTGGACACCCTGGAGTATCTGCATAAAGGCGGGCGGATCGGCGCAGTGGCGGCTTTCATCGGCGCGCTGGTGAACCTCAAGCCGATGCTGAAAGTGCAAGACGGGGTTTTGGTCCCGGTGGCGCGGATGCGTAGCCATACCCAGGCGTTAAACAGATATATCGAATTGATGTCCGAGAAGATCGGCAAGAGTGGCCGGGTCCGGGCGATTGTGATGCATGGCCATGCTCTGGAATATGCGATGCGGCTCAAGGAAGAAATAGTAAAAAATTTTACTTGTGTGGAAGAGCCGCCGATTGTTGAAACAGGAGCTGTACTTGGCACCCACACGGGCCCCGGGGCCTATGGCGTGGCCTTTTATGGAGTCTGACGGGGGGAACCCTTTGATGGCCTCGGCCCCAGGGATGTCTTACCAGGGAGTCCTGGAGGAGGGAAAAAGATGTGGAAGGAGCAAGGGCCTGATTGGCTGCGGTCCCCTGTGAGGCGCTGGACAGCCTTCGGGTGGTATAGGGTGCTCCTCTTGTTATTGATATTGGAAATGGCCGGGATAGCCACGGGAGCAGAGATTCTGGCCCAGGAACAGGCGGCGGACAGTACATCCCAGATTCGTTCCCTTATGGATACGGCCGTGGTCTATGCGCAAAACGGCAAGCCCGCCCGGGCCCAGGAACTGGTGATTCAAGCTCTTAACGTGTGGGTGGGGTTTTTCCCGAACGCCTATCAGGATAGCGGCGAGGCTATTCTGGCCCGGTTGCGCCGGCTCGGATTTGGCCCGTCCGTGGCGGAGATCCGCAAAGCTGATCTCACCGGGGATGGACAGGAAGAGATTATCGCCCTCTTGCG
This sequence comes from Syntrophothermus sp., assembly GCA_050260975.1. Taxonomy (GTDB): domain Bacteria; phylum Bacillota; class UBA5301; order JAMCQP01; family JAMCQP01; genus JAMCQP01. The sequence goes on along the minus strand of JBLNCV010000005.1, from coordinate 3,560 downwards.
CCTGGAGGGCGGGGCAAGTTTTGCGGTGATCCTCCACTGGACCGGTGAAATTTACGAAATTACCCCGCTACTGGATGTCTCGGAGCGGGATTCCCTTGAGGTTGATGCATTTGAGGACTGGGGCCCGTTATTGGTATCCGATATAAATCTGGACGGGGTCAACGAGATTATTCTTACCACCACATCGGGTGCGGGGGCTTATCTGCGACCGTACAGTTATGAATGGGATGCCGGCCGGTACCGGTTGTTATGGCGATTTGAAGTGCTGTGGCATGGTTCTTTGCGGTTAGAGCCATCGGAACAGGAGCCGCCGTCAATTATCATGGAGACGGACCTGCGTGACAAGAGTGTCTTCAGGGAGACACCGGCCGGCCCGCATCTGCGTGACAGTTATGTCTATCAGTGGAATGGCAAACTTTTTGCCCAGAAGAGGCACGGGCTGGCTTCCCGCCCCATCAACAGCCTGGACGCCTTTTTGCGGGCGCTTAAACTCGGGAAGCTCCGTGAGGCTTACGATTGGATCTACCCCCGCGAATTTCTGGCTGGACAGGAGCAGTCTTATGCGGCCTTCCGACGGGAGATTCTCCAGAACTACAGCCACCTGGTCGGCGCCAGGTGGAATTTTGTCGAGAGCGCTAAAAATCGGGTTTCTTCGGGCGGGGAGGAGAGCACCTATTACTTTTTGGCTTTGGATCCGGTAAATGGCAGGGTTGCCAGGCGGTTTCGGGTCCGATATGTTTACGATGGCACCTCGTCAAGGTGGCTTATTGCAGAGTTGAAGGCGGAATGAAAAGAACAAAAGGATAAAAAATCTAGCAAAAGGAGAGGAAAATGTCGACAGGTGTCGAATTATATCGAAGGCAGCCCGGAGATTCGGGGTCATTGCAGGATATCGTTGAATACAACGGCCACTACTGAATATAACAGCAACTAGCTACTTAATGCAACAACAGCTGTGGGTTTGACGAGGCAATAGATACTCCGCCACCGCTTTACTTGCCGTGTACCGAACCTCCGGGCTCTACAATATCAACAATAATCAACCTCAATATTGGCTTTGGCGCTCTAACCAGGCGTCAATGCAGGTTTTCGTACTTTCGCAACTGGTATAAGATCTCCTCTGGTTGCCTGCCATCGGCGTTAATTACCGGCGCGTTGGTCACACGGTCCTCAATCCCCAGAAGATCCTTGTCTACTCCGCTGATGATTACCGCTTCCACATCTTCCATTCCTTCTTCCGGCCCAATCACCACATATCCTTCGTCCTTGAGCATCTGGCGGATATTGCCCAGTTCATTGCTTACCGCGATACGTTTTTGCCTCAAACAACACACCCCCGATCTATTCTGCCAATCTGCCAACAGATTTTCCAATCTCAGCAGGAAATATGCTCTTTTGCACGAAAATAGCCAAGCATAGAATGCCAGGGCGGGAGGGTTCATTGTGAAGTTTTTGAACATCTCCATGGACAAGTTTACAAGCTTCTTGGAAAGGAGCGACACGGTGCTGATCCCCGTCGGAACTTTGGAAGCTCATGGCCATCACCTTCCCCTCGGGACCGATGTGCTGATCCCGGGAAGAATCGCCGAGGCCCTTGACGCCCGGATTGGCGATCGGATACTCATCGCCCCCGAGATAAATTACGGCCATTCCTGGTATCTGTCCATCTACCCGGGGACCATCGACATCTCGTCCGAGACGCTGATTAACTACCTTTTTGAAGTCGGCAAGGGGTTCTTGAAATGGGGGTTTCAAAATATCGTTTATCTTAACGGCCACGGGGGAAATAATCCCGCATTGACCATCGTCAGCGAGAAATTGGCGGCCCTGGGGGCCAGGGTAGCCATCATTAACTGGTGGATGGATCTTCGCCAGGAGATACTGGAGATCTGCGAGGGGCAGGGGCATGCCGGCGAGGACGAAACATCCGTGATAATGGCCATTGATGAGAACCTGGTGGATAAGGCCAAGACCAAAGCCCATTGGGTACAGTTGGTGGCCAATGTGACCACAAAAGAGATCGCCAGAACCACTTACCCGGATGCTTTATCCGGGGACGCGCGCCTGGCGACGAAGGAGAAGGGAGAAAGGATTGTTGATGCTGTGGTAGACGCCATGGTGGGGATCATCGGCAAGATCCGGCGTGACGAACTGATCAAGGAGCAACCCTGAGATCTCCGTCATGGCAATCTTTATACCATTGTACATATTATTACATGCAAGATTAAAAATTCCTGCAAGCATTTATCTTTTTTATGAACTTTATGGCTTTAAATCCCTGGATTCAGGAGGAGTAGTGGGTTTGGCAAACCAGGCACGGTATGCGATCATCTCGGATATTCACAGCAATCTGGAGGCCATGCGGCGTGTTATTACAGAAGTAGAGGCCAGGGGTGGCGTCCAGGGATGGATCTGCCTTGGCGACCTTGTTGGTTACAACCCGGACCCAAACCAGTGCGTGGATATGGTACGGGGGATGGGCATGACGACGCTTCTTGGCAACCATGATGAGGCCAGTGCCATCTATCTCAAGGAAAACTGGTTCAATCCATATGCTGAGGCAGCCATCAGGTGGACCGCCCGCCAGCTCACCGCGCAAAACAAGGAGTATCTTGCCGGCCTGAAGCCTTTTACGGAGATTCAACTTTCCGGAATCCCGGTGACCATCGCTCATGGCGCCAGCCATGAACTGGCACCCTTTGGTTACATCAGATCCACCGTCGATGCGCGCGAGCAGGCTGAGCGGCAAAAAACGGAAGTTTGCTTTATCGGCCATACGCACAGGGCGGGTTTTTTCACCGTTGCCGCGGGTGAGACGGTATTTACCCCGGCCACCTATGGCGGGGAGCTGCGCATTGAGCCAGCGAAAAGGTATGTGATAAACGTGGGTAGCGTGGGGCAGCCCAGGGATGGCAATCCTCAGGGGGCGTTCGCCCTGTACACCCCCGGCGAGGGGCTGGTGGAGATTCACCGGTTTGATTATCCTGTGGCGGCGACCCAGGCCAAAATGCGCGAAGCCGGGCTGCCGGAGCCGTTAATAGAGCGGCTGGCGGCTGGGGTATAGACAGAAATATAGATAAAAAGGGGGAAAGAATTGTGAATTTGGCAGAAGCAATGCGTGGAAGGCGGAGCATCCGGAAGTACCAGGCGAAACCAGTGCCGCGGGAGTTAGTAGAGAAGTTGCTGGAGGAGGCCGTGTGGGCGCCCTCCGGGAAGAATAAGCAACCCTGGCATCTGGTGGTGGTGACCGGGGAGACCAGGGACAGGCTGGCCACGATTATCAAGCAAGCAGGGCAGCATCTGAAAGAGGACTTGCAGCGGCTCTTCCCTGAAAAGATTGTCAACCTGACCTTGCAATATTTTGAAAACATGGGCGGGGCGCCGGTGGTAATCCTGGCCTACATCCCCAGGATGGAGGTCACCATCACCCCCCAGATGAGCGATTACGAGAGGCATGTTCACGAATCCGAACGCATGGATGCCATCCAGAGCGTGGCGGCGCTTTTGGAAAACTTCGCGCTGCTGGCGCATGAGGCAGGGCTGGGGACCTGCTGGATGAG
>JBLNCV010000004.1:0-8581 GCA_050260975.1 Syntrophothermus sp. | reverse complement strand
ATTACAACTTCTTCGCCCTCCCGCCGATCGATCCGAAGTGGGGCACGCCGGTCCTGGGCGCCGCCGACATGGTGGCTGTCTTCAAGGACACTCCAGAAACCAGATCCTTTATCCGTTACCTGGCCTCGGCAAAGGCTCAGGAGATCTGGGTGACCTCCCTGGGCAAGGTCTCCGCGAACAAGGGCGTCAGCCTGAATGCGTACAAGGATCCGCTCACCCGCCAGGCCGCGGAGATCCTGGTGAACGCCAAAGTCTTCCGCTTTGACGGTTCCGACATGATGCCCGCCGCGGTAGGCTCCGGTGCGTTCTGGAAAGGCATCCTGGACTATGTCAGCGGACAGGATCTCGATTCCGTTCTGAAGACCATCGAGGCTGCCGCCGACCAGGCTTACACCTCGGGAGCCGCCACGAACAAGTAGACAAATGGGCAAGTTGTGTCGCTCTGGCCCCAATGAGGCCTGGACGTATTAACCGAGAAGGCCGCTCCCCGCTGTGACATTGCGCAAGCCTCATGAAAGAGCCATTGCTCTTCTGGCTGGCGAGAAGCTTTCAGAGCAGCGGGGAGGGACCTTCCAGTCATCCGGAGGGTGAAATTACATGCGGACCGGTCGCGGGTGGGGGGCGCTTTTTGCCGGGCCGACCCTTCTACTGGTGGGCCTGTACCTGGTATATCCCACCATTAATACAATCTACCTGAGCTTTTTCGATCAACGTTCCGAACATTTTGTAGGCCTGGGCAACTACGCCGGCATTCTCACGTCCGAGGCGACATTGAGCGCCTTCCGCAACAACTTGCTCTGGCTGGTGGTCTTTACGGCCGGCACCGTAGTCCTGGGGCTGATGCTGGCTGTTTTGACCGACCGGGTTAAATACGAGGCGGTGGCCAAATCCATAATCTTCATGCCCATGGCCATCTCCTTCGCCGGCGCCGGCGTGATCTGGAAGTTCGTCTACGCCTACAATCCCCCCGGCGTCAGCCAGATCGGGCTTTTGAACCAAATCAGGGTCGTCTTCGGTTCCGATCCCGTCGCCTGGCTCATTGCCAGGCCCTGGATCAACAACCTGGCGTTAATCGCGGTGGGTGTCTGGATCTGGACCGGCTTTGCCATGGTGATCCTTTCGGCGGCCTATAAAGGAATACCCAGGGAACTCATGGAGTCGGCGCGGGTGGACGGCGCCAACGAATGGCAGGTCTTCCGGAGCATCAGCCTGCCGGCCCTCAAGCCAACCATCGCCGTGGTGACCACCACCATGATGATCAATGTCCTCAAGGTCTTTGATATCGTCTACGTGATGACCAACGGCAACTTCGGCACGGAAGTGCTGGCCAATCGCATGTACAAGGAGATGTTTGAGTTTCGCAATTACGGCCAGGCAAGCGCCATCGCGGTTGCGCTCCTTCTGGCCATCATCCCGATGATGCTCATCTCCATCAGGCGGTTTAAGGAACAGGAGGCGAGCCGATGAGTACCCGCTCTCATAACGCGTCGTATGGTGGATCGTATAAATCGTATAATATGTCACAGCCTCTTGTTCACCTGGTGGTCATCCTCATGTCCCTGGCGTGGGTGCTGCCGACGCTTGGCCTGCTCACCAGTTCCGTGCGCACTCCCCAGGCGGTGGCAAACTCCGGATGGTGGACCATCTTCCTGAATCCGCTGGATTTCACGCAACTGACGCTGGACAATTACCGGCAGGTTCTCGGGCAGACCGGCATGGTCCGCGGCTTTTTGAACAGCCTGGCCATTACCCTGCCGGCCACTTTCTTGCCGATGCTCTTCGGGGCTTTTGCGGCCTTTGCCTTCGCCTGGTTGGATTTTCCCGGCCGTAAGACTCTCTTTCTCGTTGTGGTGGGGCTCCTGGTCGTCCCGTTGCAGATCAGCCTGATCCCTATCTTGCGTTTGTACAGCAAAACCGGCCTGGCCGGGACGTTCACCGCCATCTGGCTGGCGCACACGGCCTACGGGTTGCCTTTCTCCGTGTACCTCTTGCGAAACTTCTTCGGCTCCTTGCCCGGGGAACTCTTTGAGGCGGCATATATCGACGGGGCCTCGCCGGCGACCGCGTTTTTCCGTCTGGCTTTGCCCATGTCGGGTGCGGCGCTGGCGTCGCTGGGCATCTTTCAATTCCTATGGGTATGGAATGATCTCCTGATCGCCCTGATCTATCTGGGCGGGAGTTCCAGCGTGGCGCCCTTGACCCTGGTGCTCTCCAGCCTGGTGGGTTCCTATGGACAGCAGTGGCACGTGCTGACCGCCGCGGCGTTTGTGACCATGGTTGTGCCACTGGTGGTCTTCTTCTCCTTGCAAAAGTATTTCGTCCGGGGGGTTCTCGCCGGATCCATCAAGGGGTAGTCAACGCAAAATATTGAACTAAGAAGGTGACTCCTATCGCGGTAACAATGGCCGATCTGGCGCGATGGGCCGGAGTGTCCAAATCCACGGTATCCAGGGCGTTAAGCGGTGATCCACGCATCAGCGAGGAGACCCGGCGGCGCGTCACGGAACTGGCCCGACAATTGCGCTATCAACCCAACCTTATGGCATCCGGCCTGGCCACCAGGCGGACCAACGCCCTGGGCCTGGTAATTCCCAGCCCGCCGCGGACCTTTTCCAACCCCTTTTACCTGGAGTTCGTCAGCGGCGTGGGCGACTATGCCCTGGGCCAGGGATACACCATGTTCTTCACCGCCGGTGACGCTCTGACCAGCGTCGAAGTGGAGAGCCTGCCTCCTCTGGTGGCGCAGGCGGACGGCTTCATTCTCACCGAACCGAGATTGGCGGATCCCCGGATTCCCAGGTTGATCGAATGGGAGAAACCCTACGTCTTCCTGGGCAGCCTGGGGGACGTTCCCGGTGTGGACGAGAGCATCTGGGTCGACGGGGATAACGCAGGTGGCGTGGAGATGGTGGTGCAGCACCTCATCGAGCTTGGGCACCGGCGGATTGGGTGCATCAAGGGCGCCCCCGGCCATGTCGCCACAGAGAACCGGTGGAACGGTTTCCTGAAAGCCATGGAAAAAAGCGGCCTCCCCATCGATCCCCGATCGATCGCCGTCGCGGACTATACGGAGGAAGGCGGCCGGCAGGCCACTCTCGAACTCCTGGAAAGATATCCGGAGATGACGGCCCTCTTTGCGTTCAATGACCTGATGGCCATTGGCGCGCTCAACGTCCTGGCCGCCAGCGGGAAAAAGGTCCCCGAGGACGTAGCCGTGGCGGGTTTCGACGGCATCCATTTCGGCCGTCTGATGTCCCCCAGCCTCACCACCGCAGAGCAACCCATCTACGAGATGGGGCGCCTGGCCGCGGAACTGCTCATCAAGCAGATCAAAGGCGAGCCGCTCGAACAGAAGCACTTTACCCTCCCCTGCCGCCTGGCGGTCCGGGGTTCGTCCGTCGCGAGGTGATTCCCGATGTCTCTTATAGAACGTAATAATACCGTGAAACGCAATGATCTTGCCGTTGACAACAAGATGGCCGCCAGCCCCCGCAAAGGCCGCCAGCCGTACCTGGGCTTGATCGGCAATGGTGAAACCGCCGCTCTTATCTCTCCAAATCTCGATATTGAGTGGTTCTGCCCCGGGCGGTTTGATGCCTTTCCCCTTTTTGCCGGGGCACTGGACCCCCGCAACGGCGGGAGGATGACGCTAAGACTCCGTTACATCAAGGAAGGGGAAGCCCTGGCCATCCGGCCCCCCCTTCAGCAGCACTACCTCGGCGACACGAACATCCTGTATACAAAGGCCTATCTTGCCTCTGGACAGGCTGGTCGCGAAGTGTACGCGGAGGTCTTTGATTATTTTCCCTGGCGCAAGCCTTTTCTTCTCCGCGATATCAAACTTCACAACGGGACCGGAACGACGGCGCGGGTTGGGCTTGAGTGGGCGGCGGAACCGGTCAAGGTAAGCACTTATCCGATACAAACCTCTTTAAAGAACGGGATCGCGATCTGGCAAAGCCGCGACTGGGCCGTGGCATATGGAATGGAGACAGAAAAAGGAGTGGCCAGGGTCCGCCGGGCCGCGGGTCAATCTGAAACTCTGGCTTTGCCCGCCGGAGAGGAAGTTTGGCTTCGCCTGGCGGTAGCTTACGCCAAAACCCCGGAAGACGCCGTGAGTCTATTGCAGGAGGTCCGGCTGAATATCGCTGAAGAATCGAGCGAGCCAAACGCTCCCCGGCCGGCGGAGCTGGCGGAAGCACGGCGATTCTGGGCCTCGTGGCTTGGACAGGCGCGGGATCCCTTTGCCGTTAAGAAGTTGGACGGGCTGGATAAGGAGTTGAACCGGCTGGATCTGGATTTGCGGTCGGCGTACCACCGCTCTCTTTTGACGCTCAAACTCCTGGTCTATGAGCCTACAGGGGCGATTATTGCCGCGCCAACCGCCTCTTTTCCGGCGACTCCGGGCGGCGGCGACAACTGGGACTACCGTTGCACCTGGTTGCGCGATGGGTACCTGTGCGCCCTGGCCTTTGACGAGGGGGGCCTGACCCGTGAGTCCAGGGGATTTTACAACTTCGCGCGCGGCTTGCAAGCTGAAGACGGCAGCTGGCCCAACCCTCTCTGCGATATCGACGGGAACAGGCCGGAGGAGGCCATTGTTGCAGAACTTGCGGGTCCAAACAGCGAACGACCGGTTCGTTTTGGGAACGCGGCCCTGTCCCAGTTCCAACTAGACAACACCGGCAACATTATCGACGGGCTGTGGCGCCACTACCTGGCCACTGGCGATTTGAACTATCTTGCCTCCTGGTGGCCCGCGATTCAACGCGCCCTGGGCTGGCTTGAGGCGAACTGGCGGCGTCCCGAGCACGGGATCTGGGAATTTCGGGACGCGCTGCGGCAGTGGGTCTACGGGAAAGCTTTATGCTATGCCGCGTTTCAGGCAGGCGCTCAAATCGCGGACAGGCTTGGCCATGCCTCCTATCGTGAGCGCTGGGGGAAACAAGCCGCGCTGGTGCGCGAAGAGGTTGTCTCTCGCGGTTGGTCCCCCGAAAGAAGGGCGTTTACCCAGTTTTACGGGCCGATGGAGGTAGATCCACAAGGCAGCGGCGATGCCGCGGGCCACCCGCCTGCAACCGTCACAAACGGCCCACCGCTGGACATCTCCGTCCTTGCACTGGCCTTTTACCGGCTAATCGATCCATCCGATCCCCGCATGGAGGCGACCGTCCGGTCCATGGAAGCTCCAGCCGCGCAAGGTGGTTTGAACATTGATGGAGGAATTGCCCGTTTTGAAGGAGCAGCGTTGCCTTTCTACCTGCCGGCGTTCTGGCTTGCCCGTTACCATCTGCTGGCCGGCAACAGGACCAGAGCGCTGGAATTGATCGGACTATGCCTCAAGTGCGCCACAGACCTCGATCTCATGGCGGAGCACTTCGACCCGGTCAGCGGCCAGCAGTGGGGAAACTTCCCGCAGGCGTTCAGCCACGAGGAACTGGTGCGGACTGTCCTGGCGCTGGCGGAGGCCCCGCCATGGCAAGCGCCTGCTTAACATATGGATATTAACCTCCCGATACCGGTAAACCCTATGTTTTAGAGAAGCGGCATCAAGATCATTTCAAAAGCTTCAGGTATTTGACGCTTGACATGGCAAAGCATCACAGCATATAATAAAAATACCAAGTAACCCGAGCTATTTAGTATGTTTTAATTATCTTTAACCAAACTGATTATGGAACTTCCCGAGGTTCTGGTGTAAAGGATCATTTTATGAATGAGGTCGTCCAAAAAGACTTGTGGCCGGCACTAACAGAGGCGCGCACCGCCATTTCCAATGGAGCGCCTTATCGAACGGTAATGCAGATGATGACCCCCGTCCTGCGATTATGCTCCGAAGACGAAAGAGAGGCGGTCCTGGGACTGGTGGACCTGGTAACCAGGGACTTTGCTTCCGCCCGGCGCCGCCTCTTACGCTTTTCCCCGAGGCTTCTCGGAGAAGGCGGCCATGACCGGGCATGCGACCTGAAGTCCTGGTACTCCGATCTTGCAGTACAACAGCTTTATGCTGCATTTGCTTCCTGCGCCATCCTTAGTTCCTTGCGAGAGGCCTACGTATCGTTTGTGCGGGAAAACCTCCGCCCCCGTGAGGATCTGGTGCTTCTGGAATTGGGAGTGGGTCCGGGCCACCAGTTGGCGCATCTCTTGTCGAGTGCCGTTGACTGGCCGTTACACTCACTCACCATCATCGGCGTGGATCTCTCGGCGCCCCTCCTGGCAGAAGCCGAGGAGCGCGTCCAAAAACACGGGGGCCGGTTTAGGTACCCTATGCAATTCCACGCCATTCAGGCCTCTTTCGAAAACCTGAGCATTTCTGATCTTCCGGCTAAACCGGATCTGGTAGCCTCCACGCTGGCTCTTCATCATCTCCCCTATACCGCCAAACAACGCTTTCTCGGCGAGGTGGCGCGTTGGGGAAGCCGGGCGCTTTTCCTTGGCGAAGTGGATGCCCTCCTGGATCGCCTTCCCTTTGGCTCCGGCGAGCTGATAACCCGGGCGATCGATCTTTACGAATCGGTCTTTCGCGCTGTCATTGAAGAATCCGGGCTTTCCCGCGTCGTCGCGGAGCAGGTAAACCAAAGCTTTTTCGAGCCGGAGTTGTGGAAGGTGGTCGCCTGCCCCTATGCGCAGCGCGGCGAATATTTCCTGCCGGCTGAGGAATGGCGCCGGCTCCTCCAGGTTGCCGGCTTTTTCATGGCCACCTCTCGCCCGGTCTACAGTTCCAAAGACGGAAAGTATCGTCTTACCGCGGTCACGGCAGTCGGAAAACCCACGGTGGTCTAAAAGCCAAAAGAAAGAGCAGTGGAAGGGTCCCGTATTCTGACGAATACTGTCCCACCATTACGATGGGACCTCCACTGCTCTGGCATTAATTTGCACGAAACCGGATCTTTTATGCACGTGGGCATGAATGCCGAAAAGCGATCAACCTAGAATACCTCATCCGGGATCGGCAGATCCCTGCTAGGTTTAACTTTCAACCAATTCAAAGCAGCCAGATTACGAATGGTGTAAGCTACCTCGCCTCTTTCCAGGGGTGGACGGCGCCGCTGTTTCCTGTATATGGTAAAATAAAAATGCAGGGTTCGGCAACATAAAAATCCATAGTGTGGAAAGAGAAAAGAGCCTTGCCAGCCAACCCAAAATATACTACCCTTCTGTTTGTGTGAGAAACACGACGGGAGGTATGAAAGGATTGCTGGCAATGGCTCAAGTACAGTATATCAAACATTTAAGGGACAGGGAAGACAAAAGTATCGCGGAGATCTCCCAGACCGTCGGGATCGACTGGCGCACGGCCAAAAAATATGCTGACCGGGACGATTGGAGCATCTCCCAAAAGCGGAGTAAGAAACGCCGGCCAGTGATGGGGCCGTTTGAAGAGATTGTGGACGCCTGGCTGTTGGACAACCTCCGGTTGCCCAAGAAAAACCGGCATACCGCCAAAAGGATTTATGACCGTCTGGTGGCCGAGCATAACTTCACGGGAGCGGAGCGCACCGTCCGAGAGTACGTGGCCAAGCGCAAATTCAGCCTTTATGCCCAGGAGCAAGAGCGTTTCGTGAAGCTGGCGCATTCCGAGGCCGAAGCGCAGGCGGACTTTGGGACCACCGTGGTGGTGGAAAACGGCAAACTTACGGAACGCAAATATCTGGTGCTCTCTTTCCCTTTCAGCAATGCCGGGTTTCCCTACCTGGTGCCTTCTGAAAATGCCGAGTGCCTTTTGCAAGCCTTAAAGCAGCTTTTTGAACATATCGGCGGGGTACCCAAAAAGATCTGGTTTGACAACCTGCCGGCGGCCGTAACCAAAGTCTTAACGGGAGGAGAACGCCAACTTACCGAGATCTTTGAAAGGTTCTGCCTGCACTACCGTTTTGAGCCGGTGTTTTGCAACCCTGGTCGCGGCAACGAAAAGGGGCATGTGGAAAACAAAGTAGGGTTTGTCCGACGCAACTGGTTTGTGCCGATCCCTCAACTCAAAGATCTGGAAAGCTTCAACGCCCAACTTTTAAAAACGGCGGAAGAAGATCTACACCGCACCCACTACGAGAAGGATAGGGAAATCGCCGACTTATGGGCGCAGGAGCGCGAAAAGCTCTTGGCCCTGCCCGGGGCACCTTTTGAGGTCTTCCGGCTCCTTACGGCCACGGTGGATAAGTACAGCCGGATCCGCTTTGAGGGCCAGGCCTATGATGTGCCCAGGGCAACTCCCAGCCAACGGGTAATCCTGAAAGTCTACTGGGATAAAATCCAGGTGCAGGACCAGGACTATGAAACCCTGGCCACCCTGACGCGCCCCTACTCCAACAGGGAAACTCCCATCGACTGGGTGGCCCACATGGAGCTTTTCCAGCGTAAGCCAAGGGCGCTGGAGTACTCGTCCTTTGCGGCGTACCTGCCCCCGGCGGTTAAGGAGTTTCTCCTGGAGCAAGGGGGGGCGCAACGCAAGCAACGAATCGGGCTGGTCTGCGAGCTATTGAAAGGGGGATACCTGCTTGAACAAATAGGCATGGCCGTAGCCGCCGCCGTAAAAGACGGCATCGCGCACGACACGGGAGGCGTCCGCCACCTTCTGTACCGC
>JBLNCV010000003.1:0-3641 GCA_050260975.1 Syntrophothermus sp. | reverse complement strand
CGTCATGGGCTTGCCGCAGCAAACCAGTTGCCCTTTCCCCTCATGAAGGACCTCCACAATATGCCCGCAGACCTCGCATTTGTAAATCTCAAACCTCTTGGCCATGATCCTTTTCCTCCCTTTGCTTAATGTGGCCTTTTGTTCAAATGCGTAACCACGCGATTGCTTAATGCCTCTGCCAATTGGCGCCAATCACCAGTTTTCGGTCAAAAGCTCGAAATATGCCTGCGGATGCGCGCAAGCAGGGCAGACCTCGGGCGCCTCCGTCCCCTCGTGGATATAGCCGCAGTTACGGCAGCGCCACACCACACTTTTGGCTTTTTTGAAGACCGTTCCAGCCTCAACATTGGCCAAAAGACCAAGATAGCGTCTCTCATGCTGTTTCTCAGCTTTGGCGATGGATTCAAAGATCCGGGCGATCTCCTCGAAGCCTTCCTCTCGGGCAACCCTGGCGTAAGACGGGTACATTTCCGTCCACTCAAAGTTTTCTCCTCCGGCGGAAGCCTTGAGGTTTTCCGCCGTGGTGCCAATCACGCCGGCCGGAAATGCAGCCTGAATCTCGACCTCGCTTCCCTCCAGCAGCTTGAAGAGCCGTTTAGCATGTTCTTTCTCGTTATTGGCCGTCTCCTCGAAAAAATCCGCGATCTGTACGTACCCTTCTTCTCTGGCTTTGCTGGCGAAGTAAGTATAGCGGTTCCTCGCCTGCGACTCCCCGGCAAAGGCCGTGAGAATGTTCTTTTCAGTCCTCGTTCCATTCAGTGTCTTCATAATTTTTCCCCTTTCTGCCCATCTTCTGAGCTCCTTTTATATAATCAGGCTCTTCCTTGGCGCATTGGGGGCACAGCCCAATGAGCTTCAGCCGATACCCGATTATTTCGTAATCACTTACCCCACGTACCGCCTGATCGATAAGCATGCCCGGTTCAATCGGCACGTCGTCCACCCGGCCGCAACGGATGCAGCGAACGTGGTAGTGGTTTTCCGGGTTGCCGTCAAACCGTTTTTGTGTACCCGCCAGTTCCAGCTTCTGGATGATGCCTTCCTCCGCTAATAGTTCCAGGTTGCGGTAAACGGTGCCCAAGCTGATCCGGGGCAACCGCCGCCGTACCATTTCGTAGACCTCGTCGGCGGTCGGGTGCGTTGTAACGTTTTTCAGTTCCTCAAGGATAATCTGGCGCTGGTGCGTCATCCTGAACTTTTCCTGCATTATCTTTCCTCTTCTCCGTAATAGTAATCATTACTATTACTAATAATATAACCTGGAAGATCTCTCCTGTCAAGATCTTTTTAGAAAAAATTTGCTGGAAACAGAAACCAAAAAGCCACCGCCCCAAGGACAGTGGCTCTGTTCTCAACCCGCTTGTTAAAATGTTGGTGGCGTGCCATTCAATCAATGCTTGAGAATTGCGGCGATCGTGCCCAAAAATCCGGCGATCATGGTAACCATCAAGCTTATCGCCAAACTCACGCCCCAGCGGACTAAGACTCCAGTATCTCTTTTAATTTCATTGATTTCCGCACGGATACCTCTAAATTCTTCGTTCGTTTCTGCATGGATGCCCTCGAATTTTTCGTTCATCTCCGTACGGATATCTCTAAATCCTCCGTCCATTTCTGCATGGATGCCCTCGAATTTTTCGTTCATCTCCGTACGGATACCTTTGAATTCTTCCTTGAATTCTGCACGAACGCCCTCGAATTTTTCGTTCATCTCCGTACGGATCCCTTTGAATTCTTCCTTGAACTCTCCGCGAAATCCGCGCAGGTTGGTCTTCACCTCGGAAATATCATCATTAAGCTTTTTGATGTATTCTTCCTGCCAGTCCACTTTGCCATTCCCTCCCTGATCCTTTTCTCCCGCCGCCGCTATTTCTTTATGACCCGCCGAATGTCGCTGGAAGGCGGCCCCTGGCGCACCAGGCAAATCCATGACCGGATCCCCCTCGCAGCATTGACTGGCAACTGCTGGCCAAGTCTCTGAGGCCATTGTATCACAGCCGATTCTTGTGGAACAAGTCTTTTTTTAAACTCAACTTCTTGTTAACCCTGCGATAAAAAAAGGATAAAAAAACCGCGGCTCAGGCCACGGATAAGAATCTTAACCATAAGAATAAAAAATGGCTCCTCGAGCTGGACTCGAACCAGCAACCACCCGGTTAACAGCCGGGTGCTCTACCATTGAGCTATCGAGGAACGCTCACAGCACATATTTTAGCAAACCCATCTTGTGATGTCAACCCCCCAATTTTTGCTGCGTTAAGCCGAGACGCCGCCGTCCACCACCAGCACGTGACCGGTGACGTAGTTGGAAGCGTCGGAGGCTAAGAACGCAATCGCCCCCTTCAAGTCATCCTCTCCGCCAAAACGCCCCAATGGAATGTGGGGGAGGAGAAGATCCTTTCGGTGCTCGATAATCCACTCGCTCATATGGGTGGGAAACCAGCCGGGAGCAATGGCGTTGACATTGATGTTGTACTTCGCCCACTTGCAGGCCAGATCCCTGGTAAAGGCGATCACCGCCCCCTTGCTGGCGCTGTAGACCACCGCATCCATCACTTCCGGCGGAGATCCCCCCAGGCCGGCTACCGAGGCCAGGTTGATGATCTTGCCTCCTTTCTGCTGGATCATCAACCTTCCCACGGCCTGGGTGCATAAAAACGTCCCTGTTACATTGGCGGCCATCACCTTGTTCCACTGTTCCAACGGCAGGTCTTCCATCGGGCCGCCCCAGGAGACGCCTGCGTTGTTGACCAGGATGTCGATCCGTCCGAACTCCTCCAGGGTTCGGTCTACCAGGGCCTGCACATCCGCCGGATTGGTCACGTCGCATTGCAGCGCAAGAGCTTTGACCCCGAGCTGGCGCAACTCCTCGGCCGCCTCTTCGCAGCGCTCCACCTTGCGGGCGCAGAGCGCCAGGTTTGCCCCCAACTCCGCCAGGGCACGGGCAAATTGTATTCCCAACCCCATGGATCCTCCGGTTACAACGGCCACCCGACCGGTGAGATCGAACAATTGCCTGACATTCATGTTTTACCTCCCTCCCTTTTGTCGTACAAAAATCATACGTCATTGTGGTAGAAGATCCTTTTTATTTTCCGTCTACCTGTCCGATTTCCTGGAGATCATGATTGCTTTCCTGCGCCACGGGGTAATCATTGCCAATAATGGGCCGGGAACCTCCCAATACGGCGGAAACGTCTGGGCTGGCCCCATCGGCGAAACCGCGGAAGATTTCTGGGGTCTGGAGACTTGCCGGGGTGTGGCTCGCCGGGTCACCGAAGTGGCGCAGATCATGAAGGCTGGCAAAGAAGTTCTCGGGTTTCATGAAGAGTATCTGTTCAGCAGTACCCAGGGTTCTTACAGGGACCATTTGCGGATCCTCAAAGAACGAAAACAGGAACAGGTCAAGGTGTAATCCGGGCAACAAAGGCATGATCCAGACGGCCAAAAATAAATCGAGTAGGGGGCGGGGTCGCCCGCCGCCCTCTCACACCACCGGACGTGCGGTCCCGCATCCGGCGTTCATTGAGCTTGACGAAGCAATTGGTAACGTTCGGATAAACTCAAGAGGCCTTGGGCTTGCCAATAGGCGTTGCCCAGGGCTTTATTTAGTGCCGCCGAACCTGCCACGAACCAGCACC
>JBLNCV010000002.1:0-2638 GCA_050260975.1 Syntrophothermus sp. | reverse complement strand
TCAATCTTCCTCTCCTTCCCATCCGTCCGCAACCTTCTCTCGCATTATTCATCTCATTCATACCGCAAAGCCTCGATGGGATCAAGGCTGGCCGCCTTGTAAGCCGGATAGACGCCGAAGACCAGCCCGATCGCCGTGGAGAAGCCAAAAGCCAGGAAGATGGAGCCGGTGGAAACTATCCCCGGCCACGGAGCAAAGGCCGAGATCAACTTGGCGGCAAGGGCGCCCAGGATAATCCCCACGGTTCCCCCGAGCAGGCAGAGCACCACCGCTTCAATCAGAAACTGGCGCAGAATGTCCGCGCGCCGGCCGCCCAGCGCCTTGCGAATCCCGATCTCCCTGGTCCGTTCCGTAACCGAGACCAGCATGATATTCATGACCCCGATCCCGCCCACGATCAGGGAGATGCTCCCGATCCCGGCCAGAATGGCCGTAAAAACGGAGGTGATCGTCCTGGCAAACTCCAGCGTGCTCTCCTGGCTGGAAACCATGTATTTATACTCGTTGCCGTACTTCCGGCGCAAAACCGATTCCATCTTGGCCATCGCCCTGGGGACCACCTGGGCGTCCCTGGCCTGGGCAAAGATTACTTCCACCCTGTCGTTGCCCGTCATCTGAATCATCCTGGCAATGGGCAGGTAAGCTACCATGTTTGTACTTGTCCCATCCCCGAATGCCTCCTTGACCTTGGCCATCACCCCGATGACCAGGAAGGGCACCGAGTTGATCTTCAGCATTTCACCGGCGGCTGGCTGGGCGCCGAAAAGTTTTTCCGCCAGGTCCGACCCCAAAACCGCCACCCGGCGCCCGGCCTTTACATCAGCTTCGGATAGAAAACGCCCTTCGCTCACATTCAGGCTGCGCAGATCCACGTAGCTGGCGGTCGTCCCTTGCACCGACCCGTCTTCGTGGCGGTTCCGGTAACGAAAAGTGGCGCTCCGGCTCGACCAAGGAGATACCTCCTTGAGTTCGGGAACCGCCGCCCGAATAAGTTCCGCATCCTTGATGGCCAGGGGTTTGAATCTGCCTTGTTGTACATCTCTGATTCTATAGTCCGGCTGAACCCAGACCAGGTTGGCCCCCAGGCCGGAGATTTCGCCCCGAACCATCCGGTCCGCCCCCTCTCCCATGGAGACCATGGCGATCACCGAGGCCACCCCGATGATAATTCCCAGCAGGGTGAGCGCCGAACGCATCTTATTGGCCCGCAGGCTGTTAAGCGCCAGCTTAATGCTTTCGAGGAACTTCAATGCGCACTACCTCCATCCCCTGGCCGGCGGACGCCGGATCGGCAAGCTGGTCTTTGGGCGTGCCCACGATCTGGTCTTTGGAGGCTGTTTCCTGCGCCGCGGCATGTTCGCCGGCGTAGGCTGCGGCCATTTCCAGACCGGCCCCCCCTGCTCCCGCCGCCAGCGCCCGGCGGGGGGAGGCGACCACCTCTTCCCGGACAATCCGGCCGTCCCGGAAATGCACGATCCGCTGGGTATGCGCGGCAATCCCGGCGTCGTGCGTGACCAGGACGATGGTCATCCCACCGTCATTCAAGTGTTGCAGGATCCCCATCACTTCCTCGCCGGATTTGCTGTCCAGATTTCCGGTGGGCTCATCGGCCAGGATCAGGGCCGGCTCGGTAACCAGCGCCCTGGCGATGGCCACCCGCTGCCTCTGCCCGCCGGAGAGCTCGTTGGGCCGGTGGTGCACCCGGTCCGACAGCCCCACCGATTCCAGGGCGCGCAAGGCCCGTTCCCGGCGTTCCCGCCTGCCGGCCCCGGCGTAGATCAGCGGGAGCTCCACATTCTCCAGGGCGGTAATCCTGGGCAGGAGGTTGAAGGTCTGAAAGACAAAGCCGATCTTCCGGTTCCGGATCCGGGCCAGCCCATCTTCATCCAGCCGGCTCACCTCGCTGCCGTCCAGAGCATAGTATCCCGAGGTCGGCCGGTCCAGGCAACCCAGGATATTCATCAGAGTGGACTTCCCGGAACCCGAAGGGCCCATGATGGAGACAAACTCCCTGGGCCGGATATGCAAGGAGACCTCCTGCAAGGCGGGCACCTCGATGCTGCCGTTCTTGTAGATCTTGGTGAGGTTCTTGATGACGATCATCCTACATCGCTCCTGCCTGTTTCATCTGTTCCTTGCGGCTCTTGGCGTCCGGCAGCCGTACCTTGTCGCCATCCTTGAGCTTCTTCAGGGTCTGGTAGTCCCCGATAATCACCACATCCCCCGGGTTGAGCCCTTTGGTGATCTCGATGTCCGACATGTTGGCCAGGCCGGTCTTGACCTCGGTCTGTCTGGCCTGGCCTTTGACGAAGACAAAGACCACCTTCTTCATTTCCTTGCCCACGCGCCGTTCCACCACCGCCTGGATCGGGACAAACAAGGTCTTAGGCTTGCGGTAGGTGACGATCTCCACGTCCGCGGACATGCCGGACTTGAGCGCCTGGCCGGCGTTATCCACCTCGACGTCCGCCAGGAATTTGGAGACGTTGCCTTCCATCACGGCTTCCGGCGCCACCCTGGTCACCCGGCCGGACAGCTTGAGGTCCAGGACGGCGTCGGAGGTGATGGTGGCCTCCTGCCCGGCCCTGACCTGGCTCACGTCGGCCTCGTCCACCTTGGCCTTCACCAGGAGCTTTTC
>JBLNCV010000001.1:0-3914 GCA_050260975.1 Syntrophothermus sp. | reverse complement strand
TTCACCCCTTGGGAAAAGTTTCATTTTAGTGATCGGTAATGCCCTGTCTCTTCTAAAGAGAGTGTGTACATGCTCCACATACCGATGTCCTGGAACCCCAGGCGCTTGTAAATGCGGCCCGCCTCGGGATTGGAATAGAAAAGACATGCCTCCTTTCCCTCCACAAGAAGATCATGACAGAGTTTGGCGACACACACGGAGGCTAGGCCTTTCTTACGCTGTCCGGGGTGGGTGGCCACGCCCACAATCATGGCCGAGCGGGAGTTCTCCGCGGTCGATTGCGCCATGGAGATAATGTTGCCGGCATCGTCTTCGACAAAGTAACAGCGCCCCGCATGCGTGGCCAAACTTTTTGCCAGCATCTCCCGCGAGGAGGGAGCCCCAAATTCCTTTATCAGCTTATATAGCGCCAGGATCCGGCCCACATCGGCTTCTGAGGCGCGCTTTACGTGAAACTCGTTTCCGGTTGCCCAGCTTTCGGCTGCGGCAGATTCCAGCTGATCAAGGCGGCGGAGGGTGCAAAAGTACGTAGACCTCTTCTTCGTCTCATCAAGTTGGAGAGGCTCTTCCATTTGCGCCACGACGTCCGCCTTTCCCGAGAGGAGCCCGCCGTTACCGCTGCGCCGGATGATCTCCCCGAAGCCCGTCGCATCATATGGCGCCTTGGCATAGAGCACATAGGAATCAAAATACCTGAGCATGACCGCAACCAATCTTTGCTCGTCAAACTCCCCCCATACTGTCTGGAAGTCCGTTTCAATTCCGAAATTCTCGATATCGCCAATGATAAAGAGGTTAAATGAACTCTCCTCCATCAAAAAGCCCATCACTTCCGGGATATCGTTCGGCGCCAGCTTGCGAATCACCACAATCCCCCCGTTTCCAGTTCAAGAACCATGCCAGCAAATTAAATCACTTCCGGCCCTAGATGGCTATTTCGTTGCGGATATTGCCAATTCCTCCAAATTATCGGTGTACTTCAGGAATATATCGTGTTTTACCTCCCTACAGCTCGTCCTTGCCTCACCTTTTGCCTGCAAGTGGCATAGTCTGACAGGTGAAGAGGTCCTGCCACACCAGGCATCAGCGCCTTCCACGCAGGGCCGTTAACACTATACCGGTGATGGGAGGAGTAAAGATGGTTGCCGGGGAAACCTCGCGGAGGCCAAGGAGAAGACCGGATTGTTCATGGTCGCCGGCGCGGCGAATATCAGGGGCTCTGATCCTCTTGGTAACACTCCTGGTTGGAGTCCAACTTCTTGGGATGACGGCGCATTCGGCGCAGACGGCGGCCACCGGGCCGGTGACCGTGCGCCTGTCGGAGGTTGTACGCTCGGTCTTCTATGCGCCGCAGTACGTTGCTCTGGTGAAAGGATTCTTTGAGGACGAGGGGCTCAAGATCGACCTGAGCACGGCTTGGGGAGCCGATAAGGGAGCCGCCGCGCTGGTCTCGGGCAGCGTGGACATCGGGTTTTTCGGGCCCGAAGCGGCGGTTTACATCTACAAACAGGGCGCCGCCGACTACATCGTCGGCTTTGCGCAGCTCACCAAGCGCGATGGTTCGTTTTTGATGTCGCGTAAACCCATGCCCAACTTCAAGTGGGAGGATGTCAAAGGCAAGTCCATTGTCGGGGCCCGCAAGGGCGGCGTGCCCGAGATGGTCCTGGAATGGATTCTGCGGCAGCACGGGCTGGATCCCAATAAAGACGTGGATATCACCCAGAACCTGGCGTACACCTCCGCTCCGGGTGCTTTCCAGGCGGGAGTCGGCGAATTCATCGCCCAGTTTGAGCCGACCATCTCGCAGATGGAGAAGGCCGGCGTCGGTTACATCGTGGCTTCCCTCGGCGTTGATGGCGGCGAGATCACCTACACCGTCTACCATGCGCGCAAAAGCTTCATTCAACAGCATCCGGACATGCTACAGAAGTTCACCAACGCGATCTACCGCGGCCAGATGTGGGTCGCCAGGCACAGTCCCGAGGAGATTGCGGAAGTGATCGCTCCATTCTTCCCCGGCACCGACCAGGATGTTCTGATCAAAACCATCCGCCGATACAAGAATCAGGATAGCTGGAATCTGACCCCACAAATCTCCGCCAAAGGCTTTGCCCACCTGCAAGCGGTGATCGAGGCGGCCGGCGAACTCAAAGGAGGCCCCATACCCTTCCAAACGCTGATGACCAACCGTTTTGCCGATAAAGCGGTCGCAGCAATCAAGCAGTCGGATTAAGAAAACAAAACGGGGGAGGAGCCATTATTATGGCTTTGCCCAAAGTCGAGCTCCAAAATGTCAGCCTTACATATTACGACCTTCATGCTGAAATTGCGGCGTTGCACAACATCTCGCTCACTGTCGCCGCCCAAGAGTTTGTGAGCATCGTCGGCCCCAGCGGCTGCGGGAAGAGCACCCTGCTTTCAATAATTGCAGGTATGATCGCTCCAAGTTCAGGCGAGGTGTTGATCGATGGCCAGCCTGTTCAAGGCGCCTCCCCCAAGATCGGCTACATGCTCCAGCAGGACTACCTCTTTGAGTGGCGGAGTATTTTGGACAACGCTTTGCTCGGGCTCGAACTCCGCCGGATGCGGACCCCTGCATCCGTGGCCCACGTACGCCGGCTTCTTGCAGCTTACGGCCTCGGCGGCTTTGAACGCCACCGTCCTAACCAGCTCTCCGGCGGCATGCGCCAGCGGGTCGCACTGGCACGCACGCTGGCGGTCGACCCGGAGGTTCTCCTTTTGGATGAACCATTCTCCGCCCTGGATTACCAGACCCGGCTTAGCATGGGGGCGGAGATCGGCACAATCTTGCGGCAGGAACATAAGACTGTAATCCTGGTCACCCACGATATCGCGGAAGCAATCGCCCTCTCCGACCGGGTCATCGTTCTCTCGGCCAGGCCGGGAAGGGTGAAGTCCGAGTTCTACATTCACCTGAGCGCCGGTCCCCCCGCCTCAATCGAAGCACGGGAGTCGCCCGAGTTTCCGCAGTACTTCAATCGCATCTGGAAGGAGCTGGACCAATATGTCGAAACCGGCTGACAATCTCAACACGGAGCGTGAGGCGGTTTCCACGCCCGCGACTCCCGGGTTAAAAACCGCCCGGCCCGTGGCATCCCTATCCGGAACGTCCAGCAGGGCCGCACCTTCGACCGCCCACCGGGCCTATCTCCGTGCTCTCGCCCGCGAGCGCTGGCTGATCATCGGTGTGAGGTTAGCCTTGTTGGCCGGTTTCTTTGCCTTATGGGAAGTTGCCGCCCGGCTGGGGTGGATCAACGCCTTCGTAATCAGCCAACCCAGCAAAGCCTACGAAACTGCAGCAAAATTGGCCCATTCCGGCGAACTTTTCACCCACCTGTGGTATACCGCCTGGGAGACCATCGCGGGATTCGTTTTCGGCACCGCCCTGGGAATCGTGCTGGCCATCGGCCTCTGGTGGTCAGAGTTCTGGTCGCGGGTTCTCGAACCCTACATCGTCGTCGTAAACTCCATACCCAAAGTCGCCATCGGCCCTATCTTCATCGTCTGGCTGGGAACAAACCCCCGGGCGATTATCGCCATGGCTATCGCGATCTCGTTCATCGTCACGCTTCTGATGGTCTTCACCGGGTTCCGCCAGGTCGATCCCAACCGCATCAAGCTCGTCAAGAGCTTCGGTGCCAGCAAGTTGCAGGTCTTGACTAAAGTTGTGCTGCCAGCGAGCGTTCCAACCATGATTGGCGCGCTCAAGGTCAACGTCGGACTGTCGTTTGTTGGCACGATCACGGGCGAGTTTCTCGTCTCCTCCGCCGGTCTGGGCTATCTCATCGTCTATGGCGGGCAGGTGTTCAACATGAGCCTGGTGATGAGTTCCCTGCTCATCCTCGTGGCGCTATCGACCGTGCTCTACTATCTGGTCTCGGCCTTTGAACGCT